>JAOAIX010000005.1 GCA_026414485.1 Candidatus Bathyarchaeota archaeon
GGTGAAGGTTGTATCCCCTTTGCTCTCTCGGAAAGGTAACTCATAATTCCCACCTGCTTAACAATACCCATAGATTTGTGCTATATATTTCATTATACGTTTAGTACCGATAGCTCTAAACAGAACTTGCCGTATTTATTAATAGTTTGTGAGTTTATATCTGCTGTCAAGCTCTCAGCACATTCTCGATAGTTTAAGTTTTGATTGAGGTCTTGTAAAGTGTAATGAAAAAGTACCACAAACAAGACCAAAAACTGTTAGCAACATGGGCTGCAGACTGCGCCGACAGAGTGTTAACACTGTTTGAGAAGGCACACCCAAGCGACGACCGCCCAAAAAAAGCCATAGAAACCTGCCGAAGATGGGTTTACACCGACGAATTCACCATGGCTAACATACGTAGCGCTTCTCTGAGAGCTCACGCCGCAGCCCGTGAAGCAAAAGCCAACCCAGCAGCCTGTTTTGCGGCACGTGCCGCAGGCCACGCAGTTGCAACGGCCCATGTTCCCCAACACGCCTTCGGCGCAGCTTACTACGCCTTAAAAGCCACCGCAGCAGCTGACCCTCACCGCGCCGAAACCAACGTCTTTAAGGAACTACAGTGGCAATCACAGCATATTGCGCCACATCTAAAAACAGAAGTTTTAAGACGTCTCATAATCCAAAAAGGTAAAAACTGCATCACAATCAAAATTCAAAAAGACGCTGACTTCTAAATTTGCATGGCAAATCGACTTTGCCTCGCTATGGTGGTTTAGTGCGCCGATGAAACTTGCCGCTGCAGGTTTGGGTGGTTTCTGAGTTTCTGTTTTAGGCCTTCATTTTGAGCCACAAACTTTATATGAAATATAATTCATATGAATACTTATTCATATAAAATGTGAGAGTAAAACACATGAAAAAAGGTTTAACCCCCATCTGCCACCGCTTTTTCACTAACCTCTCAAACCCCACACGACTTGCCGCGCTAGAACAACTCATGAACAAACCCATGAGCGTCACCGAACTAGCTAAAGCTCTAGGACAAGAGCAAAGCATGATCTCACATAACCTCAAACCGTTGATCGAATGCAACTTCATATTCGGCCAAAAACAAGGAAAACGCCACGTCTACTCAGTTAACCAAGAAACAGTAAACATGCTGTTTAAAACAGTAGAAAACCACGCAGCAAAATTCTGCCCCAGCGGCGGAAAATGCCTAAAAGGAGGAAACTAAAATGGTCTTAAGAAAAATTGTAAACATCAACGAAGAACTCTGCAACGGCTGTGGCCGATGCATACCCAAATGCGCCGAAGGCGCCCTCCAAATCGTCAATGGCAAAGCAAAAATCGTCAAAGACACATACTGCGACGGCTTAGGCGCCTGTTTAGGCGAGTGCCCACAAGGCGCCATAACCATAACTGAACGAGAAGCAGAGGCATTTGACGAAAAAGCCGTACATGAACACCTAAAAAACAGAACACAACACCCTAACGTCAGAACTTCACAAACCACAACTGAAACCAAAACACCTGCTAAACCTCAATGGCCAATTAAATTAAACCTCGTACCCTTAGAAGCCCCCTTCTACCAAAACGCTAACCTACTACTCATCGCTGACTGCGCACCAGTTGCCCTAAAAAACTTACACGAAAAACTCCTACAGGGAAAACGAGTGCTAATAGGCTGCCCCAAATTTGATGACGCCCGAGCTTACGCCCAAAAACTTACAGAAATACTCAAACGAAACTCAGTAGCAAACATCACCGTTGTCCACATGGAAGTACCATGCTGCTCTGCCCTAAAATGGGTCGCAAACAAAGCAGTCCAAGACTCAGGAAAACAAATCCCAGTAACAGAACACATAATAACAATAGGAGGTGAAATCCAGTGACCTCCAAACCCACAGAAAAAAACCCACAAACCTGCCCAGGACTACGTGACTTCCTTCAACCCAAACCAGCCTACATCAAATGCCACGTTTGCGGCGGAGACCTTGAAATCTGGAGCGACGAAGACCAAACTACCTGTCCTGAATGCGGCGCAGAGTGGAAACGACCAGACAAAACCGCAGCATGCCTAGAATACTGCGAGTTCGCAGATAAATGCAGAGGCTTAATTGCATCAAAAAAATCCTAAACCCTCACTTTTTCAATACGACCTTTTTAAAGTAGACGCTCTCAACTGTACCGACTGCCTACTAGGCGGAAAGGGCGCCTCTCTGAAAGTGGACCCCAACCATGAACTTTTAGTTTTAAATCCTGGACTAATCAAGTTTTTCCAGAAGGCACGTGAAGATGCTAAACAACAAAACATTGACGAGGAAACACTCAAACAACTTTTCCTCGGCTTGAAGGGCATCATCATCTTAGATACACTCGGCGAAGCAGAGAAAACCCGCATCGAAGTAGAAAAAATGAACACAGGCCTACCCATTCTTGAAACAAAAACTGTAGGACTTGAAGGTTTAAAGCAGGTTCTCTTAGACGCCCTAGAGAAAAATAGACAGAAAGCCAGCTTTACGCCAGCTTAATCTTGTTATATCAATCCATTTTTTCTATAATCTCTTCTATCTCTTTATAGTTTGGTTCAACTTTTGGATCTTCAGCTACCCAAATGTAGCGAATTATCCCCTGCTTATCAAGCACAAATATGCTACGCTTCGCCGCCGTGTAACCTTTAAGTCCAGCAAAATCCCGCAATTGTATATTGTAGGCTTTTATGGTTTCCCGATTATAATCACTCAAGATGGGAAAGGTAAGCCTATTCTTTTCCGCAAATTCCTTGTTCGAGAAAGGATCGTTAACGCTTATCCCTATAACTTGCGCTTTCAAATTTATCAACCGCGCCATGGAATCGCGGAAGACACACATCTCTTTGGTGCAAACACTCGTAAACGCGCCTACAAAAAAGGCTAAAACAACTTTTTGCCCCCGAAACTCTTTGAGACTGCGGATTTTCAATTCGACATCGGGTAAGGAAAAATCCGGCGCTTTATCTCCAATTTTTAAAGACCCCGTCACTTGAAGCTCCCTCACACCCTACTAAATTATACAATGCCAGACTTATAAAAATGGCAGTGACTACTTAAAAGTGAAGGCAGACGGACAAATTTGGCTAAGTACGCAGCCCCCACAGTTTGGCTTTTTAGCATTGCAGACACGCCTACCATGAAAAATAAGCAAATCCGCTAAACGCATCCACTCCTCTTTTGGCACCAGCTTCATAAGGTCTTGTTCAATTTTCTCAGGATCATCAAACTTTGTTAAACCTAACCTCTGTGAAAGTCGACGAACATGAGTGTCCACAGCAACTCCAGCTACTATACCATAGGCGCCGTAGAGAACTATATTAGCAGTTTTTCTTGCCACACCAGGTAGCTCCACCAACTCTTCCATTGTGCGCGGAACTTTGCCTTGATATTTTTCTACGAGAAGTTTGCAGCAGTTTTGGATGTTTTTGGCTTTATTACGGTAGAAGCCTGTAGACTTAATGTCTCGCTCCAGTTCAGATATATCAACATTAGCGTAATCTTCAGCCTTAGTATATTTTTTAAAAAGCACTCGAGTTACACTATTGACTCTCTCATCAGTACACTGAGCAGACAAAATGGTAGCCACAAGTAACTCCAGCGGATTAGAGAAATTAAGGGCAATTTTAGCATCCGGATGCTCTTTTTTGAGCAGTTGAATAATTTTTTCTACACGGTCTTTATTTTGCAGCCCCATTTGTAACTCAACCAAAGTCTGCTCATCTCAAACTTAATCTACTAAGTCAAAAAGAACGCCAGCACTATTTTAACTACGCGATCTACCTAATTGTTTCAGCATTTTCTGCTGCTTACGTCAGTTCTTCCAAAAAATTTTTACCAACAAACAGACTTTAGCGTTATGTACGAGGTGAATTTTATATGAGTTTAAAATTAAAAGTTGACGGCAAAGATATCCCCATGAACGAGTTCGTGGAAAAAATTTTAACGGGAACAGTAGTTGGCGCTGTCACATCTTTGAAAGGCATCAAAGCAGAATGGAAAACAATAGAAATTGCCATTTCAAAATAAACCAATTTCAGCTCAGCCGAAGAAGTCCACTTTTGTCTTTATCTCAGCAAACAATTCTCTTTTTGCCTTGCAGACAGGACAAATGTATGGAGGATCCTCCCTGAAAACTACGTAACCGCATTGTTTACAGTACCACAATTTTTTCTTTCCAACTGTAATTTGAACCAACTCCTCCCTTTCTGGCGCCGTAGCAGCTTTTGCTTCTACTTCTGTACTTACAGATTGATATGACCGCATTTGCTTTTCTGCAGGCCGACGTTCCGGAACAGGGGCCAGTTCAGTTTTGTGTTCATAGACATCTTTCCTAACGTAGAGTCCACAGTAACATGCCCCAAACTGGGCAACGTCTGGGTCGCGGTAATCGCAGGGGCATATAATATCTCTATCGTAGTCAAGGTTCCCAGATGCCAACCTACAGGGACATGAGGGGTAACCATAACGTTCTTCATTCCGCTTTAAACCCTCCAGTAATCCCTGTAAAAAGTTTGGATCAGGGTTAAGGTAGTACCCAAAAGTTTTTGCGTCAGCTTCAGCTCTACGTTTTACCTCTTCGATGGTGGTCAAAGCTCCAATGCCTCCTTAAGTAGATCCTTACGGAAGCCTGTGATAACTTTTTGGTCATCTATAATAGTGGTGGGGTAGCCGAGAGGTGCACCTTTATCTTGAATGTGCTTGCGAATTTGATTTTTTTCTTCTTCTGAGCAGAGATCAACATCGACATATTCGTATTCTACGTTGTTGTCTTTGAGGTACTGCTTGGTCATTTTACACCACACACATGTACTGAGAGCGTAGACGAGAACCTTGTGTTTGTTGTTTGTGCCTGCAACTTTAGAAATGTTCATAATTATTCCTGTGTACCTGTTGTTTTTGGCGTAATATAACTTTTTAGTTGTTTTGTTTTTGCAAGTAATTTTGCACACTATTAGAAACTTGACTGTTCAGCATCTGAAAATAATGATGAAAAAGATTGCCCGCTCAACAGATTGCCAAAACGTAGACATCCACTCTTACAACATCAGTTACACTATATCAGGCATGGAAACCTCGCTTTTCTTGTCTCAGACCTCTCTGCTCCCTGTATTCTCACTCACGTATGTTTTAAGTTGCTAAAGGCTTGCTGCACTACCTCTGTCAAGGCAGGATGAATATGCATAGCCCTAATTATAGGGAAGTAACTTTTGTTTTCTGTGTTCATAGCGTTCACAATTTCTTGGATAAGCACCGACGCCTCAGGTCCTACAATATGACCCCCCAAGATTTTACCTGTATCCTCTTCAACGATAACCTTTACAAATCCAGCAGGCTCACCCATGGCAGCCCCCATAGCTGTATCTTTATACAGGGCACTGCCAACTAAAATTTTGTATCCCCGCTGCTTTGCCTCTTCTTCTTTCAGTCCGACAGACGCCACCTGTGGGTAAGTGAAAACGGCATGAGGCACTGCCGAATAGTCCACTTCAACCTTATGATCATGAAGGGCGTTGTGCAGCGCTACACTCGCCTCGTAGTTGGCAACATGCTTGAACATGTATTTGCCTATGGCATCACCGAAAGCAAAAATATTTTTCTTGTCTGTTTCGAGGAACTCGTTGACTTTAATATAGCCACGGTCGTCAAGTTTTACGCCGGTCTTCTGCGGCTTGAGCAAATCAGAGTTCGGCACCCTGCCAGCTGCAATCATCAATTCCTCTGCGGTGAACTCTCTTACACTGCCATCCTGACGACTTTTTGCAACAACAACCTTCAAGCTACCCTGCTGTTTCACTTCTACAGCTTCGTAGCCCGTGAATACATCCATACGTTTTTGCAGTTCCAGTTTAAGCAAATCGGAAATTTCAGGTTCCTCCTCAGGCAAAATTCTCGATGCACGCTGAATAATGGTAACTTTGGTGCCCATTGCTGAAAAGAAGTGACCATACTCAACTCCTATGTAGCCCCCTCCCAAAATAATGAGACTTTTTGGCGGTGCTTCCAACTCCAGTACAGTATCACTAGTGAGGTAACCTACCTTGTCTAAACCCTTGATGTTTGGGATGCCTACACGGGCACCAGAGGCTATAAAAATCAAGGGAGCAGTTATTTTTTCTCCGTTAACCTTTAGCGTATAGGCATCCGTGAACTCACCAGTACCTTTTAACCACTTAAGGTTAGCAGTATGTTCTACAGCGTGAGCTTGCATTTCAACGTCACCCTTAACTAAGGCGCGCATCCGACTCATGACGCCCTTAAAATCTACCGACTCAACCGTGGCCTTAACATCGATTTTTCCTACTTCCCTAATCAAAGCGATAACATCTGCCGGATAAATGAGCATCTTAGAGGGTACACAACCCCTGTTTATGCAGGTGCCCCCCATAGGGCCATTCTCTACAACAGCAACCTTAAACCCATTGTCAACAGCAGCAGAGGCAACCAACATACCTGAACCTGCACCGATAACCAACACATCAAACCTTTCCATATACAACCCCCTTCAAACTATCAAAAACACCTGAATCCAAATAAACCTTTCAAACATGAAAAATCTTTTATCTGATTAACACCATATACAATAATTGGTGATTGATACGTCAGCTAAAAAGAAGGCTGAGTCACAAAAGAAAAAAGAGCAGTATTACTCTGCAAAAGAGAAAAAAGCAAAAGAAGTCAAAAAGAAATAGCCCCTTCAACGCCGCAAAAAAGCTGGCAGACAGCGTACGTCACTAACAGGGTTAAACTGCTCAATTTCCGTTTTCTTTAAAGGAACAACTATCCTAGAGACAAGACCATTTAAACTGTAAGGCAAACGAATAAACCGCATTTCACCCGTAGTTACCCACTCGTCAATTTCAAAACCCGCAGCCTTGACATCCCTAGCAATTTTTCGTCTCTCCCTTATACCTAATTTCCAAGAGGCTTCATCAAAAACGTGAATATGAAAACCTCTACCAGAATAAACCAACTTCAACTGGCTGAAACATCCCTCCAAAAACTCATAAAGCCCAAGAGCCTGTTTTTTGACTATCTCAAGTTCCAACTCACAGAAACTCAAACCTTGCCCCCGCTTCATTTTATCAACTAAGGTCCCATGGATGGGACACGTGACATTCTCTGGATCTAAATCAAAAGCTAACTCTTGCCCTGTTTTACGGCTCCTCCCATCGTAGACGTTACGGTCGTAATAGACAGCTTCAGGCAGAAACTCCAAAACCTCATCACACACATCGCCTAAACTGCTGTATTCATCAATGACTATTGTTGTATCAGCATCTTCTTTATACTGCGGCGGATAAACTTTAGTATGCCTCCCTATTATAACCGCAAATTTCGGTCTCCCAAACTGAGCAGGAAACCAAGCGGCAACCTTTGATAAGTCAAATTCCTCGCCATAGAAACGTCTACGCTCCTCCAACGTTGCAGGTCTCATGCCCTCAGGCAAATAGAACCCAGACATGCATTATCCCAACTTTAGAATTACAGTGGTTTAACAAAAAACACTTTGGGTAAAACCAACGCAGAAAAACTAATATCCCCGCTTTCCCGATTAAAACATGGTGAATTTTTTGCCTATAGACCCTAATTTTCAAGCCAACCGCAAAGTTGTTGGAGACCACAAAGGCCACAAAGTTTGGGGGCCAGTCAACCCGCCAAGCAAACTGGGAATCCACGGCGAGAACGTTGCCGTTGACTGGGACGTCTGCACAGGCGACGGCATATGCATAGACGTCTGCCCAGTATCACTGTACGAATGGGCAGAAACTCCTGGCAACCCCCTCTCAGAGAGAAAATCTGATCCCGTGCGCCAAAGCGACTGCATCCAATGTTTGGCTTGCGAAACCCAGTGCCCCACTGCCGCCATAAAGATAACGCCGCCACCATGAACGAGTTTCCTCGTAAGTAGCCTCGAAGCTTCTCCCTATTTTTCTTGTAAAAATCTCTCTGACTAAAAAAGAAAAAAAGTTATTTTACGAGTTTGAGAACCTTGTTGACATAGTCCCAGTTGACAACGTTCCAGAAGCCTTCCACGAATTTGGCGCGGTCGTTTTTGTAATCCACATAATAAGCGTGTTCCCACACATCTAGAGCCATGAGAATTCGAAAGCCCGGGTACACGTTGATGTTATGTTTCTCCACCTGCATGATTAGTGGTCGATCAACGCATTGCTGCATGGCAAGCACTGCCCACCCTGAACCTTCCACAGTAGTGGCTGCCTTAGAAAACTCAGCTTTGAACCGTTCAAAGCTGCCAAATTCTTTGTTTAATACATCAGCGATTGCACCGCCTGGTTTGCCGCCGCCTTTGCCTGCAGGCGCCATATTCTCCCAAAACGTGGAATGCAACAGATGCCCACCGATGTGAAACGACAACTCTTTAAGAGTGGCTTTTTGGTCTATCTCTACATTTTCTTTCCGAGCTTTGTCTAGTTTCTCAAAGATGGCGTTTGCCCCGTTGACATACGCCAGATGATGCTTATCGTGGTGAAGTTTTAGCTGTTCCTCAGACATGTAGGGTGTTAAAGCTTTGTAGTCGTATGGCAGTTTTGGTAAACTAAAACTTTTTACTCCTTCCATATTTTTCACCAAAAAATCATTAAACCTAAAACTTGCTTACGATTAATATACTTTACTTTAGTCTGGCTTCACATTTGTTTACCTGAAAAAGTGTAACGCTATGCGCAGCTCAGTTGGGTTGACTGTGAAAACTTCATTTTTCAACTAAGTTATTTTCAACTAAACTTTTCCAGATGGCCTGCCCAGTAGAACTTATAACCGACCTCCAGATACTTGGTATTTTAGGAGAATTCTGTATGAAAAAAACTGACAAAAACCTAAAGGACGCTTTTGCAGGAGAATCTCAAGCCAACAGGAAATATCTTGCTTTTGCCCAGAAAGCGGAGGAAGAAGGCTACATACAAGTTGCCAAACTCTTCAAAGCCGCAGCTGAAGCGGAAACGGTGCATGCGTTGAATCACCTAAAAATCGCTGGAGAAGTGAAATCCACCATAGAAAACTTGAACGCAGCAGTTAACGGGGAAACTTTTGAATTCCAAAAAATGTATCCTGAGTACATTGCAATGGCAAAGGAAGAAGGAAACAAACAGGCAATGTGGAGCTTTGACGTGGCAAACAAGGTGGAGCAAGTGCATGCTAAACTATATCAGAAAGCTCTTGAAGCCTTAAAGAGCAAAAAAGAACTACCACAAGTCGACTACTTTATCTGCAGTGTATGCGGCAACACAGTAGAAGGCGAAGCTCCCACAAAATGCCCCATCTGTGGCGCTCCAAAAGCAAACTTCTACAAGTCAACATAAACACGCCCAAAATTGTCTTTTCCCTTTTTTTTAAAAGCTTTATTTAATTTTTTCCAGTTACCTACCCTTTTCAAGTTGTTAAAAACGTCTAGATCCAATGTTATTGGAAATGCTTTTTAGCTGCACACTTCAAAAGTTAAGAAATCACAAAAAATTTCACACGAGTCATCGATTACAATGGTAGTAGAGCAAATAACAGTTAAACCTTTACCACCCTTTAGTTTAGAGTTAAGCGCCACCATCTTTAGCCGAGGAGACAGGCAAATCCGTTTTTATGAAAACGGCAAATTTACCCAAACTATCCGAGTCGGCAACAAGCTGATCCTTGCAGTCGTAGAGGCAAAAGGCGACTTGGATAATCCTGACCTTTATGTGCAGTTGAAAGCAAGCAAGGCCCTCTCAACAAGCGAAAAAGCAGAAGCGGCAAAAGCAATCTGCAACTTTTTCAATCTAAATTTAAATGTGTCCCAATTCTATGAAGACGTAAAACACGACTCCACAATGACAAAGATAACACAACGCCTCAGAGGACTAAGAATTCCAACATCACCCACTGTCTACGAAGCACTCATCGACTCAATTGTTGAACAACAAATCTCCATAAAAGTCGCCAAAGCTTTGGAAGCAAAAATAATCAAAAAATTCGGCGTCCCCCTCACATTTGACGAAGTCTACTACGAATATCCAACCCCACAAGCCATAGCTTCAGCCTCCATAGAGGAGTTACGTCAATGCGGTTTAAGCCAGCGCAAAGCCGAATACATACTGGGCATTAGTCAACTCGTCAAAGAAGGCAAGCTCAACTTGGAAAAATTCAAACAATACGAAAAAGCCGAGGCTATAATAACGGAACTGGACAAAATAAGAGGCGTAGGAGTGTGGACTGCGGAGCTTACTATGCTGCGCTCCATGAACAAATGGGATGCCCTGCCAGCAGACGACTTTGGTATAAGACGCGTAATCTCACACTACTACTGCCAAGACAAAAAAATCAGCAGTTCTCAAGCAAGAGAAATCGCCCAAGCCTGGGGAAACTGGAAGGGATTGGCTGCCTTCTACCTCATAGCCGCTGAAACCCTAGGCATAACCGCATAGTCATCATTTAATGAGCCTTTTTTTCATCAACATTATGGCAAGCAAAAAGAAAACTAACGTGACTACGACAATCCAAAGAACGTTTAGGGCGAGCATTAACTCTGTGCTGAATCCCAGTAACTGTTCGGTTCTACCCAAAATCAACGTCCGACTCAAATTTACTATATGTGTTAGAGGCAAAGCACCAAATGCAACCACCTGAAGCGGCGTAGGAAGCAAACCCAACGGAAAAAACGTTCCACTTAAAAGAAACATAGGCGTGATAAAGAGAAATGTGGGAAAATTAAAGAAGTCAATGTCTGGCGCAATAGCTGTGAAACACATAGCCAAAGCCGCAAACAGTAAACCACCAAAAAACGCCAAAGCTGGAACCAACAAAACCCACATGCTGGAAACTAAACCAAAACCTGCAACCACAACTAGCACGATCGACGCGTTTATGGCCGCTCGTGTGGCACCCCACAAAAGCTCCCCCGCGATAACTTCCTCCACACTGACGGGAGTTGCCACTATAGCGTCAAAAGTTTTTTGAAAATACATACGTACAAACGAAGCATACGTACACTCAAAAAAAGCCCCATACATAACCGCAATAGCAACTAAACCAGGCCCAATAAACTGAAGATATGAACCACCATCAACAGAACCAGTGATGAGAACACCTAAACCCAAACCAAAAGCTGCAAGATACAAAATTGGCTCAAGCAAAGACGGCAAAAAATTAACATGCCACGTTTTCAGAAAAACATCAAAATTACGACGCCAAACTTTCCAAACACGTGAAGTCAACACGGGCAGTTTAAAGCGGCTCATTAAATCACCTCTCCTCATCAAGTTTTCTTCCAGTTAACTTCAGAAAAACATCTTCCAAGTTTGCATTACGTATCGTTAAAGTTTTATCAGGAAACTTTTTGGCTACACGTTCAAAAACACCATGAGGCTGCTTAGTGAATACCCGCACTTGCTCCCCCCAAACCTCAACCTCCACATCAGGCAACTCTGACTTCAAAGTTGCCACCAAAGCCTCGTCATATTCCACCTCAAGCACATCTTGCCCCACATATTTTCTGATTAACTGTTGCGGTGCACCATTTTCTATGATTTTTCCATTCTCCATAATCAACACTCTATCACAAAGAGCCGCCGCCTCATCCATATAGTGAGTTGTCAAAATTACAGTGATCCCCTGCTTTCTGAGGCTACGAATTTTATCCCAGACAATGTGCCTCCCCTGCGGATCCAGCCCTGTAGTGGGTTCATCAAGAAGCAGAATTTTCGGCTCATTAAGAAGCGCTCTAGCTATTATCAACCTCCTTTTCATGCCGCCCGACAACTCAGCAATTGAAGCATCTCGCTTCTCCTCTAACTGAAAAAATTTAAGCAACTTTAAAGCACGTGAAGTAGCTTCACTTTTTGGTATATCAAAATATCTAGCATAAACCTGCAGATTCTTAATCACAGTGAAATCAGGATCCAAGTTATCCTCCTGCGGCGAAACCCCAACAATACTCTTTATCCGCCGCGCCTGCGTTGTAACATCCAACCCTGCCACCCTCAAACTGCCCGCGGTCAAAGGCGAAAAACAGTAAATCATACGTACCGTTGTGGTTTTGCCTGCACCGTTGGGCCCAAGAAATCCTACGCATTCTCCTTCATAAACCTCAAAATCTATGCTGTCCACAGCGGTAAAATCGCCGAATTTTTTAGTCAACCCTACTGCCTTAATCAGAACATTAGCAGAAACCATGCTTAAGCATCCAGTTGTAAACCGTTTATGTTCAATGAGTTCTCCATGAAACAACGCTATAAAGTTTCAGGAAACCAAAAGCGCATCCAATAAGTTAATACTTCAGTCTTTTTGCTATTTTCCTTAAAATCGCCAGATCAGCCTACACAACGTTAAATTGGGCGGCCCTGCCTTTTTGTAGAGAAAACAGAGGTAACACCAGACGGACTACGATACAATAATTGTCAGGTTCAGTGGAGAAATCGGCATAAAAAGCGACTGGACAAGACACATATATGAAAAACAAGTTTTACAAAACATCAAATACGCCCTAAAGAAAAGTAACCTTAAACCCGACGCAATTGAGCGTACACGCGGTCGAATCTACATCAAAACCCAAAAGGTAACCCCAACTTCTCAACTACTCATCCGAACATTTGGTGTGTCAAGTATTTCACCTGCTAAACAGACAACTTCTGACTTGAACGCCGTTTCCGACACCGCTATCTCAGTAACAGAGAACACCATAAAACAAGGCGCCACTTTTGCAGTCCGTTGCCACAGAGTAGGCAACCACCCCTATACCAGCATGGAACTATGCCGCGAAGTTGGAAGCCAAATCTTGACAAAACTAAAACATAAAAACCTCACAGTGAACTTAACTGAACCAAACATAACTCTAACAGTTGAAGTTCGAGACAAAGACGCCTATGTTTACACCGAAACTCTTCAGGCTCCAGGCGGTTTTCCTTTAGGCGTTCAAGCTAAAACAGTTTGTTTACTAAGCGGCGGCATAGACTCTCCTGTTGCCTGCTGGCTAGTCATGAAAAGGGGCAGCCCAACAGTCCCCATTTACGTTGACAACGCCCCATTCACAGACGAAGCAGCCAAACAAAAAGCCATCCAAACCGCCAAAAAACTCCAGGAGTGGAGCGCAGGTTTCATCAACAAAATCTACATTGCTTCCAATGGCGAAAACATGAAAAAAATCCAGCAACAAGCCCCCGCAAGATTCACCTGCTTACTGTGCAAACGAATGATGTACCGCATAGCTGAACAGATAGCCAAACAAGAGAACGCCTACGGCATAGTAACCGGCGAAGCCATAGGAGAACAAGCAAGCCAAACCATACAAAACCTCCACGCCATAGACGAAGCTGCAAAACTCTACCCTATTCACCGCCCACTTTTAGGCTTTGACAAAACCGAAACGGAACTTTTAGCCAAAAAAATCGGAACCTTTGAAATCTCCACCCAAAAAGCCAAAGGCTGCACCGCAGCACCAAATCAACCTGCCACACAGGCGCTGTTGACCTCTGTACAGGAGGCGGAGGCAAAATTGAACATCGCTGAGATGGTTCACGCAGCCATAAAAAACACTGAAGTCTTATCCCTATAGCAAACCACCGAACCTCAGTTAAACCTCAATTTTAACAAAAGAGCCATGTACCCCTAACAATCAAGCAACATAGCCGTAAATCCCAAGATCACCCCAATTTTGCACCTCTAACCCGCGGCCGTCTTTTTTATTCCTTATATTAACGGTGAACACATAATCCTCTTTGTATGTCCTCAGCTGATATTGCAGTGCAAGTGTTTCGTAAGCTAGAAACAGACGACCTGAAAGTTTTACAAGTAATAGAAACAGGAATGAAAAAACACGAATTCGTTCCCCAGACTGAAATAGCACGCCACGCTAACATTCCCCCAGAAAAAATAGACCGCACCATGAGCCGAATCGACAAGCTAGGCCTAATTTACCGCTGGCAAGGCGCCTACATCGGCTACACACTAAACTACGCAGGCTACGACTGCCTTGCAATAAACGCCTTAGTGAAGGCAGGTGCTATCAAAGCTTTTGGGAAACCCTTAGGCGTAGGCAAAGAAGCAGACGTCTATGACGCATTGAATCCCAAAGATCTTCGCGTCGCCGTCAAATTTCACCGATTAGGCAGAACAAGCTTCAGACAAACCCGACGTAAACGAGGCTACATGCCCAACCACGCAAGCTGGCTGTTTCAATCACGTCTAGCAGCTGAGAAAGAATTCCAAGCGTTAACTAAAGTTCACCATCATGGAGTAGCTGTGCCTGAGCCTATCCTCCAAAATCGCCACACCATCGTGATGGGCATAATTGAGGGCGCCGAGTTGTCTAAATGGAAAGAACTCCAAGAGCCAGCTGACGTGCTGCATGAAATTTTAGGCAACATCAAAAAAGCGTATCTTGAAGCTAAAGTCATTCACGCGGATTTAAGTGAATACAACATAGTTGTGAAGCCTGACATGCACATTTTGATTATAGACTGGCCACAATCTGTGTCGATAACCCATCCAAACGCGGAAGCCTTGCTCACCCGAGACATAAAGAATATCGTGGATTTTTTCAGCCGCAAATTTAGACTAAAAATCAGTCTTGAAAACGCAGTTGCATTTACTGTTGGAAAAATTGAAACACTAAAGTTTTAGTGTCTTGTACTGTCTAAAACTATGTAGAGAACATTGTTTCCCCGAAGCAACACGTTTCCATAGTTGGTTAGCATTTGCTGATCTTTGTATTCAGTTGCGCCTTCCAGCAAGATATTCATGTGCCCGTCAACTTTGATCATTTTTCCTTTATAGTCATAGCCATTTTTAAGAACAACTTCAATGTTGCCGTGTAACTGTTTGATGAGGACATTTAATGGCTTTTTGCTCGGTTCCATTACAGCACCGTGTTCATTATAGTTGGTATGCATATGCATGAACCCCTAGAGGGGTATAAAAGTTTTATCCACTGCCATTTATGCCTTTTGTGTGAAAAGAACCCTGATTTAGGATGTTACTCTGAAAATCACGTGTTTCTTAGTTCGTCGTCTAAAACCAATCTTCCTTCAAAAATTACCTTTGCGTGAATTGAGGAATAACGCTCCATTGAGGAGTTATGGTCCAGTTTGTCAACCGCTCCCCTTCATAGTAAATATTTTTATCCACGTTTACATAAGACCACGGTTCAATGTTGCCCAGTTCAATTAGTGTCTCGTTTGCAACAACGCTTCCTTGATAGAGTACTACGTGTAAACTACAGTTGTAAGCTGGCTTGCCTCCTATGTTCCAAACTTCACCTTTTATGTATAAACGCGGTATCAGAGACTTTCCCTGATATTGCGGGTTGTAAAGCACGTCGCTTACTCCAAGTCTAGTCACCAAAAACGGCTCTCGTTCATAGTACAGTTGATGTTTTAGATTTGCATTTTCCTTTTGAAGATTCTCGTTTTCAGCTTGTAAATTACCCAACTGATTTTGAAGATTTGTGATTTGGTTCTTTAGGTTAACTTCTTGACTCTCCAAGGGTTCTACCAGATTTTCCAAGTTTCCTTTTTCATCTTGCAGGCTCATCAACTGATTCTGAACAGTTGCCAGTTGACTTTCCAGCGTTGATAGTTGACTGCGAAGCCACAGCTCATCATCGGCAAAACCGTTCTTCTGGACGTAAAGATAAACGTTTACACCAAGGCTCCCAAATAGGATTACTGCAGTTACAGCCAAGGTGCTTTTTGCTTTCACTTCCATTCTTAACTCCCACTTTATGTTACAATATAGCCTAGTTGTTATCACTTTTAATTCTCCCTCAGGAACAGAATGTTCCCTCACGGGAACATTCTCAGTATTTTTGGGTACCAAGGTTTTTAGGTCTGAACAACAAAAACCATACAAGTTCACCTCGTGGATGTATTCATGGACTCTGTTGATGTTGTACTTTTAACCCTCAACAGCGAACGAAAACTAGAGGACTGCCTTACGTCAGTTTACAAAAACGTGCCTGTAGCACAACTGATAGTTATAGACGGCGGCTCTTCTGACAGGACACTAGACATTCTGCGAAAATTTGACGAAAAATACCACAACGTCAAAGTGGTGCCTGACCGTGGAACCCGAGCCACCGCCCGACAAAAAGGCATCCAAAACGTCACTACAGCATGGTTCTTGTTCGTGGACAGCGACGTTGTTTTATGCAATAACTGGTTCAAAAAAGCAGCAAAATACCTCGATAGTGATGTGGGGGCGGTTTGGGGCATAGAGGTTTGGTCAACCATTCAAAACCAAGCTATGCTGAAGATGTTTCTTTGGGTTACACGGAAAATTTTTGATCTGCGCGGTGGAACCCATGACACCTTAATCCGCACGGAAGCCGTAAAAAACATCCACATCCCTGCATCTCTACACGTTTTCGAAGACGCCTATCTCATGGATTGGGTTAGAAGTCAAGGATACCGCGTGCTTGCTTGCTACAATCCATTCTGTATTCACTACAGACCAAAAACCGTTTGGACCTTACAGGGTAGCCTCAACCTTATAATCGAGTCCCTCAGATTTGGCAGTTGCAAACTGTTGGCGAAGTTGGGTTTAGCCTACGGCTTCTACACAGCCTATGCTATATACCAGATTCTGGATAGCAACAAAAGTAAACCCTGAACGTGCAGGGTTGACTTGAATAAATTATTATGGCTCCTTTGCTAATTTTATTCAACATCGGTAGCTTTGAGGCGCAGAAATGCAGCCAATCGACGTCGTCATGCTCACAAAAAACAGCGAGCACCTTCTCGCTCGATGCTTAGCAAGTATTTACCAAAACGTGGTCGTCAACAACCTTATCGTAGTGGATGGCTTCTCTACCGACGGCACCCTAGAAATTCTGAAAACATTTAACAAGCAGCATGGAAACATCCAAATCCTCACCCTCAAAGGTTCCAGAGCTAAAGCCCGTGAAAAAGGCATAAGCCAAGTTAAAACTGACTGGTTCTTGTTCGTGGACAGCGATGTCATTTTGTGTCCTGACTGGTTTAAGAAAGCACAAAAAGATATGCAGCCCGACGTGGGCGCTGTGTGGGGTGTAAACATAGACGTTATTCCTAACATGACCCACAAGCGGATAGTAAAGTTACAGAGTTTAGTTGCACGGCACAGTTTCATTTTGCGCGGTGGAACCCATGACACTCTGATACGAAGAAACCTTGTTTGGGATATAAAAATCCCTGAAGAACTACACACCTACGAAGACTCTTATTTGATGAAGTGGATCAGAACCAAAGGCTACAAGACAGTCATCGGTAGTGACATCTATTGCTTACATTATAAACCGCCTGAAAACTGGAAAACCGGCAACGCCGTCGCAAACGCCACATTAGAGTTTAAATGCGGCTTGATTTACTCAAAAAATTTTGCGTATGTAGTCTACTACCCCTTTTTCATGTGTTACTGGTTCTTGCAGATTGCACTGCAAAAAAGCCGAAACTTATTGTCGCATTAGTGCTTTCCAGAGGTGATCTGACTTTGGTCGAGGTAACTTTTGAGTTTTTCCTTCTTTATTCTCAAGTAAGCGACACTCTGGATCCGCTGTAAATTCTCCAATAATTGTAGCCTGAATATTTTGCCTTCTCAGATTCTCCACAATACTGTTTGCAAAATCAGGGTCTGCTGCAACCAACAACGCACCTGAACTGATAAGCTGTAAGGGATCCAATTTGAAATACTCGCAGATTTTTGTCGTCTCCGCCTCAACAACAATTTGTTCCTGCAAAACCTCTACGCCCAACTTTGCAGCGTCCGCCATCTCATGAATTCCACCTGCAATGCCGCCTTCAGTAGGGTCATGCATCGCGTGAACGCCGCCTGTTTTACAAGCAGTTAACGCGTCTTTTACCACGCTGATCTTATCGTAGAATGCTTTGGCGTTTTTTAACTGCAGCGGATTTAGAATTTTTCTGAGTTCCGCTTCTCTATCCCACGCCAATATGGCCGTGCCTTCTATGCCTGCAGTTTTAGTCAAAATAAGTTTGTCTTCTGTTTTTGCTCCTGCGGCTGTGACATATTTTCCTTTTTCTGTAATGCCTATAGCGCAACCCACCACAACAGGATGTGTCAGTTGTGGCGTGGATTCGCAATGTCCCCCTACAATAGCCATGCCGAGGTCTTTGGCTGCTTTATTCATTTGAGAACTGATGACTTCCACCATTTTTCTATTCGTCTTTTGAGGCAGCAAGAGACATGAGAAGAGGAAAGCTGGTTCTACACCAAACGTTGCAACATCGTTAGCGTTTACGTTGACGGCGAGGTAACCTATGCGTTCCACGGCTCCTGTGATAGGGTCCATAGAAACAATTAAGGATGTGTTGCCCACATCTATGACGGCTCCGTCTACACCTGCGGCAGGTCCTAAGGTAACTTCTTTACGTGTAGCACCCAAGTTTTTGAAGACCACTTCTTTGAGTATATCTACAGGAATTTTTCCAGGGGGTAAGCGCTCCATGTTGAAGCCTCAGTGAGATTAGTGTCAGTCTAACTTTTAAGTTGTGGGAAAGCCCGCTGTATCGCAGCTACAACTGGAATCGCTATTATTAGACCAACAGACATCTGCATCAAGTTAAATGGGATTTCTGCAAGAGCTAAAGCAAAAGGGTAGCCGAGAACTAACTGTTCATAAACGAAGTAGCCTAAAACCATCTCCAAACCGCCAACGACAACGGCAATTGCTGAGCTGAGACTCTTATTGAAACGTCCCCGTAATCGTTTGTTCAGCGTGCCCACAATAGCGCCTTCGACGCCCTTTATGACTAGTGTGGCGGGTGCAAAGTGGGCGTATCCAAGCATAATATCTGCAACCATGGCGCCTATGCCTCCTGCGAGGGCACCTGTAGTGGCGCCGAAAATGAGAGCTGTTATGTAAATTATGGTTTCGCCTAGATTGAAATAACCGCTCGTGGAGGGTATGCTTATGACGAATACGTAGGTTGCGACGAATACGAGTGCAGCGAAAACAACTGAGGCCGCTATGAAAAGTGCTTTTGGTTGTTGTTTTACCAGCGTGTTCCACCTGCCGTTTTGATTGCAGCTTTAGTATAGCTATAACTATACTATTAAACCTGATGGTTAAAGAAGAAGCTTCAAATCTTCAATAGCTGCTAAGGCTTTTTTGCCCTGTTCAGTTATTCTGAAGAATTTTTTACCATCTTCCTCATAGCTTGCAATTAACCCCTTCTCTGCCAACTCCTTGAGGTGCTGATAGACAGCCGCTCGCGTGATAATTCTTCCCAGTTGTTTCCACAAGTCATATCCATACGTAGCTTTCTCATTTAGGACTCGAAGGATTTTCTCTTTCGTGCTTATCTCCAAGCCCAAGCCTGCCGTCTTTTGTTTTTTAGTTAATGCCTGCAGTACATCTGTAGCTTTCAAGCCGCTGCCCGTAATGAGGCAGGTTACTGTGTTGTAACGAATTATTTTGTTTTGGTTTACCAGTTTTCTGAGGGCTGCCACCGTTGCTGAACTGGCAGGTTCTGCAAATACGCCTTCAAATTTGGCAATTTGAAGCTCTGCAGTAAGAATCTCCGAGTCAGAAACAGTTAATGCAAATCCCTGCGATTCGTTTATTGCTTTTGCAGCCAGTTCAGCTTGAAGAGGTTCACCTACAAGGACGGCAAGTGCCCGGGTGGAGGGGCTGTACTCACCAAGTATCATTTTGTTTTCGTTGATTTCACCAACTATAGGTGCACAACCTTCAGGTTGAACCCCAACAAATTTCGGTAAAGTTTTGGTCAACCCCAGTTTTTTGAGTTCTTTGAAACCTTTCCAGAGAGAGTAAATTGTGCCACCACTACCCATGGGAACTAAAACCCATTCTGGTACGCCTTGCTGTTCATAAATTTCGTAGGCGATTGTCTTCTGTGCTTCAACCACTAACGGATTAAGTTCTGCAGTTGCTTGATACCACCCTGATTCTTTGGCTAAGGAGTTCGCTTTTCGGATTGACTCATCTACAATGTCGCCGTACTCTCTGATGAGGGCGTCGTAAGCAAGCATCTGAGCTAACTTGCCCACATCAACAACTTTTGGTACAATCACATGGCAAATTAAGCCAACTTTAGCGGAGTACGCAGCCAATGACGCCCCCATGTTTCCATTGGTGGCGCAAATCAATGCTTTATAGCCAGAGTCCACTGCGTCAGAAGTTAACAGCGCAGCCGCTCGGTCGCGGTAAGAATGTGTAGGATTACGTGTTTCATCTTTCAAATAAAGCTCTTTTAGGCCTATAGCGCTTGCGAGCCTCTCAGCCTTAAGCAGAGGCGTTCCGCCTTCACCCAAACTTATCATGTGTTTGACTGGAGGAAGCAGTTGTTTGTATCTCCAAAAATTCAAAGCGCCTGACAGGCCAATTTTGATAGTCTGTGACAAATCTGTGGAATATTCCAGTATTCCCCCACATTTTTCACAATTGCTTTTTAATGGATACCTTGAGAATTGGGAACCGCAGCGGATGCATTGCAGCATATCTTTTCCCACTTCCAATTCACTGTTAGGTTAAACCTATAAATCAATGGGGTCTTTCGGCAAAAGTTTTGAGTACCTAACAATTTTCACCCGTCTTCATTTTCCTCTCAGACAAGGGACAATGATAAGGCGTTGTTTTGCTGGAAAAGTTTATGTTCAACCGCGAAACTTTACTTCCTCGATTTGTTGGCGGACCACAGAGTCCGATGGGATGTGGCCTCAGGGCTGAACCACAAAACAGCAAACATAACTACGTAAGGAGAAAAAACACATGGCATACAAGTACATCGCCGAAGAATGGGCGAAACCTGAAAAGAGCTTCGTTGACGAACTTATGCGTCAACGTCTAGTTCAATGGCGTAAAGAGCCAACGGTAAACCGTATAGAAAAACCCACACGTCTTGACCGTGCAAGAAAACTAGGCTACAAAGCCAAACAAGGCTTCGTTATGGCACGTGTTAGTGTTCGCCGAGGTAACTTGAGAAAGTTGCGTCCAAGAGCAGGGCGCAGACCCAAACGTATGGGTGTTAAAAAATTCAAACCTGCAAAAAGTCTCAAACTCATCGCTGAAGAGCGCGCGCAGCGCAAGTTTCCGAACTTGGAAGTTTTGAACAGCTACTGGGTTGGCGAAGACGGGCGACACAAATGGTTTGAAGTCATATTAGTAGATCCAAATCACCCAGTTATCAAATCAGACAAAAACATCAACTGGATAACCGAAAAGCAGCATACAAAACGTGTGAATCGCGGCTTAACTAGTGCAGGCAAAAACGTTAGAGGTTTACACCACCGAGGTGTCGGTTCAGAAAAGGCTCGCCCAAGTCGCAGATATGGCAACAAAGGAGTGCATCAATGATATGCACCACATCACCCCAATTATTTTCAATCAGGAAGATAAACAACGCAAGGGCAGAGGATTCAGCCCTAACGAGCTTAAGGAAGCAGGCTTAAACTCAACAGACGCTAAAAAACTCGGAATCCGAATAGATCGCAAACGCAAAACAGCGCATGAAGAAAACATCAAGGCACTCAAAGCACACTCTGAAAAAGCCAAAACAAACTCTGCTGCAGCGGCACCCAAGAAAAAACCTAAAAACTAAAACCGCCATTAATCAATGTGCGGTGTCCCTTTGTCTTCTCCTAAGTATTCAATAGCTTACATAACTATAACTGCTTTTTCCCATGCAACTGAAGACCCTGAAAAAGTCCAAAACGCAATAAAAAACACGTTACCTGAAGTTTTAACCCAAAATTTAGCGTTGACAAAAAACCCAGTTACAGGGCACCATGGCAACCCTATAATTTTTTATGAAACAAAACTTGACGACAAAAAACTGCTCCCGTTGGTTCTTGAAAAAATTGCGCAATCCCTCAGTCCACTCGACAAAGAAACTCTCAGCAATGAACTGAAACTACACATCGAAAAACACAACCTTTACCTGAGATTCAGTAAGCAAAACGCCTATTTAGGCACCTTACAACTTGCCACAAACGATCCTATTCACTTCAAAATCCACTTCAAAAATAAAACTCCTCCAGAAATCATCGAGTTCTGCAAGCAAATAGGTCTGCTGCCATGAAGCGAACTTTTGTAGACTTGCATCTGCGAGTAAACCCTAAAGACGCCGCGGCAACAATACAACTTCTAGAAAAAACTGAGACTTTAGGCTACCGCATGGTTGCAATACCAACTGATCCGCAAATTTCCTCTGATGAACTCAGGCAACTGCATAACATCTGCAAAAAGGCGGGGTTAGGTTTCGTATCAAGGGTAGATTTGCGTCCTCGAACTCAAAATGAATTGCTCAGCCTGCTGCGGAAATGCAGACGCAAGTTCGAAATTGTTTGTGTTCTTTGCGAGAACAAAGAGGTTGCCCGACAAGCCGCCAAAGACCGTAGAGTGGATCTGTTAAACTTCCCTCAAATTGACTACCGGGAAAGATTTTTCGACGCTGCCGAAGCTGAACTTGCCAGCAGTGGTCTTGCTGCTTTAGAATTTGATGCCAAGCCACTACTTTTGTTAGAGGGACCTGCGAGGGTACGTTTGCTTTCATGTTTGAGACGGGAATTGCAGGTTGCCCAGTCGTTTCATGTGCCAATTGTAGTTTCCAGCGGCGTCTCTGACGCTATGCTTTTACGGAAGCCTCGAGAAATGGCTGTCCTGTTTTCCCTTGTCAACTTAGTTGGTGTTTGCGGCTTAGATGCTGTTTCCTCCAACCCTTTGTCTATTGTCAAGCGTAATAGACAAAAACTCTCCAGCAAGTTTGTAGCACCAGGAATACGAGTGGTCAAAAAAGGGATGGACTGTGAAGAGAGTTAAACGTCGCTATTTGGCTTTACAGCTAGATTCAGAAAATGTGCCTAGTCAAAAAGAGTTTTTAGATGCTGTATGGGGAGCAATTGCTAAGTTGTATGGGGAGTTTGGTGCAAGTTTAACTAGTTTAGCTTTAATTGACTACAACATCGAAGACAAGCGAGCTGTACTGCGTGCCAATTTGGCAACCATGGATCAGGTGCGGACTGCCTTAGCTTCAATTACTACTATTGCAGGCAAAGCCGTAGCCTTACATGTTTTGGCGTGTTCAGGAACTATCAAGGCGTTAAGAACTCATCTAAAAAACTGATTGTCCGTTTTGAAGTTTGTTTTGGTTTTTCTGCTTTTAACTGGTTTGTGTATTTGTCGAATGTAAAGTTTGCATGTATTTAAAGACAAGAAGGTTGACATAAAAGTCTTGTTATTGGTTGGACAAACTTACAGAAGATATACAGAAACATTTATCAATAATTAAACTGAATGCATAATGCATTATATCCAAAAAACCAAAACAAACAAGTTGAGTAGTTAAAAATGAAAATAGAAGACTTCTACTTTAAAATGCCTAAACTCAAAACTGACCCCATACTAGATGATACCACTCTACGTGATGGCATTCAGATGCCTGGTTTAGCTGTAGGCCCCAAAGACGCAGCGAGAATAGCGCAACTTCTCAGCGAAGCCGGTGTAGAGCGACTTGAATTGTTCCATTATCAGGAACCTGACAAGAAGGCAGCCAAGCTAATTCACAGTTTAAAGTTAGATTGCAGAATTGCGGGTTGGTGTCGCGCAGTAAAAGAAGACATAGACAGCGCTATTGATTTAGGTTTCAAAGAAGTTGGCATTTCTCATCCTGTTTCCTACATTCATTTTAAAGCTAAATGGCCAGACAAAACTCCTGAGCAACTGCTGTCCAATGTGGTTGACGTTGTTGAGTATGCTGCTAAAGACCATGGTTTACGTGTGTTTGTTCACGGAGAAGACAGTACCCGTGCCGACTGGGAATTTGAAAAGCAATGGGTCAACGCTGTTGCCGATGCGGGTGCAGAATGTTATCGTATTTGTGATACAGTAGGCATTGGTCTGTCTGACCCTGCGGCTTCAGTAGTAAACGGTATTCCCGCCAAGGTGAAGGCTTTAAAGAAGGAAACTCGCATCAAAGCATTAGAGATTCACGCTCATGACGACTTCGGAAACGCTGTGGAAAACACCATGGCTGCTGTTCGCGCTGCTGATGGTGTGTGGGACAAAATCTATCTGAGCACCACATATCTTGGAATTGGCGAGCGGGCTGGAAACGCTGAGACTGAGAAAGTCCTGTTGAATTTGTACCTGCATTATGGTGTCATGAAGTATGCAGGTAAAACTCAGAAACTCAAAGAGACAGCAGACTTCATCGGCAAAGCAACAGGTTATGTGATTCCTCCAAACAAAGCAATTGTGGGCGATTATGGGTTTTCTCACGAATCAGGGATCCACACACACGGTATCATTAATGACCCCTGGACATACGAGCCTTATCCTCCAGAATTGGTCGGAAACATAAGGCGTTTAACTATTGGCAAGCAGTCAGGTAAAGGCGGCATAAAGCATAAAATCATCGAACTTTCAGGCAAAGCTCCTAGTGATGAACAGCTAACTAAAGTGGTTGAGCGTGTCAAAGAGCTTTACGCCAACGGTCGAAGAGCCTCCTTAAAGGAGGAAGAGTTCAAAAAAATCCTGCGCTCGCTCAACCTTTTGCCTGAAACCAACGGTAACGGACGCTGAACACTTGACGTTTTTCTGTCTCTTTATTCTTTAAGTTTTTTCGTCTTGTCTATTGCAAAGTAGGTTTGACATACCTGTGGGTTTATAGTGCGTTGTTTTCAACTTGCCTATGGTGGTATGTTTTACGTTGCCTTGTTGTAGCTTGGTTGTGCCTTGTTTTTTATGGGTTGTTTCTTGCAGGTTGCGACGTGTATCGATGAGTTTCGATAGTTATCAATAGGCTTATATATTTATTGATTGATATCAATCTTTGGTAACGATGAAGGTCACTCTCACTGTAAAAGCTGACGAACTGAAAATTGCTCAACTGCTCTCCAAATTCGCAGAAAAATATCGCATGGTCTACAAGCTAAACCGCCAAGCTGAGGGCTACCTGCTTGATGTAGAGTTGAACAGTGAAGACTTCGGCGAGCTCATCCGGCGCCTGAATCATCTCAAGGATGCCCAGTTTAAAATTGAAGAAATACGCGGCGGCGGCATGCTTGACAAGTTTAACGTCAGTCTAACCAGAACTAACGTGGATGCCTTAATTGGTAAAGAAGGGCTTGCGAAAACCGATATAGACCCCATGGACGGTGGCGTGGTCAAAGTTAACGGCGAAATCTGGCTTTCACGTTCTGCTGATGAATGCCTAATCAAGGAGGGCTCCAAAGTGAGGGTGATTCGCATCGAGGGAGTTACCTTGATAGTTGAAGGAGTAAATGAAAAATAATGTTTGAACTTGAAATAATTGCCCTAATAGTCGCTGTACTTGTCGTGACTTTGTTTTCGCTTTCCATCAAGAAAGTTAACCAGTACGAAAAAGGCATTGTAGAAAGATTCAACGCCTATGAGAAAACAGTGGAACCAGGTTTACGTATAATCACACCTTTCATAGAGCGAATTTACCGTGTGAACATGCGTGAGCAAGTCATTGACGTGCCACCTCAAGAAATAATCACCGAGGACAATGTAGTTGTCACAATAGATGCAGTGATATACTATCAAGTTATCGACCCAAAACGCGCCCTATATGAAGTTGAAGACTTTGAACTCGCCATCGTGAAGCTTGCGCAGACCACTTTGCGTAACATAGTTGGCGAAATGAGTCTTGATGTCTGCCTAACCAGCCGCGAAAAAATCAATGTAGAACTCAGAAGCGTTCTTGACCAAGCCACTGATAAGTGGGGCACCAAAGTCAATCGCATCGAACTGCAACGTATTGATCCGCCTGCTGACATACAGATGGCAATGCATAAACAAAAGACTGCTGAACAAGAAAGACGGCAACTGAGATTGCTTGCAACTGGTAGGAAAGAAGCTGCTGCGCAGGAAAAAGAGGCTGCTATTCTCAAGGCGCAGGGCGAGAAGCAGGCTGCTATTCTCCAGGCTGAGGGTCGAGCAAAAGCTGTTGAACTCGTAGCGGAGGCTGAAGCTAAAGCTGTCAAAGTAGTTTCGGAGGCAGCAAACCAGTACTTCAAAGAGTATGCTCAACTTAACAAGAAACTTGACATAATACGTGACACGTTCAGCCAGCAAACCAAAATTGTAGTTCCTGCCAACTCCGAAATCCTCAACGTTATCGGTCTTGAAGGCGCAACGATAGTGCCGACCGCTAAAGATGCTAAACGTGCTGAAACTGAAACAAGCAAGTAAACGGGGGGGAAACCAGCCTTTGGATTTTCTGTTGTTTCCCTTTGTTTTCTCGATATTGGTTATCCTAATTGTAGTGATAGCTGCTGTTATTTCCATAGCGAAAAGTGGAAAGCAACAACAAAGTCATCTCTACCGCTCTCAGAGAGGGCAAACTTATGTGCCAGGCGAGTTCAATGGTCAAATGGAACTTGATTTAAGGTTGCCTTACCGCAGATTTAGACAGCTTTATCCCGCCAGCAGATTAACCTACGAAGAGTACAAGCAGCTGCAAATGCGAAGTGCTTTTCGGCGTTCTTTGAGTTCACAAGAAAATAAGCGCATGGTTAGATAAAAAATCCTTTTACACCTTTTTACTTAGTTTATGTATGTTAAAAAAACCAAAAAATGAAAAAACTTATAGTAGGTGCCTTGCGATGCCGACAAGTTTTGGTTTTCGCATTAGAACCTTTGCCAACACTGATAGTTTGGCGCCTCTGGCAAACTCGATTATGTCTTCAGGTTTGAGGGCATCTGCTAGGTAGTTTAAGTCGCCGTCGGAGAGTTTCTCTAGAGTTTCGCGGAGTTTTTCTACCTTCTTCAGATGTTTACCTCTTTCTTCCCACCAGCCCTCATTAAACTTGGATAGTGCCTTTTTTGATACGTCGTTTTTCTTGAGGCATTCGGTGATGACGTCTGCTGCCATCTGGCCTGAGATGACGGCTTCTTTTATGCCGCCTCCATGGATGGGGTTTACGTGGTTGGCGCCTTCACCGCACAGTACAAAACCGTTCGCCACCATATCTTTGACCATGCCGCCGACGGGGACACATCCAGCGTTGACCTCTAGAATCGAACCCTTACTTATCTCAGGGTGCAGCTTCAAAAATTCGTCTAGGTAAGCTTTTGGTTTTTTGTCCTGTGGGATAATTCCAAGTCCTACGTTGGCGCGGTGTTCGCCTTTCGGAAAAACCCAAACGTAACCACGAGGCGCTAGGACGCTAGAAAGATAGATGTGGATGAGGTCAGGTACAGTGTCTATGTTGGTCATTTCATATTGTATGCATGAGTCAATCAGGTTCACCTTGGAGAAGACGCCTAACGCTTGATGTCTCAGAGATGATTCAGCACCCGTGGCGCAGACTATCATTCTGGCTTTGTCTTCAAATGTGTTTCCCAGAAATTCGCCTTTTACACCTATAAAGTAGCCTTTGTCATCTTTGATTAATTCTGAGATGAAGGTGTTTGCCTGAACCGTAGCGCCTGCTTTGACAGCTTCTTCTGCAAGCCACTTATCAAAAACTTTGCGCTCCAGAACAAAGCCGCCTTCAGACAATATGGCATCCAAATATCGGCCGTCAGGTGCATACAGTCGGGCACCCTTAATTTTCTGGGCGATACACCGTTCAGGAACTTTACCGATGAAATTTTGTGATGCTTCACTGATGCCTTCACCGCAGCGTTTTGGGGCGCCAATTTCAGCACGTTTATCATAAACTTTTACAGAGAAACCGTTTTCTGCCAACTTTTTCGCACAGGAGGTTCCTGCAGGTCCTGCTCCAATTACGATCACGTCATTCATTCTTTAGTCACCTCTATAGCTGCTACGGGGCAAGCTTTCTCGCAAACACCGCAGAGGGTGCATAACTTTTTGTCGTGGATTATGTTGTCTTTTAACTCTATAGCTGCTACCGGGCAAACGGAAACGCATCCTCCACACCGGAGGCATTTGTTGTTGTTTATGTTCCAAGTCATGAAGCCTCAACCTTGCTGGTTTGGTGTATTTTCTATACTTTGTTTGATAAGTAAACTTATCAGGCAGATTCTTATAAATCAGCAAGTAAGCCAAGCTACACCGAGTGTGGAAACCGTGAGCGCTAAGATCATTCTTAGCACTGAACTCCGCAAGCTAATCGAAACCCGTTTAGAGCAAACCCTCAAAGGTATAGAGGACACTATGGCAAAAATAATTGAGAAACAAGAACTGAACCCAAAAGCATTGCAAGAAGAACTCAAAAGTTTAGAAGAAACCTTCAACCTTGTATTTCAAAGATGGAACCTAGAAATCCTCTATACACTGTTTTTAAAAGAGACTATAGGGTTTGGAGAGCTGAAAAAAGTTTTGGGTGTTAACTCCCGAACTTTAAGCGACAAACTCAAAATGCTCACTAAGTATGGTTACCTAAAAAGAGAAGTGGCCCACGGTCCACCATTGCGAGTGCAGTATGCTTTGACAACTAACGGCAAAAACACGGTGTTGCTAGCTTTACCTCTACTGTATTACTCAAGTGCAATCAGTACAGCAGTGAATACGAATCAATAAGTTTAGCTTTGCATTTTGCCCATCACATTAATCTTTGTGGTTTCTTTAACGGTTTCAAAAACCATGCACGTTAAGGTTTTCTCCAACCCCGTTATGAGGCGTAGCTTATCCACCACAAATTTTCCCACAGTGTCCACACTTTCCGCTCGCAATTTAATCAACAAGTCATAGTCGCCTGTTATGATGTGTACTTCTTGTACTTCGGCGAACTTGGCAATTTCCTCAGCTACTGTTCGCTGGGAGACAGGTGCACCATCCACTTTGGATGTGTATGAGACAGAAGCTAAAATGAATGCTGAGGTTCCCACGCCCAGTTTTTTTGCATCTACAATTGCCCTGTAATTTTGAATTATGCCCTGCTCTTCCATTCGTTTGATTTTTGCAAAAACGGTGGTCAGTGGCGTGTTGATTTTTTTGGCGATTTGTTTTGCGGTAAGTTGGCTGTCTTCTTGGATTAGTGAAAGTATGGCGCGGTCTTTATCGTCGAGTTTAACAGACATAACTGTAATTATTACAAGATTAATCTATAAATAAATATGTTTTTTTGGAATATTTACGAGATTTGTTATAATAAATTTATTAAATAGTGTGGTATATCCGTTCTGCATAAAGTTGAGATGATCCATCTTGAAGACTGTCCAGCAAACTATTCCAGCAAGTGAGTTGCCAAAACCGTTAGATCAATTAACTGAAAGTGAAATTGAACGAAAAGCCTGTATAGGCAAAGTGATGACCTACACGCTCCGAAATCTCACAAATAAATTTGTCGACAGCGGTTTTCAGTGGTTGTTGCCTGTTGCTCTATCCCAGTCCACAGACCCACTCTGGCCTGACCCTGGCGCTTCCATAGAAAAACGCATTGAAGTGGACATCTATGGGCATCAGGTTCGCACAACCGCCAGTATGATCATCCATAAACTGATTGCTTCATCCCTTGTTTACCCAAAATTGTTCATTTTGTCTCCTAACATACGCATTGAAAAAGCTGAACGTGCTCAAACAGGTAAACACATCTATGAATTCACTCAGCTTGACTTTGAAGTTCAAAACGCTACTTCCAAGGACATATTCGCCCTGGTAGAGGACGCCTTGATTGGCTTGGTTTCAGGTCTCAAGTGTGATATGAAAAGTGAATTAACTGCACTCTGTAGGTGTGATGCTCTGCAGGTTCCCAAGAAAGGCTTCAAAATCTACGATAAAGAAGACCTTGAAGCTGAATACGGCGCAAACTGGGAGGCTGAACTTGCATCAGCCATAAAAGACCCAGTGTGGGTAACTAACATCCCGCGTGAATTCTACGACTTTGAAGACTTCGGCACTGGCAAATGGGACAATTATGACCTGTTTCTGCCGCAGTTTGGTGAAGTGCTGTCAGGTGCAAAGCGTGAATGGGAATACAGCAAGATCTTCAAGAAAATAGAGCGTGACGGTGTCCGCAAAGAAAACTATTCTCTGCTAATCAAGTTAGCAAAGGAAGGAAAAATAAAGCCTTCAGCGGGTGCCGGTATAGGCATTGAGCGTCTCGTCGGGTGGATAGCCGGCGTCAGACACATCGCAGAAACACAGCCCTTCCCCAGAGTGCCTGGTAGAGTACATCAACTCTAACAACGGTGCCGAAAATCATGAATCCGTACCTAGAAGCCCTTCAACCTAAATTAAGCCTTCAAGATTTAAAAAAACTAAGCGCCATAGACAACCCCATTGTCCACGAGTTTATAGCCAAAGCTAGCGACCTTTGCCGCCCTGACAAACTTTTTATATGCAGTGATGCCCCAGAAGACATAGCCTACGTAAGGCAGCAAGCTATAGCTACAGGCGAAGAGCGTGCTATCCTTTCCCTTCAAGGGCACACGGTGCATTTTGATGGAATAAACGACCAGGGTCGCGACAGAGCTGCCACAAAATATTTGGTGCCTCGTGGTATAACCCTCAGCAAGGCTCTTAACCAGATCGACCGGCAAGAAGGCTTAGCGGAAGTTAAAGGTTTACTTCGGGATTCTATGATAGGTCGCACTATGATTGTGCGATTCATCTCTTTAGGTCCTCCTGACTCAGTTTTTACCATACTTGGCTTGCAATGTACTGACTCATGGTATGTTGCTCACTGCGAAGATTTACTCTACAGACCCGGTTACGGTCAATTCGTCAAGGCTGGGCCTAAAAGTGATTTTTTGCGTGTTTTGCATTCGGCTGGTAGATTAAATGAAGACATGGTTAGTGTGGATTACGAGAAAAAACGCATCTACATTGACAACATGGATAACACTATCTACAGCGTAAACACTCAGTATGCTGGTAACTCTGTAGGTTTCAAAAAACTTGCGTTTCGTCTTTCTATCCGCAAGGCCAGCAGTGAAGGTTGGCTCTCAGAGCATATGCTCCTTATGGGTGTTTACGGTCCTAACAAGCGCAAAACGTACTTTGCTGGCGCCTTTCCTAGTGCTTGCGGTAAGACGTCTACCGCGATGCTTCCCGGCGAAACTATACTTGGAGATGATATATCCTATATACGTGATATCGACGCGGTTGCCCGCGCTGTGAATGTAGAGTGCGGAATCTTTGGCATAATTCAAGATGTTAACCCTAAGGATGACCAGTTAATTTACAAAGTTCTCACAAGGCCGGGTGAAATTATATTTTCCAACGTGCTTGTCAAAGATGGCAAACCTTACTGGCTTGGAATGGGACAAGAGCTTCCTAAGGACGGCACTAACTTTTCAGGAGCTTGGTTTGAAGGGAAAAAAGATGAAGCAGGCAACGAAATTCCTCCTGCTCACAAAAACGCTCGCTACGCCGTCTCACTTAGGGCACTGGAGAATTGTGATCCTGAACTGGATAACCCTGCAGGCGTCGAGTTGGGCGGTATAATGTATGGTGGGCGAGACGCCAAAGCGTATGTGCCTGTCCAGCAGAGTTTTGACTGGTGCCACGGTATCATAGCTTATGGTGCTTCCTTGGAAACCGAGACAACTTTTGCGACTTTGGGCAAAGAGGGTGTACCTGAAATAAACATGATGAGTATTCAAGACTTCATTTCCATTCCCTTGGGTCAAAACGTTCGCAATAACTTGGAGTTCGGTAAAAAACTCAAGAAGGCCCCTATAATTTTTGGCGTCAACTACTTCTTACGTGACTTAAATAATGGCAAATACTTGAACTCGCCGCAGGATAAGCATGTTTGGATCAAATGGATGGAGTTGCGTGTACACAAAGAAGCTGAAGCCATAAAATCACCTACAGGCTACCTGCCAAAATATGAGGACTTGCGCAGACTCTTCAAGCAAGTGCTGGACAAAGACTACTCAAAGGAAGACTACACCAAACAATTCACCATTCGAGTACCCGAAAACTTGGCGAAAATTGAGCGTGTTCAACGTTTCTACCAAGAAAATGTTTCCGATACTCCACTGGAACTATTTGGCATTTTGTATCTGCAACGTGAACGCTTACTCAAAGCCAAGGCCAACTTCGGAGACTACATCCCCCCTGAAAAATTCGAGGACTAAACAGAAATGCCTCAGCTGGTGCTCTTTTCCCTTTTTTCAGTTTTATCTTGAATTTAATTTACTGATTAAAAATTCATAATTGTTAATTATATTGAGGTTAAATCCAGTGGTAGCCAACACAAAAGCGAAAAAAGGTAGACTGAATATGTTGAAAAAAGAGTTCAAGAAAAACCGTGTGCAGAGCATCTACACAATAGACCTCACTCAGATTGAGGGAGACGGTTCTTTTCCCTGCCCAAGATGTGGCGCTTTGATATCTCCTGAAGACGAAACAGAAGAAGTCTACACAATCGTTGAAACAAAGGTTGCCAACGATGAACTGCTTGAATTAATAATTTCCTGCTGTACTTGTGGAACGACTTTGCGTGTCACTGGATTCCAGCACATAGTGGGTTTAGCCGGCGAATAAAAATTTTGCTTGAATAAGCTTTCGCTTTGGTTGAGTTTTTCTAGCTGTTCTAAAATTTGGAACACCTATTGTTCCCATATGTATCAATGCCATTCTTCCAATAGGGCTGTTGATTTTTTTAGGTACTGTTTAGAATGAGCCCTGTTTCTTTGTAACGGCTACGTTTTCTTCCCTTTATTTTATATAGCTTGAGTTCGCTGTTTACTATGACCTCAAGTAAGCGTTTATGGCATTACGAGATGGTTGTGTTTGAATCTGTCGCGCTCTCAAGATGAAAAGCTGGAAGGAACAACTTTTAGAGTGTATACTTATGTTGTCAAAGAAGGCAAACCTGTGGGTACACGTGAGGTAATGCGTGGCGCCAACCTTAGTAGCCCCAGTGTGGCTTACAGGCATTTGCAGAAGCTTGAAGCTATGGGGTTGCTTCAAAAAAATGAATATGGCGAATACGTGGTGAAAGAGAAGGCAAACATACGCGGTTACCTGTGGATCGGCAAGCGTTTGGTTCCTAGAATGATGTTTTACTCGTTCATTTTTATGTTCATTCTGGCTGTGGAGCTTGTAGTGTTGGCTATACATTTTTCAGTTGAAGATTACAAGTTTAAAGTTTTCTTTTTACTTTTAACCCTCATCACAGTAGCTGCCATGATTCTGTTTCTTGTGGAGGGAATTATTTTGTTGATTAGATCTAGGCGGGGCAGTTCAGTTGTTGATGGTGAACGATAGAAACAATGCTGTGCAACGGGGTATCAAGACTTTATGTGTTTTATTTTTTGGTTAAGTCTTCTTTTTAAATTAAAAGTTGGTGGTTAGGTGGCTTTTAGCGTTAATTTATATATGAGATTAAAGCGATTAACTTCGAGGAAGTGTGCTTAAAGTTTCCTATTCTTATGAGGCGGTAGCTGCCTCAACTGTGGTTTGTTGCACCTGCCTCTTGGAGGCTATCCTGCATGATCGAAAAAAAGGTCAGTAGTCGCCGAAAAACGTTCGTGGCTCGAGAGGACTTAATGAATAGCTTAAGCGACATTGCCAAACAGCGGGGTCATAGTTTGTATGAAACTGTCAATGAGCTTTTTGAGCTGGCTATAGAAGCCCAAAACATGGGGTTGAACCTAAAACGTATAGTTGAAGAGCGGGCACTTACTGAACTGGCTAGAAAAAGAGGCTTCATACTTGCTTTGGAAACATTATGGTATGAAATGGCTGATGTTGCTTTTGAGGAGAAGAAGCGTCAAGCTCTAAAGAGTTGGTCTGAAGCAGGCGCCTGGTTTGCCAAACGTTACACCACAAGCACAGTTGCTGACCCGCTGTTAGCGTTTAAGACTGATTTGGCATTTTTCACGTGGAACGCTTCCGAATTGTACTTAGAAAAAAAAGGCTCTGCCGTCTCGGTGCGTGTTTTAAGTCCCCGCTTCACTTCGTCTTACACTTACCTGTTTGCTTCTTTTCTCGAAGGTGCACTACAAGCATTCGGTTACAAGATAACCTCTTCTGAGGTGACAAAGGGTTCTATTCGACTGCAGGCAGTCAGGAGTGAATCGACATGAGCAAACCTGAGAAGAACCCGACTAAACGGTTGATTTCTGTTCGCGATGACTTGCTAGACGAGGTCTATCGTGCTTCTGTAAAAGAAGATACCACAGCAACAAAATTTGTTGAAGAAGCAATAAAATATGCTCTGAAAATTAGTCAGTTTGGCGTCGAATCTTCCAGGTTAGTTGAGCTCTGTGAGGTTATGCAAACCTACCGTACGCTAGGCGGAGTTTTTGTTCCAAGAGACGTGCTTGACTTTCTTATTAGCAAAGCCTGTAGGGACTCAAAGGAGCCTCTTCATGTTCAGTGGTATGAAGCAGGTTTATGGTACGGTAAATTCCTCAGGGAAAAATTTTCTGACCCTGTACAGGCTTTTAAAAGTTTTCTGGAAGTTACCCGCTGGGATCTCAACGAAGTTGACTTAATCAGGGATCGCCAAGGCGAATTCGTAAAATTAAGATTCATCTCCACGTTACTTTCAAATGAAGAAACCGTGTTTTTAGTCAAATTTGTTGAAGGTGTAATGTCCAGTTTGGGGTACCGTGTCGTAAACTGTGACCATATGCGCGGTATTGCGGCGGTAGAATTCAAAAAGTAGGTTTCCCCGCAGCATGTTTTTCCATGACTTTGGAACATGTTTAACATGTATATACATGTATATTTAATGCGCCAAAAAATGTGTACAACTGCCAGTTCCAGCTAGCGTTTGTCTACAAAAGTATTAAATAGCGGTTTTGAAGTAAACCGTATCAGAAAATTAAAAAAGGAGAAAAAATTAATGCAAAAAACTAATGCAAAAATCTTAATAGCCCTACTATTATCAGCTCTAGCTCTACCTCTCATACCTATGGCTTCTGCATCCACCGGCTTCATCTTCATTAACCCTGCTACCGTTCCAACACTTCCAGCTCTGCCAGCTCCAAGCACTCCAGGTCAGCAGATTCCTGCTGGAGGCAACGTTAACCTCTACACCGGCGGTGTAACTTGGTCAGGTGGTCAAATCTACCTGATTTTGAGCCGCGATGGTTTCTCACAAGTGTCCGCTAACGACCTGTCTTACAGTGCAACCTTCAACCTCGCAAACATAACCCAGAACGCAACTAGCACTTACACCAATTCTATTGGAACTTGGACTGTTGGTTACAATTGGATCAACGGATCCATACCGCTTGACATTGCAGGCGGCAACTACTTCATAAAAGCCTTTGACGGAACCGCTGCACAAATTGCAGTAACCGACACATACATAACCGTCATTGCAGCGTTCCGTGTTTCACCCACATCAGGTGCACCAGGAGCCCCAGTCACTCTGCGCGGCTACGCTTTCCCAGCTAACGCGCTAGTAAACCTCACCTACACCGCCGCTCCATATCTAACAGGCGTGTTCACAATACAGAATTTAACCCAAGCCAACGAGTTGGGCGCGTTCACTGTGACAATCGCTGCCCCTGACCTCAAACAAGCTGGTGCAGCCGGCGCCAACCCAATCGCTAATGGCACAATCACATTCTACGCCGTAAACAATGCAACAGGTGCCACCTATACCGCGACCTACACAGAATTCTTCAGAGGACTACTCCAAGTAAGAACCTCATTCCCAGGCGCTGGCAACGTGTATGGCAACAACACCGACTTCACAGCCAGCTTTAACGTCACAGTGGGCAGTTCACTTAGACTTGCAGGCATCTACTTCTACGCAAACGGCGCCTTAACCTTCATGTGGGATGGTTCCATAAACATCACTCCGACAGGAGGAGTAGTAGCAAACGGAACCGGCTTCTTCAACACAACCGTAACAATTCCATCAACACCCATGGGCGCTCACAACCTAACCATAACAGACGCAAACGGCCAAGTCTTCCGAATAATTGTCTACGTTGAACCTAGACTGACTTTGACTCCAAACCGTGGACCCGTGGGCACAAGAGTAACGGCAACTGGTACAGGCTTCCCAGCCTCCTCAGGCACCACCGTGATCAACGCAACGCTCCTGTGGCCTGGTCAAACAGTCTATATCGCCTCAGCGTTCACTGACTCAGCAGGTTCATTCACCACAACCTTTGTGGTTCCACAATCAGCAGGCGGCGCCTTCACCATAATGTCCTTCTCAAACACTTCACTACTCGTGTTTGATTGGAGAGCCAACGCGATATTCACCGTTACGCCCTCATTCTACGTCACACCAGACACCTTCAGCAACTCTGGTTCACTGATAGTGCTCGCTTGGGGTACAGGTTTCACTCCAGGCTTCTACTACTCAGTCAACCTCGACAACAACCATCTAGCATTTGACGCCATCGGCCTGAAAACTACTCCATCAGTTATACAATGCAACGCCACAGGCTACTTATCCTTCGAATTCGTAGGCACAGGCTTCCGACCAGGACAACACGTAGTTTCACTCTACGCCAACGACACATCAACCGTTGCAGCTTGGGCAACATTCAACGTAACAACAACAGATGACTCAATAGCTGGCATGCTAACAAACATAAACAACACAGTTGTCACCACAAACACCAACGTTGCAGCCGTGAAGACTGATGTCAGCACCATAAAGACTGATGTGTCTTCCATCAAGGCAACTGTCGTCTCAATCGACGGCAATGTTGCAACAGTAAAAACTGACGTTGGCACTGTGAAGACTGATGTGTCTTCCATCAAGGCAACTGTCACCTCAATTGACGGCAAAGTCGCCACAGTACAAACCAGCCTCGGCACAGTAAGCACAACAGTATCATCCATCAACGCCCAAATCACCTCCATCTCAAACGGCATCGCCACAGTACAAACCAGCCTTGGCACAGTACAAACAAAACTCAGCAACATTGACCCAGTCATCGGCGTCATCGCAGGCGACACAGCAGCCATCCAAACAACCCTCGGCACAATCACCACATCAATCTCAGCCATAAACCCCGTCTTAACCAGCATCGAAGACGGCATAGCCACAGTCAAAACTGACATAGGCACACTCCAAGGCACAGTCACCTCAGTAAAAGACGGCGTCGCAACCATCCAGACAAACCTCGGCACACTCTCAGTCAACGTCGGCGCACTACAAACTGACGTCACCGCAACCAAAGACAACACCGCAGGTCTCTCAACTCTCATCTACGTCGCAATCGTGCTCGCACTGATCGCCGCAATCGCTGCAATCGCATCAATCTTTTTGATGCGCCAAAAAATCGCCAGCTAAAAAACCCAACAAGAGAGACAACCCTCTCTCCCTTCTTTTCTTTATATTAATAAACCCAAATTATACTTTCACCAACTTTTTATACACCACTTTTTAACTAAAATGATCTAAAACCAACATCCAACCCTTTAATTCTACCAAAAAATTAACACAACAAAATCCAAAAAGATATTATCCATCAAACAAACACCTAAACCACAAAACCAACAAAGGTGAAAAACTAACCTTGAAAAACATAAAAATCTCACTAACCGAAGAACGAGACGAAGACTCATGGTTTGACCTAAGCCTCCGCCAACTCCGCGCAGGAGAAGTCCGCTTCTACAAAGCCGACGACCTGCAAACAGGCCAATGGCTCTTCAAAGTTTGCGTCGACACAGAAAACAACAAAACCATGGTGAAAGCCATCAAATGCCCCCCTGGCAAACTCTTCAGCCAGCTTGAAGGCGCAACCATGCTCTTCCAGCAAAGCCTCAACCCAGACCTATACTACGACATAATCTCGCTGACTAGAGTTGACCAAGAAGGTCGCGTCCGCCGCGAAGTTGTAAAAACACTCGAAGAAGTCCCCGCAGTTATACGCGAATACTTTGACGTACAAGAGTACGCCCACGCCACAGGCAAAAAACTCCCAGGCAACCAACTTGTCACTCTGTCTAAGAAAGACGACGAAAAAGCCATGATAACCCTCTTCATCATCGAACGCGCCTGGACCTTACCGCCTGAAGAACGACACAAAAGCCTTGACCTTTTAGCATTAATCAAGAAACTGCAGAAAACCAGCATAACCGAAATGAGCCACTTAGCAGCCGAACAGTTCGGCGTCGACCGCGCAACACTAGAATCCATGCTTTCTAAGCTGGAAGAAAAAGGAAAAATAAAACGCCTCGACGAAAACTTTGTCGCCCTAATTTAACGTTGTCTAAAGAGCTCTTCTATCACCTCTTCAGGTGTAAAAGCCTCTTTTGTCCGCACCGACGCCTCCTCTACATAAAGACGAACAGCCCGATCCACCACGTCTTTACTCACAGGAATATAGTCTAAGTCAGCGTTAAAGTAACTGAGAAGCGACGCTGCACACGCAAATTTAACAATGTTGTTTTCTAACCTTGCCGAAAACTGCATCCCACCAGGAATATGTTTGAGGATGGCGGCGCGAGCTTTACCTATGGCATCATACAACGCCGAGGTTATCATGACAGGCTTTTTAGGGAAGCGACCCCGCACCAGAGGATGCCCTGTCTCTATAGCATACACCAGCGTCACATGATCTCGAATTTGACCGGCCCCTTTATCCACACTAACTTCACCCAACGCAAGACGCATCTGACTCTGCGCAATCTCCACAAACCGCTCCTTAGTTAGCCGATGAAGCCTACAAATCATTCGGTCCTCAATAGCATTAAAGTTAGGGTCACCTATGGTTACAGCGTAACCCTTCCCCATAACCGCCGTGTTATAGTTTACACTAAAGAAAGAATCAAAACGGTATGGACCAATAACTTCGCGGTGAAGCTCATATTTTATTTCACCCCGCTCCATCGCAATTTTAAGAACATCCACCATGCCTGAATAACGGAACCAATCGTTAAATTCAGGCACAATAAAGTTGAAAGTTTTACCAACATACACTTGCCCAATACGGATGAAACGGGCAGGCGAAATACCACCGCAATACCTGTTTCTGCCAGGCACACCATGAGGATGCATTTTCACACTCGGATTTCCCAAGATAAGATCACGAGTGGAGAAACTTTTACCTGTACCAGGCTCACCGAAAAGCGCAAAAGACCACCCCGTTTTCATACCTGTCTTGCCTTGAGGATTAACAATTTCCACATCTGCAATGCTATACTGCTGCATTATGCTCAAGAAACTGTCAAAATACAGCGTCTGCCCAAACAGACTCTGCAGATACTGACTCAAGTAAGCAGCAGAGAAGGTTTTTCCGAATTTGATGGTTTGATCCAACCTGTGCTTAAGCAAGTCATTGAGGTAAGTGTCAAGTTCATTCTGCATTTGCTGAACTCGCATACGCTCATCCGCTAACGGATCAACTTCTTCTTCAACATGTTTCTGACCAGAACCCGAACTCTCAGTAGGCGCCCCCGCCGCCGCAGTGACCACTGAAGGTTGTCGTTCAACGTTTGGCAACCCCAACTCCTCCCTAACCATAGGCAAGGATTCTTCCAGTATTCTCCATTCACGGTATTCTTCACCTCTATAGGTGGGCACAACAACTTTGAGCTGTTCAAGTTTTTCCAAAATCGGATAAGCCTCAATTTTCTGCTTTGCTATAACTTTCTGTTCCTTTTCTCCAAAGTTGCCACCCGACTGAACAATAACTTTGAGGACACTGACGCCATCTTTACCATATTTTTTCTCGGTTTCAGCAATACCTGCACGAATTTTCTCAGTTGCACCTTTCAGTTTCAGCGTTGCATCCTCATAAGTGTAGTATTTACCTCTAAAAACCGCCCACTGCCGAGGCGGATGCTTTTTCACAACTTCTTCAAGTTGCTTTTCATTCAACGTCTGCGCCAACTCCAACGCTGCCTCGTCAGCATCAATTTCCCAAGCACTTACGAACTGGTCAAAGTAAGGATTATTTTGCTCTTTTCCGATGGCAAAAATGTCCGTTTCGGGGTAAATTCTTCTTAAAAGAAGCTTCCTTTCTAGAATCCTATCATCCAAGTTCATGTCCCTCCCCCAATGATACGCTTGCACAGATCTTGAGCTTCCTCTTCTGTCATGAGTTTGCGCTTGACAAGTTCGTCTAAACCTTCATTCAAAGTTTCTGGGAAACCATCTGTATCAATGATGTTGTTGTTCAGGCATAACGTGTTGATTTTGTTTTTGAATTCGCCGTCTACTTGCATCCTCCCAGTCAGATTAGTGTTTAACACTTCGTGAAGATGTTTCGAGATAAAGCGCGTAAGAACCTTCATTTTTGGATCTGAGTTAAAAGTTATGATTTTCCGTAAACCTGTAAGTACCCCCACCTCTTCTGATATTGCTATGGGCGAAAACAAGTTGAACCTCTCCTCCCTATCTTTAATATATTTCATAAGGTAAACAGGCAAAATCACCAAAGTCGGTTTTTCAGGATCATCCAACTTGTAGCCTACTTCGACTTGTTGTCTTAACATGTTGATACTATGATTTAATTCGTCAATTATTTTATTCAGTTTAGTTGTGGCCGCAGCCGTCTGCTTTTCGATTTCTTCTATTCTTTTTTGTTTGGCACTGATTTTTGCCTGATAAGATGCGACAATTTGAGTGATTTTTGATTCTTCCTGCGCGATAGCCTTTCGGTGCTCTTCTTCTAGATTTTTAATCCTCTGTCCAGTTTCTTTCCTGATTTTGTCTATTGCATCATCAATACCTCTGACTTCTTTCTTAAGACTGTTAATTTCACGTTCACATTTTTCAACTTCGTAAGTTCCCAAAACTGAAGTTTTTTTTTCCCTTAGTTTTTCTCTTCTTTTCTCGACAGCTTCTTTCCGTTTTTCCACGTTCTGCAGCTTGCGCATACAGTGTTCACGTTTCTTCTCCCATGCCACCACCTTTTTGTCCATGCTAATCTGGATACTAGCGAGGACGCGGTCATGTTTCTGGACTAATTTTTTAACTCTCTTGTCCACCTCAGGCTTTATTGCTGCAACTTCGTTTTCGCATTTTTCCTCTAACCACTCGATTTCCCTACTTGCCGCATTTTTGTGAAAAGTTGTTTCTTCTTTGAGAACATTCAGCGCGTACTCGATACCTTTGACGTCAGAATTTATTATTCTTAGCCAGTTGATGAAAGTTTTACCTGTTTTGCTGGCTGCATCTTCATCAACTTCCATCGGGACCACCGCTTTAGACAGATTTTCCTCAACGGTGGATTCTCCTGTTTTGAAGTAGTCCACTAAAAACGCGAGCAGTTCCCGGTCAGCAATTACAGCTTTAAACTCAAGAATTACAGAAGATACCACCTCGTCAATTTTTCTGGTTTGATTTTCCAGAGTATCCAGAAATTCTTCAGGGTTTACAGAGTTTTTTTTCACCTCCTCAATAAACTGTGCCGTCGTTGTAGGCTCTTTAAAGCTAAACTTGTAAGTCATAACGCCTAACCCGTCAAGGATAAGGCTATGTTTCTCCGCGGGAACCACCCACAACGGGTAGTAGAGTTTTGCAAGAAACACCAATTTTTCAGGCACATCCCGAAGAAAACTAGTTTTTTTCCGCTGCATCTCAGCCATACACGTAATATATGCAACTTCCGCGGAGTAGGTCAACCTTTCTTTTTCAGTTTGGGTTTTAGTTATGAATGGCAACGTAATGTTTTTGGCGCTCATTTGGTAGGTTCCGCCTCAAAACTTGAAGGTAGTGGTTTATCTTCGAGGTAGAACCACTCTGAAGCCCTCCTCTGACTTAGAGTAAGCGAATATGATTCCAGAGTGTATTCCATAACTATTAGAGTGCCTGTTTTGTTTTTATTCTTTTAGCTGCTGACTGAAAAACTATTTTTACAAGTCTTGTTGTAACAGTTTAGTTAGAAGAAAACACCTCATGGAGAAGCTAAGCTCCATGTCGCTGCACAAAATGTAAATAAAAACAAAACTATTTTACCTTAACCAAGCCAAACCTAACCACAAAACAACAGGAAAAACACAATTATGCTGCAAACAAAATTCTTCGAAGTTGGAAGACTCGCAACCAACTGCTACATAGTCCACTGCACCGAAACTAAAGAGGCCACGATAATAGATCCAGGCTTTGACACAACTCAAGAAGCAGAGGCCATCTTCGCCTACATCAACTGGCAAGGACTCAAACCACAACTCATCGTCAACACACACGGTCACCCAGACCACACAAACGGCAACGCCGCCATCAAACAAGCCTACAACATACCCATAGCAATACACGACGCAGACAAACACATGCTTGGCACCACAGGAAAACCTACAGCCTACTACTTCGGCTACAGCACCGTCTCGCCACCAGCAGACAAACTGCTTCACGAAGACGACATGATTCACATAGGAAAACAAACCCTTTCAGTTATACACACTCCCGGCCACACCAACGGTAGCATCACCCTCAAAGGCAAAACACAAGCCTACACAGGAGATACACTATTCGCTGGCTCCATTGGCCGCACAGACTTCCCAGAAAGCAACAACAGACTCATGCAGCAAACTTTAAAGAAACTCCAAACACTCCCTGACAACATTATCATCTACCCTGGCCATGGTCCTCCTACTGCCATGCAGCAGGAAAAACAAACCAACCCCTTCCTTACAAATCTATAGACTCAAAACCTCTAAATTGTAGTCTTGTTCAACATTTCTCCAATAACGCATCGCGAGACATAATATTTAATAAAACGGCGAAGCCACCCTAAACCTCGAGAGCGAACTTCGCCATGTCTCCATCACGCCTGAAGATCCCCTCCCATAAACCATCCTTCTCATTCCTCAAAAACATCAAGCTTACTTCACCATTCAAAAAGAAAATTAAAGAGGAAACACTTCCTCCTGTAGCTCCCAAACCTGTCCTGCGCGGACTCAAAATTGTAGAGCGCTACCCCCTCTATGAGCCTTTCTCACATGTAGTGATTGTCCAAAACCCAAAAACAGGTGAACACAAATACATCCTCGACGAACTGCAACTCGACCAATTGGAAAAAAACGTTTACCACAAAATCTTGGAAGTGCTCCTCGCCGAGATAGAATCCCCAAAAGAAGAAATTGCAGACCCACACAAATTTTTCACTCAATCAGCCAGACGAATCGTAGACAAATACCGCATCAGCCTTGGCTGGCTCCCAGACGTATCCTGGTCCAAAATTCTCTACCACGCCGAACGTGACCTTGTAGGCTTTGGAAAAATCGACTCTCTCATGCGCGACCCCAACATCGAAGACATAAGCTGCGACGGCGTAAACAAACCCGTATATATTTGGCACCGCAATCACGAAAGCATCGAAACAAACCTCAAATTTGAAAGCGACGAAGCCCTCGACAACCTAGTGGTTAAACTTGTCCACATGGCAGGCAAACACGTAAGCAGCGCCTTTCCAATAGTCGACGCTTCGCTACCTGGCAAACACCGCTTGGCTGTAGCTTACAGACGCGAAATTACACCTTTCGGCACAGCTTTTACCATAAGAAAATTCCGAGAAGACCCCTACTCCATGATCGACCTCATAAACATTGGCACCTTCTCCGAAGAAATGGCAGCTTACCTGTGGATATGCCTTGAAAACCGCGCCTCCGTTATGGTTTTAGGCGGAACCGCTGCAGGCAAAACCACCGCCCTCAATGCTCTTGCATGCCTCGTCAAACCAGGCAGCAAAATTATGACTATAGAAGAAACAGCAGAACTTAACTTGTCTCATGAAAACTGGGTTTCACTCATCGCAAGGCAAAGCTACGGCTTAGGCGGAAGCACCGTCGGCGAGGTCTCTCTTTTTGACCTCGTGAAAACTTGTATGCGTCACAGGCCTGACCTACTGATTGTTGGCGAGGTTCGAGGTCAAGAAGCTTATGTTCTTTTTCAAGCGTTAGCAACAGGTCACGGTGGTATGTGTACTATGCACGCGGAAAATCTCAGCTCTGCCGTGAAACGTTTAACCCAGAAACCCATGGAAATCTCTCCCGCTTATATCCCACTCATGAACATTGTTTTGTCCGTGCAGAGAGTCCACCTCATAAAGAACGGTGAAAAGAAAGCTTTCCGCCGTGTACTCTCAGTTAACGAGATTGCTGACTACGAGAAATATGTTCACACTTTCAAATGGGATCCTACCAAAGATACACATCTACCTTTTTTAGAAAACAGCATACAAATAAAGTCGGTAGCTGAACGACTTGGTATAACTCCTCAAGAAGTACTTAACGAGATGAGCAAGCGCAGAGACGTTTTACGCTGGATGAAAATAAAAAACATCCGAAGCTACAAAGACGTCGCCACAATAATCGCAGAATACTACTCAAGACCCAAACAATTTTACGAGAAAATCATGACCGGAGAGGAGGTAACGGCGTTTGCCGCTACTAGAAAAGCTTGAAGCGATATCTTTCCGCATATTCGGTCGCATGGCTCCAGTTTTCCTGAGGCATGTCTACCAATTCAAACTACCACTGGAGAAAGGTTTAGTCAAAATTTATCCTGCAACCTACGTATCTTTAATGCTTTTTACAGTAATACTAACAATTCCCATTTCAATAACAGCGGCTACAATCGCATTAGTCTACAATTTTCTGCCCTTAATGCTGCTGGTGCCCTTGCCACTGTTTGTTATGCTTGGTTTTATCGCTTTGCCGCTGTCTAAGGCAAGCGATAGAGCAAACAACCTTGAACGGGAAATGCCCTTCGCTGCAGCATACGTTAGCGTTATGGCGTCAGGAGGCATTGCCCCTTATGCAAGCTTCAAACGCCTCGCTGAGGTCGACCTTATGCCTGCCATGCGCGGCGAAGCGCGGGAGATAATTAAGGATGTAGAAATTTTTGGAGTAGACCCGCTTACAGCTCTCGAATACGCAGCAAAAAAATCTCCACTGGATATATTCAAAGACTTTCTAGGCGGCTACTCTTCAACAGTCATTATCGGCGGCGATATTGGGCACTTTCTAGAACGCAAGGCCGAAGACATCTTCAAAACACGTGCTTTGCGCGTTAAAGCTGCCGCAGAACGTCTTGGTATGCTGCTAGAGACATTCATAATAGTCATGGTCATGATGTCGCTGTGTTTCTACATCCTCTTTGCAGTAGACAACATTAACGGCGGTGGTGGCGCCTCAATGTACACGGGCATAATCATGTACACTTACTTGTTTACTCCTATGCTTTCAATGTTATTTGTTTATTTGGCACACAGCATGCAACCCAAAACCCCTCTCATAGAGATGCGCCCCTACAAGGTCTTCGGCATCTGCAGCATATTCGCTATAATTCTGTTTTTGTTGATGACAAACTTCATCGGCGCAATTCCGCTCCCCTTTTTCAGCACTCTTCCACAAATGGGCATAGACCTGCCTGCAGCCGTTGCCATCTCGCTGTTTGTTGCCACAGCGCCTGCAGCTGTTGTCCACATCCGTTTATCTAAACATAAAAACAGCATGGAGCAAGGTGTTACCAGTTTCCTACGAGACTTGACTGAAATCAGAAAAACAGGTCTATCCCCAGAAAAATGCATCGAGAGTCTTTCAAAACGTGACTACGGCGCCTTCACCAAGGAGCTCCGCAAAATCAGCTCTGAGATTTCTTGGGGCATACCAATAAAAAAAGTAATGATGGATTTCCTCAAACGAACGCGCAGCTGGATGGTGCAAATAGTCATGTTTCTGCTTGTGGAAACAATCGACGTTGGCGGCGGTACCATAGCTATGATCGAATCTCTTGCCCGTTTCAACAATTTAACACAAGAAGTGGAAAAAGAAAAGAAAATGTCAGTTCGCCCATACGTGATGATGCCTTACTTAGCTTCTATTCTTCTTGTAGCAACTACAATTATGATGCTTAGCTTCACCACAGGCTTTGGAGTGAACACATTAAGTACCACAGCACCAAAAGACACAAGCACTATAACCACCATATTCATAACTTCAGTTATTTTTCACAGCTACCTCATCGGGATAGTTGCAGGAAAAATAAGCGATGAATCCATATCCTCAGGTTTCAAGCACGCAGCAATACTTGTCATAGTCGCTTTGCTAGCGGCTAAAATCATTCCACAATTCGTGAAGTTCTGAGAGGAGCGTAAATAACACGAGAACAAACCTATCTAAAGCAAATACGTTGCGAGTTGATAACCAAGGAGTCAGCCCAGCAATTTCCTCAGTCATCCTCACCGCCGCAGTCGTTGTCATGGTTCTCGTGGCGATGGTTTACACCAATAGATTTCTGGATTCACGCATGGCAGAAAACGAATTTAACACCAATAAACAATTTATGCTAACTACAGGCCTACAACTTGACGATATAGCATGGACAATGGGACGCACCCAAACCATACGTTACTCTTCCCGTTTTGCCCAACTCAATTTTGAACCAACAGTACTTCAATATTCCTTCGAGGTACTCCGCAACACAACATGGCAACAGGTTTTCACAGGTGAAACAGGAGTCATCCTATTTAATATGCCAATCAGTGCTTATACAATAGGAAACAACTATTTTGAGCGTATCTTTCCCTCAACAAATGGTTCCTTCCTTCAACATGGATCCTCTGCTCCCGTAAGCCATGTGTACGTTATTGAAAAATTACCCATGCCGACAGGTAACTTCACTCGCGTTGTTGTTGTGCCTTCTCTTCGGGTGCTTCAATCAAAGATAGGCAACCAAAACTATTTTAAATTCTATTTACCCATGCTGGAAGGCGGAACAAACCTCTGGCTTTCACAATCCGTCACTTTAACAGGCAAAAACGTTACCCAATATGTGCTCAGCAGTGTAAGTCAAGCCCGATTTAAAATAGGGTTTCCAAAAGCATCTGAAGGATTTGATTCTTCATTTTTTCCCTTTCAAAATACGTTGCAGGCTGGCTATTATAGTTCCACCCTTGAGTTGCCGCCAAACTCAGTGGTAGAATTTTACGTGGGCGAAGTGAGGGTGTCAATGGGCTTGCACATATAGCATATTGGTGATTGAGATGGCACAAATAACAATAGAATACATGATTTTGATTCCGCTGCTAATTCTGCAGATATTCCTTTTCCCTTTAACCGTTGGTTGGATAATGAACACATGGGTCGATTCTCGTAGATCACTAGCACTCGAAGAAATCGCCAACCACATCGGTAGTTCAATTCAGCAGATATATTTCTCTTTAGATCATGCCTCCATATCCGCGGGTAATCTAACTAGTAAACTGGATGTGCCACCATCCATAGAAGGTTATTGCTATTGTGGAAACGCTACAATACGACAAGTGTTAGAGCCAGAGCTTAACGGAAGCAAAATTCTGGACATAACTCTCAATTTAGTTGGGTTTGAAATCTCAGTATCAGCTACAGTTACATTAGGAAACAATGTTGAATGGCGCAATTCATATTTCCTCAGCAACTCCACCCTCGCCTCTGTGACAGGCGAGAAATTTTCGAACGAAACAATCTTGATGCACTTTGGAATTTAACGGAGGAAATCACAATGGCAAGTGCTTCAGTGGACCATATGATTTCCGTCACAGTCTTCTTAGCCGCAATACTGCTTTTTTCTAATATTTTTAGTCAAACCATTCAAACGGCAGTCATCTATCAACAACACCGTTCTACAGCAACAAAATGTAGTGATATCCTCGACAGTTTGCTGCTTAACCCTGGAACCCCACCTTACTGGGCGCTTAGGAATTTAAACCCCTCCACGTTTGGCTTGCAAGATCCAGAGTTCACCCAGTATCAACTTAGTCCGTTTGCTCTTATGCGACTTATGCCCACCACTGACAACCCAGTCTACTATCCACAGTTGAATACAACATACAGCAACATAACGTTAGGGTTTGGGCAATCGCTTTTTGTACCCTACAATAAACTTGTTAATTATTCCACAGCATCAAAATTGCTGGGGTTGAACAACACCTATGGCTTCAGCTTAACTTTAACGCCTCTCGTATCAGTAAACATAGCCGAGGTGGAGCCAGAGAAACCTGGCCAGTTAAAGTTACGAATACACGTCACTGGATCAGGTTTCCCTTTAGCTGGCGCCGCTGTCAACTATTGCTTTTTTATGATTAACGGGCGAGGTCGAGGTTCCTACCCCACATATTCAATTAAGTATAATATCACTTTTGCAGACGCCGCTGGCATAGCTTATCTGGTTTTTGACGATTTTGACAGATCTGCCTCGTTTCTTTTCATGGCGTATGCACATTTAGGCGGTTTAACAGGTATAGGTTACTACAATAACGTCACATATAGGGAAAGTTTTGTGGTTCCATTTGTATCCAACTTTGAAACAGGCGAAGTCATCTTAGCCCACAGCTGGGACGTCCACGCGGGCGATAATCCTGCAGAAATAGCTTTCAACGCTACATTCGTTTTGCTCAGCGAAGACTACGCATTCCGTGAAATGCCCCTCAACAACGTTACTGGCAGAGTTGTGGGGAAACTTAACTATGGACAAGACCCCAAACACGCCTATGCGAATCTGACCATAAGCACCAAAAGTAGTGGCGTCCTTATTGTGACCTATAGTAAAAGCCAACGGGAGAACGGCGCTGTTATTATGCCTTGGGGCATAAGTTCGCTGGCGTTTCCCGTCACTTTTGGAGGTGACTCCACCAATCAAGAGTGGGTTGCCACTGATATACGCCAGGTTACAGTTAATGGAATCGCCTACCAAGCGAAATTTTCACTATGGAGTTTAGAAGGCTCTCAGGTGATTGGTTTATGATGCGTACAGTTGAAGTCCTTATAGTTATCATCCTCATCACAGGAACCTTCATAACGAGTTCTTACTTTGCAGTGCTTCCTTGGCCCCGTCAAGTTTCCCCCGTTAATCTAAGACGATTGGCCTTAACTACCCTGCAAATTTTGGATTCAAATTACGATTTAAGCCGCGCTGCTTTCGACGTAAGTAATGAGTCACTCTGGGCCTGTCTTCATGTAGCACTTTCAGCTTCTTTACCTCCAAACGTTTTGTATAACTTGACCATTTACGAAGTAGACAACTATGACCAAACGGGCGTAACACTTTACAATTCTCTGAAGTCGATTTCAAACGCAGAAAATTTAGGAGTAACTTCTGACGTCTCTTCATCTTTGGTTGCTTCTTCCAATGTGACTTTCAGTGTTACCCCTGAAAAGATAGGCGAACGCAGCGACGGCGTTACACTGTACATACTTAACTGCAGCGATGCCAACAGTTGGTGGACCACAGGTTACACCTCTGGCAGTTTAGTCTCCGACCTGTACAAGTTGCTGTCGCCTTTTTTTGTAACTACTGTATTTGTTCAAAATACAACTCAACTTGGTCAACTTCTCAATGGGACGACGCTATCAGGCGAAAAACTCCAAAACGCCGTTGTAATAAACCCCTTTGGGGAAGCAGTACCAATTCCAGGCGGCTACTATTCAAGCGTTGGCGTAGGATATGACCCTCTACAAAGTTCTTATGCTCTGTATTGTTACACTTTAGGTCAAAAGGTTCTGCAGTACAACTGGACCTGGGTAAGCATAGTTGGCTACCCACTGTATTACGTTGGAAACACTGCAAAATTTCCAAATGAACAAAACGGCTGGGGAATCTACGGCATGAAACAGGTGGGTCCAGCCGCCTTCAATGCTTTTCTTCAAGGCTTAGATAACCAAACCTACACTTTTTCTTCAAATTCAATAACCGGAAGCCCAACAGACGTGATGTATCTGTCCTCTCAAACAATTGATAACTGCAATTACTATGGAATTTATCCAGCTCCCTACCAGACAGCCAACCGTGCCCTCCCAACGAGTATACTAAGCACGTACCACTTGAATGTTACAACCAAAATTTTTGATACGATAGGCAATTGGAATCCCGGCGCAGTTTATAGACACGAGGTCACTGTCAACGGCACAAAATTTTTCCAAGGTGGCTTTTTGGCTTTAGGTCTAACCCGCACGCCTGACATCCGACTTACAGCTTTAGGTCTGCTCAGCGATTATAAGCCAAGAAAATACGCGGCTGACTATACCGATTATGGTACTTCACGTTTGGTAGTTTTGCAACTTGGCCTAGTGGGAGGAGTATAGCAATGAACAACAAGGGTCAATTTTCCATAATTGCCGCGTTGTTCGTGGCAATAATCTTAGTTTCCTCCATTATGGTGACCTATTCGTCAATACGTTATAACTCTTACCAAAGTGAACCACAAACTCTAAGCGCTATAGATGAAACAAACTTGGCTCTAAAACAAGTTTTAAGCTTCACCGTTGGCTACTATGGCTCAGTCCTGCAAGTTACAGGAAACGCCTCTTACGCTCGCCAACTAGCCAACAACTATTTAACCAGCGGTCTAGCGTATGTGGCCAGCATCCGTCCCGAATGGGGTGCTTCTTTTACTGTAGATTATTTGGATTTGAAGACAAACTGGTTCACAAACTCCAGCTTTAGTAAAGGAAAAACAACTATTACCTATGCCTTACCTGGTTTAGGTATAAGTGGAGTTACCTATTCAACATCCTGCAGTCTAGAGGTGAACATCTCAGCCTCCACATCAGGTCAAATGCGCCTAACCGTCTATAAAGACGAAAACCAGCCACTAAACAATTTAGGCAAACAATCCTTCAAGTTTTATCGTTACCGCTACTCCAACCTCACATGGGAACTGGTGGATCCGACAAGCACCCCTACATCTTTTGCAAACGGTACATACTTGATTAATTCACCCCCTGAAATTAACCCCTCATCTTACTCTGTGAAAGTTACAGACACACGTGGCATCTCCGTTACGGCATCATCATTTAGCCACTACACAGCATCATTGTTGTTTAACAGCACTTTTGTGGAAGGTGACTACGTGGACAGTTCCCCACCTGGCGTAGGTTTTCACAGCGACTTTACAGCACAGCAGTCGGCGCCTGACGAAGTTTATGATGTTTTAACAGAAGGAAACGTGGGAACAACCTCGCAGAATTACTATCCTTCTGCATCTGTCCCTTTTGGCTCAACAACTCTGTACAGTGGTACTCTTTCTGATTTGCAAAGTGACAACGGAGTATATATGAAGTTTCGCTCGTATGGCGTTGCCTTTGAGGGTTCAGCTACTTTCGGATACACAAATAGTGGCACAACTTATAGAAGCATAGAAGATACAATTCGAGGTTCAATTTTTCAAGCTCCTACAGGAGGACAAGCTCAAAGCATATCAGTCTACTTATCGTGTAATAACAGAAAAGTTAAAGCCGCTATCTACTCTAACACCCACATCTTCGTTGCAAGTACAGAAGAAAAAACTGTCACAGCAACAGGACAATGGGTTACCTTCAATTTTCCAGATCCAAAACCCGTTTTGATAGCGAATACAACCTACTTGCTTGTTGCATGGTCCGACTCTGGAAGTGGCAACGTCTACATGTACTCTTCAAGCGGCTCTTCAGATCAAGGGCATCGGTTCAACAAGGCATACGGTAGCTGGCCCACATCGTCGAGTTTTTCTCATGAAAACACCATGTACTCAATATACTGTACATACACTCCTGCAACAGCATATGCATGCGCAATTGAGTTCTCAGGCTGGTCAGATACAACTAACTGGGAGGAAATCTTGTGGTCTATCGACAGTTCTGCCACTACAGATGTGAATGTTACGCTTCAGTTTTTCAACTTCCAAACAGAGCATTACGTAACCACGGGAGAAGGCTATTTCACAGCAACTTTAAACACTACTGACTTGAAAATAAACCAACTAATCAAAACGAACCCCACCCAGTTCAGAGACATGCTTGGCGGCTGGAAAATAAAATTAACCGCTGCAAAAGTAACAACTACTCAATTTGAAGTCAACGTTGACCTCTTAACTTTCAGGCCGTCAGGTGCTGTGTACGAACTTAACCTTGAAGAACAGTGGACAACTTTAGACCTGACCCACACGACTCCCCGCCCTATACTCTGCATAAAAACCGGTCCATCTACAACTACAGACTTGAAGGTTGACGTCTGGCATAATGGTGTTTGGCATAATATTCTGACCGGTCTTGCCAGCAATACTTGGAATAACGTGTCCATTGCGGCATACTTGAACTCGCCTACATTTACCATACGTTTTCACACACTCCAAGATAAGATCCAAAATAGCTGGCAAATTGATTCCGTTTTGATTAGACCCGAATCAGACCAAACACTCTTTACCAGTTTAGACAACCCTGCTGCAACGGTAGCGGTGGAAGTCCTCCAAAACGGCACAATACGATGGCTAGGGCAAGACCTGCAACTTACAACTGAAGCACTTCCGATTCCACCTGTACCAGTGCGGGCTATCCATGTGAACCAAACCCTGCGTGACGGCAGAAATGTAGAAGTTCCCTTCCAAGTAGAAGACTGGGCTTCAGGATACACAGTGCCTCTGGGTCTAACCAACAACGTTACGGTTTTCAGCAACAGACAGATGATAGTCTTCCTCGTAAACACTCAGACCACAAAGTTTACAATTTGGTGGAACGGCAGCGACCAAGCAACCCAAACACCGTTGGCTTTCACAAACACCTGCTTCAACGATGATCCTGCTGCCAGAATCTTGAACAATGGTAAACTTAGATTAGAATTTGAATCCTCAGGCTTTACTATAACATCAATATCAGGAACAGAAACAATAATTACCAAATTAATGAGGATAAACAATGAAGAAGACACTACAGACCCAGAGTTGGCATACACCGTATACAACGGTGTCATCCGGGATATCGTTCAAGGCGAAGCCGAATATTCCAACGGCGCCAACAATTGTCCAGACATCTATTCCCATATAGTTATAACTTTACCGGTTAATGCTACCTACTTCACCTATCAACTGCGTCTAATATTCATTAATTCAACAAAAAACAGAGTGCTAACTGACTTCTGTCTCGTTAAGCTCTTCTCACCTTCAGCTATAGACATCCAAACTGAAAACGGAACACACCTCAACTACCCACACGTAGTTAACGGGAATGGTACCTTCGTTAACTATAATCACCCAACTGCACCTTTTACAACTCACCATTGGAGCCAATTCACCGATAATTTAGCCGTCACAAAAGGCGCAGGCATTATGTTTACTCGATTTGCAAACCAGAACCTGTACGCATTTGACCCGCCATACGCCACCGCCATAACCGGCTCACTTAACGTTAGCATCGGCTCAGACAAAACAATTGAATTGTCCCCCGTGACCCCATCGCTAGGGCAAGTTTCTCTGTTTCCCACTCACAACGGCTACGAAATAACTTGGAGCGGAGCAATTGTGCTTTTCCATGAAGCATCATTACCGATATTTCAACCAAGCGGAACTAAAACTGGTTTGTGGATCCTTGCGGAGATTCCTCCACAACTTACAATAACAACAAGCAACTGAAAGGCTAAGAACACATTATATTAATACGCCCAACGTGTCACAAAGTATAGAAACGCCAACAAGAGGCTTCAAAATTGCAATTAATCCTTGCTGCAGCAAGAGTAACTGTTACATTAGTCTTTCTCCTTTACTCTTCATGGAGCGACTATAAAACCCGAGAAGTAAGCAACAAAGTCTGGGCACTATACGCACCAATGGCACTTACTCTTTCCCTTGTCGAGTTTACTCTCTACGACCAAACTGTATTTCCAACTTTCACGTTGAGTGTTATCTTAACTATAGTTTCTGCTTTACTTCTGTTCTATACGGGCGCTTTTGGAGGCGCCGACTCCAAAGCTTTTATATGTATTGCGTTAGCGCTTCCTGTTTTCCCTAAAATTCTTCTCAAGCCACTTTTACCTAATGGTTTATCTCCAATTTCCCAGACTATGTTTCCTCTAACTGTCCTTAGTAGTTCTGTCTTGATAGCTGCAACAAGTGGACTTTACTTGCTGCTGAGCAACATTGCCCACCGCTTCACTACAGGTAAGCCTCTCTTCCAAGGTACCCTTGCCAGTGAATCTCTTAGTAAGAAACTTCTGGTTTTAATAACAGGAAAAAAATTTTCGCTTAAGACTTTAAAGGAAAAATGGCATATTTATCCATTGGAAGACATAAACGAAACGGCTGACCAGCAACCACAATTACAAAGAAAACTTACCCTTGTGCCACACGACGAAGGTAGAGACAACGTCTTGGAGCGTTTATCCACTGCAGTTGCAGCAGGACAAATTGACGATGACATTTGGGCTACGCCAGGTTTACCTATGCTGATTTTCGTGACAGTCGGATTAATCATGGCTTTAACTCTGGGCGATGTAATTTGGTTTTTAGTCAGCTTACTGTTGACTTAAACCTTAAAGAGCGTTTTCAAAGGTCGTTTTACTTTTTTTGGTATAAGAAAAAGTGGCAATAACCATCAGAACAGATCCAAAACTCGCCATTGGAAAAGCGTATGCTCGATACGGATAGCACAAAATTGCCTGCGTATCGTTGCTTGTGACGTAAAAGTGGCAGAAAGTGCTAACCGTGAACAATGTAATCGCGACGAGCAAAAGAATTAATTCCGTCTTAAACTGCATGTTTTTTCCTCTCATGACGCAGGTGGGTAATTCCACCTACTATAAGAAAAGGTTATTTTAGCTTTACGGTAAAACAAGCTTACTGGATGAGTTACGTTTGAGCGACGCCACAACTGAGGTCTTAACTTTCCTTAAAGAGAAACCAAAACAAGAGCTCCAAGTAGTGGTTATGCCTGATTTTTTCCTTGACCGCATCATAAACCTAAATTGCACCGCAACAGACTTTCACTCACTGATTACAGGTATACTCCAAAGAAAGGGTGGGAGCCAAGACGGTATCCAACAAACTGACTTGCGCGGCGGCAACGCAGTTAACGTGGCTTCCGCGCTGGCTGCCTTAGGTGTTAAAGTTACTCCTATTCTTTGCACAAGTAAGTTTGGGCTTCAGCAACTTCGTTACTTCTTCAGGAAAAATACCGTTGATACTTCACATATCAAAATTTTTCCTAACGCCTCTGTTACCACTGCACTGGAATTTCAGACAGCCAACGGTAAAACAAACGTCATGCTTAGAGATGTAGGTTCACTTGCAGAGTTTGGACCTGCCCACCTCACCGACGACGATTGGTCAATTATAGAGCTTGCTGATTATGTATGCTTGTTTAATTGGGCGGGAACCCAGAAGTATGGAACCGAGTTAGCTGAAACAGTTTTCCGCCGAGTGAAAACCGCCGGGAAAGGCAAAACCTACTTTGCCACTGCAGACCCCACTCCAAATAAAACCTTTATTCCTAAGCTCCTGAAGAATGTGCTGAGAACCTCAAACGTTGACGTATTGAGCTTAAACGAAAACGAAACCCTTATTTATGCCTCCATGCTCGACTCAAGCATCGGTAAGAAACAAGGAGCGTTATCAGATAAACTCATCCTTTACGCTGCCGAAGTTCTTGCCGACAATTTGAAAGCAAGAATCGACATTCACACTACCAGTTTTTCCCTCACAAAAACAGATAATCGAACAGTTACAATCCCAGCTTTTGAGGTAGACATTTTACGTGCAACAGGTGCAGGCGACGCTTGGGACGCAGGCAATATAGTAGGAGACGCCTACGGTCTTTCAGATGAAGGTCGATTAACCTTAGCAAACGCCACCGCTGCGTGTTACCTCTCAGACCCCAAGGCAGTGCACCCTTCGCGGCTTACGCTGCTTCATTTCTTAAAAATTCACCATAGCCAAATTTTTAAGTCAAGTCGTGTCTAACCATGCATTGTTAACGTTTAAGTTGAGGCAGAGAACTTGGGTAAACTGTTTGGCAGCTCGGGAGTTCGCGGTTTAGTTAACGTTGCTCTAACACCACAGTTAGCCTCAAAAATTGGTTCAGCTGTTATTGCTTACTCCAAAGCCAAAAAAGCTGTTGTAGCACGTGACACACGAGTCTCAGGCTGGATGCTACAGGAAGCGCTAGTTTCAGGGCTAACTGCAGCAGGTGCAAATGTTTCCCTACTGGGTGTTGTGCCGACTCCTGCGTTAGCATATTTAACTATGGCGCTAGGAGCAGATGTTGGTTTCATGTTAACAGCTTCTCATAACCCGCCTGAATACAACGGCATCAAAATCTTCAGTGGTGATACCTCCTCTTACACTGAGCAAAGTCAGGATTCAGTGGAAAAAATAATTATTAATAACTCATGCACTCTGGTAGATTGGCAGAGTATTGGCAAAACCCGCAACATAGATGTTAGTTACGCCTACATTGAGCTGCTCAAAAAAGCTGCCAACCTCCGCAAACCTTGGCAAGTTTTGGTTGACGTTGGTTGCGGTGCAACTTTTAATGTTGCGCCTGTGGCTCTGCAAGCGTTGGGTTGTAAGGTTACTGCCTTAAATGCTCATCCTGATGGCTATTTTCCTGCTCGAAAAAGTGAACCGACACCAGAATCATTGACAGATCTGGCGAGGGCAGTTAAGGGCATGGGCGCCGATTTAGGTATAGCGTTTGACGGTGACGGAGACCGCGTTGCATTCATTGATGAAGACGGCGTGTTTGCAGATTTTGACCGCGTACTCGCCGCATACGCTGCGCATTTATTAAAGAAGCATGGCGGTGGTAAAATCGTGACAACTGTTGAGGCATCAATGTGTGTGGAAACGATGGCAGAGCGGTACAAAGGCAAAGTTGTTGAACGAACAAAAGTAGGAGACATTTACGTGTCAGAAGCCATTAGACGTCATAGCGCAGTTTTTGGTGGAGAACCATGTGGAGCATGGGTGCATCCGCGTTTCCATTTTTGTCCTGATGGCCCTCTATCAGCCGTGCTGTTGATGCAGGCTTTGGAAGAGGAAGACAAAAGTTTACGTGAGTTTATCGCTGAGGTTCCGCAGTATGTGACTTTACGTGAAAACATTATTTGCCCAAACGAGTTGAAATACAAAATTATAACTAACATAGAAAAAGCTATCGTATCTAAGTTTGGGAGCGGTGAATTATCTACTGTTGATGGGGTTCGTTTAACTCTCAAAAACGGCTGGTTGTTAATTCGTGCATCCGGCACTGAACCACTAATTCGGTTGACCGCTGAAGGTGAATCATTAAAAGTTGCACATGACATAATGAGCAAAGGAATTGAACTGGCGAAAACAAAGGTTGGAGATGTTGTATGAAAGCTGTACTATTGGCTGCCGGTGAAGGCGTGAGACTTCTGCCGATAACGGCTAGTCGACCCAAACATCTAATCCAAGTTGGTGGGAAACCCATCTTACAGCACTGTCTGGAAGCTTTGAAGTTATGCGGTATAACCGAAGTTGTTGTTGTGACTTACTACATGAGCGCCGCAATTCGTAGCTACTTCGGCGATGGCGCAAAATTCGGTTTTAAAATTAAATATGTAGAGCAATCAGCAGTTATGGGTACTGGCAACGCTGTAGGCATTACAGAACCACACATAAAAGACGATTTTGTAGTGGTTTACGCTGACCTGCTTTTCGGGCAGCAAGCCCTCCAAGCAGTAATTGAAACCTACCACAAACAGCATAAACCTGCCGCCGTTATGGCAGTGGTTCCTGTTGACAAACCCGAAAACTATGGCATAATCGAGCTAACTAAAGAAAACCATGTTAAGCGTGTGATCGAAAAACCAAACTGCAAAGAAGCGCCCTCAAACTTAGCAAACGCAGGACTTTACATTTTCAGCAGCGAAATTTTTGATGTACTTCGAAAGGTCAAAAAGTCTATTCGCGGAGAATACGAACTCACCGACGCCATTACCCTCCTGAGTGAAGCCAAAAAAACCGTTTTGGCAATTAAAATTTCTAAAGACGACTGGTTTGACATCGGGCGTCCTTGGGATTTGTTGGACGCAAACGCTTGGACTCTCAAACGAATGGAACATAGGGTTCTGGGCAAGATAGAGCAAGGTGCACACTTACTGGGTCCAGTAACGGTAGCTGAAACGGCGAGGGTGCGTTCTGGTGCTTACATTGAAGGTCCATGCTTCATAGATGAAGGCGCCGACGTGGGTCCAAACTGCTTCATAAGGCCATGCACCAGCATAGGTAAAAACTCGCGGATAGGCAACGCTTGCGAGATCAAAAACAGCATAATCATGGATGGCACTCACATAGGTCATCTGTCTTACGTGGGCGATAGCGTTCTATGCGAAAAATGCAATTTGGGCGCAGGAACCATAACAGCAAATCTACGTTTAGATGATTGTACCGTGAAGATGATGATTAAAGACCAATTAATAGATACGGGGCGCCGAAAACTGGGCGCTATACTTGGTGACAATGTTAAAACTGGCGTTAATTCTGTTTTAATGCCCGGTGTGAAAGTAGGCAACAATTGCTGCGTGGGTCCAAACGTCATTGTGGAGCGTGACTTAGCACCTGGAACGATGGCTATGTTACAACAAAGTTTGGATAAAAAGAAAATATTGCCCTAAACAAGTAACTTTTGAGGGATCTTTGGTGTACAGCTTCACAGCAGTGACAGTTTTGTAGCTCAATAATTATGTTTTGTGTTATGATTCATCTAAAACGGCTTCAGTGGAGCAAGACTGTTATGTGGCCGTGTTTTAAGACCGAGTTTTCCGCATCAACCTACGCTTTTAAAATACCCCCCCATCTTAATCATTTTTGGTTAATTAATCGTGATCATGTTAGGTTGTAAATCACCTGCTATTCCTAGGTCTTTTGCCTCTTTAACTTGAAGCATACAGTCTACATGTGAAGCTTCGTTTAGGCTTTTATAATCTGCCATGTAAAGAAACGCTGCGTCTATGGAAACAGGAGAATCGCTTGCGAATATGCCGATATCTTTCATCATTATTTCTCCTGGGTTAGGCAGACAATCGCAGTAGCGGGCAATATCTTTCGCAAAGCTCACGTATGAAACTTTGTCTTTCTTGAACGTGGAGAGAACACCGTAAGCAGCCGATGCAAGGGCGCGACTCAGGTTTTCTTTATGAATAAATTTTATGGCATGCATTGGACAGGCTTCAATGCATAGTGGACACCGCATGCACTGGGGGGAGGTGTTTTGGGCTTTCCCCTCGATAATTTCGGGTAAATGCATTTCACAGGTTTCTTTGCACACGCCGCATCCACTACATTTTGCGTGGTCAATTTCTAAGCCTACAGTACGGTGCTGGCGCAGTTTACCAAGGTGAGACGTACAACCCATGCCCAAGTTTTTTATTGCGCCGCCAAATCCACTGAGTTCGTGGCCTTTATTGTGAGAGATGACTATCATGGCATCTGCCTCAGCTATGGCTCCTGAGACTTCAATTTCGTCTAATATGCCGACAGTCTTTACGACGCGATAGTTTTCACTTTTAAGTCCATCTGCAACAATGAAGGGTGCCATGTTGAAACCGTTGATTAGAGCCGTTATCATATGGTCGTAGGCATTGTATCTCCGCGCATGATAGTATGTGTTAGAGTCGGTGAGAAAAGGTTTGCCTCCGACTTCTTTGACTTTGCGAACTATCTCGTGCACAAAAAACGGTTGTACATAAAAGGGGTTGCCTAATTCACCGACGTGAAGTTTTATGGCGACGAGATCACCTTTTTGTATACAGTTAAATGTGCCTGCTTCTTCGTAGAGTTGTTCAGCTTTTTGAAGGAGATTATTGGAAGTGTTCCATGGAACAAAATATACCGCCATTAATATTACCTCTGCAGTGAATTTCTATGACTATCCTGGTGCATTTAAAGACTTTTAGCTCTTAAGTCCAACTCTTTCATTTTGAGTTGGGCGTTTTTAGATAATAAATGGCTTTTTAACGCCGATTTTTTAAATAACAATATAAATAGTTGAACTGCACATTCCTTAAGGTTAGATGGAGGTTAAAATGTGTCTTTAGCGCAAAGAAAATTCTTCACAGAAGTTGCAGCGCTGGCTGATAAACATGTAACGGTTATAACAACGACGGGTAAAAAGTTCACAGGTACACTTCTGGGCATTAACCCTGATAATCTAAGCCTCTGTATTGCTGAAGCGAAAGATGAGACAGCCCAAGTTTCACATCGTCTGTTTCTTAACGGTAGTGTCGTAGCTCAAATTTCCAGTACAGAAAAACCCTTCGACTTAGCGGCGTTAGCTGCAAGGCTTGAAAAAGTTTTTCCCACTATGGTAAAACTCTACGAGGATAAAGGTTTCATATGGGTGATGGATAAAGTGAAGCTGACAGAACGTGGCGTTATAGAAGGTTCAGGTCCAGCGGCTGAACGCGTACAACGGGTTTACGAACAGTTCATGAGCGAAACCAAGGCTTAGATGAACCAGCGTAGTGCTTGTTCTTCTTTTTTCTTTTCTTCTTGTATGTTTCTAACTAAACCGAAAGACTCTAGTTGTCTTTTGGTTTGCTCTGCCGCAAATTCAACGTTGGTCAAATCGACGTTTAGCTTCAGGAATTGGTTAAGCATGACTACCGCTTGTTTTGAGGCTGCAGCATCAGGGTACATGCCTAAGGTGTCGACGAGTAAAGCAAATCCTTTAATTTTCCTTATCCTGCCGATTCCTATGATTATACCTGCGATGCCAAAAATGTGCCCCACCATAATTTTGGTTCCTAAATCCAATACTTCTTTAAGTGTAGCTGGGTCTGTCGCTGCACTGTAAACTGCAGGCACACTGTCTACCTTCTCTTTTTTAAAGCCACCAATGCTGATTATGAGTCGGCATCCCAGTTCCTGAACTAAGTCTAAAACTTTGCCCACTAACTCGTATTGACCTACAGTAGTGAGCGCTTGTGTATTACCGTACCAGATGATGAGGTCGCGTCCGCCATCTTCACGTTTAACGTAGTATAGCTCGTTTATAGGTGACCTCGCAGTACCCTCGCTGGTTATAACAGCGAAGTCTTGAAAACTGGCAGATATTATTTCAGCGAATTTTACGGCTTTTAGTTCTCTTATGAGGTGTAAGGCAGTTATGTTGGCGACAAAACCAATGCCTGGTAACCCCTCTACGAGAACGGGGTTGTTCAGTTGAGGTTTTTCGTAGATCTGGATTTTGCAGGCCACGAGGCTTCACCTGATGTGTGGGGTATTAGTGGGTTCGTGGTGATATAAGCATGACTAATTTCAACAGCTAAATCTAGTTCAAGTGGACTTTAAGAAAAGACATGTTTTTCTGGACTACTTTTTCTGTGAACTTTATTTGAAAAGGTCGTGAATACAGTGGACTTTGGGTGACTATTGTATGGAATTCTCCATTTTCTCCCAACGGGTCTACGCCTCGAGTTTCTGACAGGAATTTTTCTGCTGTCTGGTTACTAAGAGTGAAGCCCAGCCATTTTTCATCCATTTTTTCTGTGTCTACGCCTATAATGGTTGCCTTAAATTTGGAGTTTGCTTTTCCAAACATTTCTTTGAACAGTTCTAACGTATTTCTTTTCCAAAGTGGTTCAAGCAGCATTATGTTGCCTGCACTGTTGCATCTTTCCGTCAACCATTTTATGTGTTGTTCAACATTTATGTCGCCCGCCACAAGTGCCTCAATTTTTAGGTCTTTGAGTGCGGAAACAAGAGCTTTCCCTTCTTCATCCAGCTTCAAAAAAGTTAATGGCTTGTTCATGGCTTTGGCAAGTGTTCCCACCGATTCAGCGTTGACAGCATGGGGAGAGGCAAAACTGGGGATCTCATAGATTAAGTGCTCGACTTGTATGCCCTGTTTTTGAGCTGTCTGTATGGCGAAAACGGATTCTTTTCCGCCTGAGAATAAACCTGCAGCCTTCACTTCAAACACCCTTTGCTTTGCTACTTCAGTAAATTCCTAAATAAATAACTGGCGTGATTGCCTGTAGTATACGCGGTTTTTGTTAATCCAACTGTAATAATAAGGTTTTAAATAACGGCGGATTTTTCAATATTTACTTCAAGTTCAACACTGCTAGAACCCAGCAAGCGACTTCCTCAATGGGATAAGACTATGCCGCTAGTGGCACCCAAATAATAATAGGTTTACAGTTTGCCTGAAATAATGAATCTAGCACAAAATGTCTACTCCACTCGACCTAAATAAAAACCAACAACCACTGTTTCGCCGGCAATCAAACCCATTTGTAGAAGTGCCAAAATGTGAACTCAAATATAAAACAAACAACAAAGTCCAAACTGAAAACAGATACTGTTTTCTACCAGCACGCCAACACAATCAATAGATTTGCAATGAGCTTCGAAGTCAAAGAAAAAGACCTGCTTGCAAGAATAGGTAAACTCAAAACTAAAACTGCCACAATAGAAACCCCCCTGCTATTCCCTGTAATAAACCCTAGCATCCAACCCATACCAACGCGACGCTTAAAGGAACACTTTGGCTTTGAAGCAATAATAACAAACGCCTACATCCTATACAAACGTTACAAAAACCAACCCATAGACCAAACATTGCACAAATTTCTGGACTTTAACGGCGCAATTATGACCGACTCAGGTGCATACCAAATCCTCGTCTATGGTAACGTCGCAATTAACCAAGCACAAATTGTCAACTACCAAGAACAAATAAGCAGCGACATAGCCACTATACTTGATATTCCTACAGGATGGCACGTCAAAAAAGAACGAGCCAAACAAACGGTCGCAGAAACTATCAAGCGTGCCAAAGTTTTCTTCAAACAAAAAACCCGAAATGACATCCTCTGGGTTGGGCCAGTCCAAGGGGGAAAATACCTAGATCTTGTTGCGAAATCTGCCCAAGCTATGAGGAAACTTCCCTTCCCCATTCACGCGCTGGGTAGCCCAACAGAGGTCATGGAAAGCTACCGCTATGATGTGCTGGTGGACATGATAATGACGGCTAAGATGAACCTCCCGCCTGATCGCCCTCTTCACCTCTTCGGTGCCGGTCATCCACACATGATGGCACTAGCAACAGCCCTAGGCTGCGACTTATTTGATTCAGCAGCATACGCCCTGTATGCTCGAGAAAACCGCTACATGACCGAAAACGGAACTTGGCGACTTGAAGAACTGAGCTACTTTCCGTGTCAATGCCCAAAATGCGCCTCCTCAAACCCAAAAGCAGTTTTGGAGTTGCCCAAAAAAGAGAAGGAAATTTTCCTAGCGGAACACAACCTGCATGTCTGTGTTGCTGAACTAAAACGTATCAAACAATCTATTCGTGACGGGCGGCTCTGGGAACACGTCGAAATGAGAGCTCACGCTCATCCCACGCTTCTTTCGGCTTTGAAACGTGTTAAAGACTACAGGGACTTCGTAGAAAAATACAGTCCGGCAACTAAACCTAGTGGCCTATTCTTCTTTGGAGCTGTCGACTTACCTCGTCCAGAAGTAGTTCGTCACGAAAAACGTCTCCGAGAAAACTATCTGCCGCCTGAAAACGTAAAAGTTCTTCTGTTGACGCCGCAAACTCGAACTAAACCTTTTCAGAAATCAGTAGAATTCAAAAAAATTCGTCAAGTCATAGCACGCGCCGAACAAAATCCCTCTGCTAAAAAAGTTCACGTGTGCTTTTATGTTGCACCTTTCGGTGTGGTTCCGATTGAATTAACCGAGGTTTACCCACTTTCACAGCATGAAGCAGTGACACCTCTAGATCAAGAGACAATCCTACATGTTGCCAGGCAGGTTGGCGATTACATAAAACGCGCTAATTATCAATCAGTGGTGTTGATCAACGACTCTGAAAACTGGAACAGCACCATCCAAAAAGCCTGCAAAGCAGCCTGCAAAAACAAAAATGTACCTTTTGTCTCACTTACGACTAAAGTGTTTGACAGAAAAGACATTTTAACTTCATTAGAGAACATTCTGAAGAATAATCTGAGCGAATAACTTTGATACGAGCAGATCTGCATATCCACACCACATTTTCCGACGACTCTAAAACCACCCCAAAAGATCTAATTGAAAAACTTGTAGCTCACCCCTCTGTGAAAGTAGCAGCTGTAACCGACCACGATTCTATTAAGGGCATAGACCCAGTGCGACGTCTCGCTAAACCATATTCTGACATTCTAATAATTCCAGGCGTTGAAATCAGCACGCCCGAAGGTGATATACTAGTTTTGGGTGCAGAGGAGCTTCCGCCCAAACCGTGGACCGTGCAAACCGTGGTTGACTTCGCCAAGGATCACTCATACGTCAGCGTTGCAGCTCACCCCTTCCGTGAATGGGGACTCGGTGAGCTAACTATGACGAGTAACGTGGACGCCATAGAAGTTCTCAACGGCTCGTCTTCTGCGCAAGCTAACAAACAAGCTGTTGAACTGGCAAAGACCATGAAACTACCAGGCGTCGCTGGTAGCGATTCACATCAACCCTCAGAACTTTACAGTGTATACACTGAGATTCAAGCTTCCATGGATGTTGACGAAATTTTGAGAGCTATAAAGAAGGGGCTGATTGCTGTTTCACAAACGGAGAAGTCAATACGTTTTTAAAAGAGCTCTTTCCATGATTAATCGATAGTTCACAACTAAGGATTGAACCTCATTGCGAATTGGATTTTTAGGTGGAACACGAGAAGTCGGCAGAATTGGTATAACAGTGAAATCTGAAAAAACCCAGTATCTTTTAGACTACGGTGTAATGCTTGAGCGCCAACCAGGTTTCCCTATGCATATTCCACCTAAAGATGTTGATGCTATAATTCTTACGCACAGTCATCTTGACCACTCAGGGGCAGTTCCCATTTTTTACATTGAAGGCAAAAGGCCACTATACACCAACAAACTGAATTTAGAGTTGACGCAGTTGCTTATCCAGGATTTCATTCACCTTTCAGGTTACTATTTGCCCTTTGAGTATATTGAATTAAAAACTATGCTTCGGTGCAACAAACATGTTGACTATGGTGTGCCTGAAAAAGTAGGAGACATGGAATTCCAACTTTTGAATGCAGGACATACACCCGGTAGCTCCTCTGTGCTCGTAGAAGGCGATGGCAAAAAAGTTCTTTTCACAGGTGACTTCAACACAGAAGACAGCAAACTACTCACTGGAGCAAAAATTGCCTTCGATGACTTAGACGCCGTTATAATCGAAAGCACCTACGCCAACGAAGATCATACCCCCCGCCTCGAATTGGAGAAGCGGTTCGTTGATGCTTGTACTGATGTTGTCGACAAAGGCGGGGTGGTGTTGTTACCCGCCTTTGGAGTGGGAAGAGCTCAAGAAATTGCGGCGGTTCTACATGCCCACCATTTTGAACATCCAGTTATCTTGGATGGAATGGCACGGGAGGCGAGCCGCGTCATACTAAACGGTAAAGAGTTCCTTCGTGATCCAAAACTCTTTGTGGACACAATGCACTCTGTTGAATGGGTTGAAGGTTGGCGTGACCGCCGAAAAGCTATCAGAACACCCAGCGTTATAATATCGCCTGCTGGGATGCTGAAAGGTGGGCCATCCCAGTTTTATATTTCCAAAGTTGGCAAAAAAGCCAACAATGCTGTTTTCCTTGTCAGTTACCAGATTCCAGGAACTCCTGGGCGCGAGCTTTTAGAAAAAGGAATATGCACCATCGACGGGAAAGTGCGCAAAATCAAAGCAACTGTGAAACATTTTGATTTTTCCAGCCACTGTGGGGCAACGCAACTCAAAGAGTTTCTTAGAAAGGTGGGCGACAAACCAAAAGTTTTTGCAGTGCACGGTGATTCAGGTAATTGTGAACGTTTAGTTGCTTGGGCCAAGTCTGAGTTGGATTTAGAAGCGGTGGCTCCTCGAACTGGCGAATCGTTTGAAATATAAGAATAGCATAGCCCTGAAGTCTCCTTTTTCGTCTCAGGTGCATGTTGGTGCCACTTTTGCGGGTTTAGAATATGCATAAATAGCAACGTTTATTCTATAAGTGGGCATGACTAGTAAGATCAAAACAATTGATGTTTTACCCATGGTTGTGATGGGCAGTTTGTTTGTTTTGATTAACTGTTTAGCGTTGTTGGTTTCGGGGCCATTCAAGGAGGCTGGCGCGGTTGCGTTTATAGATGCAACAAACCCTCTCAACTTGGTTGAGTTTTTCCTAATTTTGGCTGTTTTCACGGCTGCTATATTATTGATTGCTAAATATTGGAAGAAAGATGTAATTCAGTGGATTATTTTAGTTGCTACTGCTATTTTGTGTTTTTATGTTTTCTTTCTGCTACTGAACATTATATTGGCAGAAAGTTGGGCGCTAGGTTTGTCTCTGGTTGCTGCTGCAGTGTTACTTGGGTTACTTGCCAGGTTCCCTGAGTGGTACATCATAGATGCTACGGGAATCATCACGAGCGTTGGTGCCATAGCCATGCTGGGTATCTCGTTGAGTGTTTTGCTTGTGATCATTTTACTTGTTTGCATGGCGGTTTATGATGCGATTTCAGTTTACAAAACCAAACATATGATTGACCTAGCTGATACTCTGATTGATTTGAAGTTGCCCATTTTGTTTGTTATCCCCAAGACTCGACATTATTCACTGTTGGATGACAAAAAAAGTTTAAAACAGAAGCTCAGCGAGGGCGAAAAAAGAGAAGCGTTTTTCTTGGGGACAGGAGACGTGGTGATTCCAGGAATTTTAGCTGCAGCCTCATATCACAGTACTCCTAACGGTTTAGGTGTTGCCCTTTCCGTCGTTGCAGGAACTCTTGCTGGCTTTGCCGTTCTCATGACATTTGTTCTTAAAGGTAAACCTCAGGCTGGATTGCCCTTTCTTTGTCCAGGCGCCATTATTGGTTATCTTGTTTCAAGTTTAGTTTTGACTGGCGAATTTGCGGGTTTAAGCCTGTTGATTCCCGCATTCCTTATCTAATTTTTATTGCCCAAACCATTTCTTAAAGATAGACGGAATTTTGTGGGGATCATCAAGTACATTCATCCCGTCCATTTGCTCTAGTTTTCGCACATTGTCTGCATCTTCTTTTCTGATTCGTAGTTTCATCTCTTTGCCGTTTGGAAGCTTAGTGTAAAGTATCTTTTCTTCAAAGTCAACTGGAACAACGTAAACAGGCGCGAATGCTTTCAGACTCATGCTTGCTGCGTTTGTGAGCATGGTGTCGCCAATGCCGCAAGCAATTTTTGCCACAGTGTTTGATGTGGCTGGTGCAATGAGAAGAAACTCGTATTTGTGCATCTGCATCCAAGCTGCAAGGAAAGGTGAGTTGGGGTTCAACTCCACCATGTATCTAAAGGTTTCTTTGACTTCCTTTTCTAAGTTATAGTATTTGAGCACTGTTTCGCCAGCTTTAGATACGAAAACTTGAATATCTACAGTTTTTTCGTATTCTTTTTTGACTTCCTTCATGATTTGTATGAATTCTTCAATTTTGTCTCCTGCTCCTGTGATTCCCCATGCAACTTTTCGCTTTTTTGTATCTGTGTTTGTGTTGGTCACTTTTGTGATCTCCCCTTTTCTGCATAGTCATTCAAGTATTGTGCGAAGTGTTTAACGGTTTTTTTCAGGCTACGATAGCCCTCCTCATCTTGTTTTACTTGGTCAAGCGTATCTCTACTCCAGAAGGTTGCTCCAACGTTTGCTCCAAAATATCCTCCACTTACAGGTATAATGCCGTTTAAAATGTAGAACGTGTGAATCTGCATAAGGGCAAGCTCTTGACCTCCTGCTCTGTCGCCTCCAACTGCAATTCCCATGCCGATTTTGCCTTTAAGCGCGTTTTTGTCTGTAGCTACAGCGGCGCGGCATCTGTCCATTACTGCTTTGAGTTGTGCACTTATGCCACCGTTGTATACGGGTGTAGCTAAGATTATGCCCTTTGCCTCTGTAAGCAGAACATACAGTTCTTGTACGTCGTCTTGAAGGACACATTGTTTATTTACAAGACAATAGTCGCAATGGGTGCAATATGCGACGTCTTTTCCTCTCACAGTCCACAACCGTGTCTGAAAACCTTGTTTTTCCAAAATTTTTAGAGCTTCAGTCAACACATGCTCCGTGGCCTGCTGGCGTGGGCTACCACTTACACCAACCACAATCATACCTATCCAAAATTAAATACTTAGCCAGATGCATTAAACCTTTCCTAACTTTTACTAACGACGAGTAGGTATGGTCCGATTCTATCTCAGTTTCCTGTTGTTTTAGAAAGCTTTCTCACAAAAAACTTCCTAATCTCCTCTGCTACAATAACAGTAATTGCAAGTGCCAATAGAAACAACCAGTCTGCAAAACCTAACGCAGTTGTTCCAAAGATTTTTTGCATTAGTGGAACATAAACCAGAAGTGACAAAATGGAAAATTGTGCGGTTATGCCAAAAATTATCCATCGGTTAGTTTTCAAGCTTGTTTTAAAGATCGACTGTTTGCTGGTTCTGCAAGCCAAAACGTTCCCAACCTGCCCAACAACTATGCCTGCAAACGCCATGGTTACTCCTTTTGTGTAAACTCCCGTTGTATAAAATGGGCTTGTTTCCGTCAGCGGCATACCAAAATACCACCCCCCTGTGCTCCACGCCCCAAGGCAACCTATAATGGCACCTACGGCGATTATTACGCCCATGTAAAGGGAACGTGCTAAAACTCCCTTTGTGAATAATCTCTCTTTGATGCTACGCGGTGGTTCTTCCATGATGCCTTCTTCTGGTGGTTCCCGACTTAGAGCCAACGAAGGAATAACGTCAATTCCCAAATCTATAGCTAAAACCTGAACAACCAAAAGTGGTAACGGTATATTCAAAGTGGCATATAGCACGTAAGGAACCAGTTGAGCCCAGTTGTGAGCAAATACATACACAATAAACTTGCGCAAGTTTTCGTAAATTGTTCTACCTGACTCTACAGCCTTAACGATTGACTCAAAACTATCATTAAGCAGCACAATATCTGCTGCTTCACGTGCCACGTCAGTTCCGGAGGCGCCCATTGCAACGCCTATGTTTGCCTCCTTTAACGATGGTGCATCATTAGCTCCATCGCCTGTAACAGCCACAACTTCACCTTTTGCCTTAAGTACCTTCACTATGCGAAGTTTCTGCTCAGGCGAAACTCGAGCAAAAATCACATTTCCCTTCTTAACTTCTTCCACAATAGCTTCATCACTCAAATTCTCCAAGTCAACCCCACGGATAATTTGGCAAAATGGGCCATCCAAAATGCCCACTTCTTGGGCTATACTTTGCGCCGTAGGGCCATAATCTCCAGTAATTATTACAGTTTTTATACCTGCTCGTTTAGCTTTCAGGACCGCGTCTCTAACTTCCACCCTAGGTGGATCACGCATCCCCGCTAAACCAACAAAAACCATTTCTTTTTCAAAATCTGCGTCCTTATTGTATTGATGTAGGCTCATCTGTTTATACGCCATGGCAATTACACGTAAACCCATGTTGGCAAACTCGTGAATTCTTGCCTCAATAAGCATCAAGTTTTCTTCAGTTAACTTTTCAACTTTGCCATCGACAAGAACGCGATTGCACATATCCAAAATGATTCGAGGTGCACCTTTAGTGTAAACGTAAACTTCGTCTTCATGTTTATGCACAGTAGTCATTCTTTTTCGTTCAAAACTGAACGGGAAAATATCCATAACAGCCTTTTCTGCTAACGCATCTTCAACATTAACGTCAGATTTCAAGGCGGCAACAAGTAAAGCGCCGTCGGTTGGGTCTCCGATGATACTCCAATTTTTGTTCATGTCTGACGGTGGAACAACCTTTGCGCTGTTGCAAAGTGCAGCGATCTCCAACAACTTTTCGATGGATGCAGCTTCTTCTTTATTTAAGGGCTTACCGTTTAAAGTGAAATCGCCCTCGGGAATGTACCCTGTTCCTGAAACATCCACTACTTTATCGTTAACCCATAACTTGTTAACGGTCATTTCCCCTTTGGTGATTGTGCCAGTTTTGTCGGTGCATATTACTGTGACGCTACCCAAAGTTTGTACTGCAGATAACCGTTTAACCAAAACATTCTGCTTTACCATTTTTAGTACGTTTATAGCTAAGGCGCTTGATACTGTTACCTGTAAACCTTCAGGGACACAACACACCATCACGCCGATCATGAAGAAAATGCTCTTTGCAATGTCCACGTGTAGCAACAAAACGCTAGTTAACAAAAACACGCTGCCCACGACAAGCGCTATGATGAAGTCGTATTTGGCAGCTAAGGCAATTTCTTTCTGAAGGGGGCTATCTTCTTCTTGTATTGTCTGTGTTAAACTTGCAATTTTCCCAAACTGTGTATCCATCCCTGTTGCATAAACAACTGCTTTTCCCTGTCCCTTGGCTACGCTGGTGCTCATGAAAACAAGATTAGGTGAATACAGGTACGCTTTCTCAACTGTTTTTACAGTTTCCGCCATTCTTGGCTGTGGCTCAGATTCTCCAGTTAAGGGAACATTATTTGTCCACAGATCAAAAGCTTCAATTAACCGAGCGTCAGCGGGCACGCGGTCTCCTTCCTCCAAAAATATTATGTCGCCTGGGACAATTTCCCGTACAGAAATTTTCTTAAGCTCGCCATCACGTATGACTTTGGCGTACTGTGGCATCCAACTTTTTAGGGTTGCCATTGCTTTTTCTGCTCGCGACTCTTGGAACAAGCTGAAAAAGATGTTTACAAAAACTACTGCCAAAATTATTATGCTTAGCTCAGGGTTTCCGCTGATGGCGGAAAGAGCGCTGGCGAAAAGTAGTAGTATGCCAAACAAGTCTCTAAAATGTTTAATGAATTTGTAAACAAACGGAGTCTGCCTTTTTTCAACAAGCGTGTTAAAACCATATTTTTTAAGGCGGAGTTTAGCTTCCTCACTGCTTAACCCGGTCGGTGAAGTGTTAAGATCACGCAGAACTTCGTCAAGTTGCATAGACGCAGCTTTTTCCAAAGCAACTCCGCCAAAACTTTGTAGTTAACTGCTATGAACTCCAGCGGTGTTTAGGAGCAATTATAGCTTGAAATGGTAAAACAGTTTGTGAATCGTGTTTCATTTGGGTTTGAGACAATTTAAAGCCCATTTATATCATCAACGCTTTCTCTTCTATAGAGCTGAATTTTTAACTTTTAAGGTTTGTTTCCCCAAAAATTAGTAGCGGCGTTTTTAAACACATCGGAAAGAAACCTTGCGTCATGTTGTTCTATCCGTGTTGCGAAGTTTTTTGAATCAACTGTTTCCTGCAACCTCTGCCATAAAGTTAATAGGCGACAGTTTTAATTTCCATGTAGCTTATCTCGCACAACGAGACAAATAGAAAGAGCTTTAATCTGTAAAAAATGAAAATTAACAGGTTAAAACTGATTCATTAGGATATGGAGATTGTACCGTAATGGGTCGTTATAGACAAACTGAAGAAATAGTTAAACTGATGAACAATCCCGACATCATCAGAAACACAAGTATTATTGCCCACGTGGACCATGGGAAAACTACTCTGTCTGACAGCCTTCTAGCTGCTGCAGGGATAATCAGCACTCAAACTGCTGGTCAGAAACTGTTTTTGGACTCGTGGGATCTTGAGCAGAAGCGCCAAATGACCGTTTTCGCCTCAAACGTTAGCCTAGTTCATACCTACAATAACCAAGACTACCTCATTAACCTCATCGACACCCCTGGCCACATTGACTTTTCGGGCGCTGTCACTCGTAGCTTGAGAGCTGTTGACGGTGCGCTTGTAGTGGTGGACGCCGTGGAGGGTCCTATGACGCAAACAGAAACTGTTCTTATGCAAGCTTTAAGAGAACGCGTTAAACCTCTTCTCTTCATCAATAAGGTTGACAGACTTATTAAAGAAATCAAGTTGACACCTCAGGAGATTCAGCGCAAATTTGCCAAGATCCTTTTGCGTGTAAACTCGCTTATCGAGCGTTATGCTCCTCCAGAACACAAGAAAGACTGGCAGGTTACGGTCGAGGATGGGCGTGTAGCTTTTGGTTCAGCTTTACATAAGTGGGGCTTAAACATTGACCACATGAAAATGAAAAAAGTCAGCTTCCAAGACATAATTGATGCCTACAGCGGTGAACCACAGGATGTAGGCAGAAAGGTTGATGAATTAAGCAAAAAAGCTCCCTTGCCTGAACCAATATTGGATATGTTCTGTAAACATTTGCCAAGTCCTAAGCAGGCACAACCATACCGTCAAAGCCAGATCTGGCCAGGTGATGTGAACAGCCCTGTCGGTGTAGGTATGGCAAAAGTCGACCCAAATGCTCCTCTCCTCATGTGTGTATCAACAATTGAGGTTGATCCGCACAGTGGAACTGTTGCGATCGGTCGCGTTTTCAGCGGGGCAATAACAAAAGGCAAAACAGTTCAGCTTGTAAGTAGCCACCAGAAAGGCACAATACAGCAAGTCTTCATGAGTATGGCAACTGACAGAGTTATCGTTGATCGTGTGCCCGCGGGTAACATCGGTGCCATTTCAGGTTTGCCTTCTATTCACGTGGGTGAAACTATAGCAGAAGACGGCATCGAAGTGCATTCTTTTGAGGGGTTGCGGTACGTTTCTGACCCTGTGGTTACAGTTGCGGTTGAGCCTGAAGACGTCAAAGATCTGCCCCTCTTTGACAAAGTTATGCATAAGCTTACCGTGGAGGATCCTAACCTCCACTTCACAATGAACAAAGAAAGCGGCGAATTTCTGCTTTCAGGTATGGGCGAGCTTCACTTGGAAATCACTGCCTACCGTATGCAGGAGGCAGGTTTGAAAGTCAAACTTAGTAAACCGATAGTTATCTTCCGTGAAACAATCAGCCATGATTATCGTGGGCCTCCTGTTATGGGTAAAAGTCCTAACAAGCACAACAAGCTCTGGATAACTATCGAGAAATTGTCTGATGAAGTGATTGAAGCCATAAAATCTGAAAAAATCACTGACATGCAAAGCAAAGATGAACGAACAAAAATTCTGCGTGAACTTGGCTGGTCACCTGAAGATGCTAAAGGCGCCGTGGCTGTTGAGGAAAGTAACATCCTCGTTAACCGCATCAAAGGGCGACAATACGTAGATGAAATAATTGACCACATCAAAACAGGTTTCCGCGAGGCAGTTCATACTTCACCACTTGCAAAAGAGCCAGCGTATGGTTTGAAAGTTAACCTTGAAGATGTTACGGTCCATGAAGATCCTGTTCACCGTGGTCCAGCGCAGGTTATACCGATGACTTGGCGCCCAATTTACTGCGCTATTTTGCTCAGCGACCCTAAGTTGCTGGAGCCCTTGATGAGTTTCGAATGCAAAGTGCCAAGCGAATTTGTCAGTTCCGTCATCACGTTGCTGAACAAGCGACGAGGAAAAATCTTAGACATGCCATCAGAAGAAGACATGATAATTGTCAAAGCTGAACTGCCTGTTTCTGAAAGCTTTGGTATCGCTGATGAGCTTCGCAGTTCCACTCAGGGCAGAGCCTTCTGGGCAACTCAGTTTAGTCGCTGGGCACCTGTTCCAGAACAAATGCAGGCAGAAACAATAAAAAAGATTCGTGAACGCAGAGGATTACCGCCAGTTCCGCCCAAACCAGAAGAATACTTTGAAAGCGAATAGTTTTTTTCCTCTTTTATTTTTTGTTTTATATCCAACTTTTTGTGGTGATTGTGCTGTAGCAAAGAATGTTTTGCCTCTTTATTGTTGGAAGTGATCGTGCAGTTTGTATTTTATGTAAAAAAGTTGCGGTTAGACGTTTTCTTTGGTGTGTTGCCTTGTTATGGTGTTGGTGGTGGCGGTGGGGTATAATTTTGTGGTGAAAACTGGCTTGCTGTTTTCTTTCTTTTCTGCAGGGCCACTACAGTAACTATTATGATAACAACTATAGCTATAACTAAGCCTATTATAATATATAACATTGTGCCGCTAAATAAGCCTCCGCTGCTTATACTGTTTAAAATAGACATAACTTCGTTTTGGCTTTGAGAACTGGCGGCGTGGTAAGCTAAAACGTTTAAGTAGTAATTGTCTTTGATGAAAACTATGTCCCAGAGGTATGCGTCTTCTTGTGCATCGTAGGCTTTGGCGAATCCTGCGGTTGTGCCGGCTAACTGCATGGTGCCGCTTTCTTGTATTTCATCTGTTAAGTCCCTGTCAAACAAGTGTTCCGCCTCCCTCTTTAGCTCTGAGCTAGAAAAAGTTCTGCTGGGTGCTCGCTCGTAATAGATTCTTACTTCGTCGTAATTTTGTGGATTAACATACTGTAGCATACCTGCTCCTGCTTCATCATATTCAGAGGGCGCCTCTGGGTATGGTTTTTGACTCTCTAATCTCCAACCGCCGGGTAAACTTACGTTAGGTGGCGTGAGTGTTTGTGCTGAAGCAAGTGGTGCTACTGAAAGGGCAACTATATTTAACAACAAAAATACTGTTATGCACAGTTTTTCCATTTATTTTTGCCTCTCCCTAATGTCTATATACTTTAGGTTTTTAAATAAAATTTTTGTAAGTAACCGAATAAACCTGAAAAGCTCTGAGTTATGGGTTTAAAAATGTAGCGGTAATCGCCAAATAAAATTATGGTTTGGTGGTGGGGCTGCCCGGATTTGAACCGGGGTCTATAGAGCCCAAGTCTACAAGCCTAGACCAAGCTAGCCGACAGCCCCTGTTTTTAGGGTTCAGAAAACATAATTTCGCAGGCGCCATAAAAACCTTAGCCAAGCCGTTGGAATATCTTTGCGGTAGTTAGGCGCTGCTGGTTTTACTTAGTGACTTAGGGGATTAGAGCTCAAATTTAAACATTAACTCAAAAGTTATGGCTAACGTTCGAAGGCATATGGGTGGAAGTATCTAAAAAATGCTTAAGGCTAACTTGCATAGTTAAATCTTTTTTCTGAAAGAAATGGAGCCTCGAGCGGGCTTTGCTCCCGCGGCCTGCTGCTTACAAGGCAGCCGCTCTACTGGGCTGAGCTATCGAGGCGTCCTAGAGTGCCCAGAACACTCCATAGATGAAACATTCCACAAATAAAAGTTACTGCTTACTACTCATTTTTGTTTGGTTAAAGAGAGTACTTTAATTGTGTAGACTAGTGGTTGATTCCTTGAAAGTCTTTTAGATGGGTAAAATCTGAATCAATTTAGATATGTTGCGATAGGTGAAATACCTGTTAGGAAGTAGAAAGAAGATGCAATCGTCCCACTGTTCCAAAGGGCTTCTTCCACTTGTGATTCAAAACAGGTGTGTAGAGCTTTAGGTTGTTTATAGAAAATTTTAAACAGGAACAACATAGCATGACTTCTGTTTTTTGTTCACATAATTTGAATTATGAAGTTGGTTTTATTTAGGAGCAAAACTCGTAGACAAATTCAACAATTGCTTTTAGTATTTCTCTCTTTTCCATTAGCACACTAACATCTGAGGTTCGCCGATCTTTCGATGTGGTAAAAGATGAAACTAAAATAAAAATCTATGAGGTGTTAAAAACCCTTCTTATATACTCATTTTCACCGCTGTCACACTTGTAATGGTGCTATTTTTCTTAACTTATTGGGAGCTTGTTGCACCTGTAAGATTAGTCGTAAAATTTTGTGTTGCTTATAAGCGGACGCTATATCATTACAAAAGAAAAAACCGCGGTTGTTGGGGTGAAAGTGTTGCCTCTTTTCATATTACATTGCTAAATTTATGTGTTCAATTATGCTGGACTAACGTCATATGACCTTCTTGCCGATTGGTTGAACTCTAAAACGGTTGAAACATATGCATGCCTTTATAAGCATGGACGTAACCATACTATGAACGTGCAAAAACTAACTTTTGCACGAGTAAATAATAGGAGTTGAAATAGCTAAATGTACAATAACCGAGAGATGCACAAGGCAACCTGTGCCGACTGCGGGAAAGAATGTGACGTTCCTTTCAAGCCAGACGGCACTAGGCCAGTTTACTGCCGAGAATGCTACTCAAAACGAAGACCGCCACGTAGATACTAAGCTTTTAAGCTAACTATCTTTTAACTTCGTTTTAACAAAACTTTTTTATTTTTTTTGTTTTTTTGATTAGCTGCTTTCCGTATTTTTAGTTTCGTAACTTTATTCTGTCCAGCGGATATCTCCTGAAAAAAGAAATAATTGGTCAACAAAAAAGGAGCCAAATCTCGCAGCGGGTTAAGTGAGGATTATCTTTTTACAGCGTCCATTCAACATGTCTGAAATTTGATCTTTTTTTTAAAAAATGATACTTCAAATCAAAATTGTAGGGCCAAACTTGAACTTTAATCCTTTCTGTCTCTCAATTGGGTGCCTCTTGATTTTGGTATAGGTGCAACTGTTGATAAAAAATTATGTTGGCGGTTTTGGTCTGGTGCCCAAGATTACTTCAACATCTGTTGTAATATTATTTCTGACCACGGTCACCACCACTAGGTCGCCAGGCATGGTTTGTCCTTCCAAGTAACTGCTCAGGTCATCGCTGTTCTTTATAGTTGTGCCATTGATTGCAATTATTATATCGCCGCTTTTTAATTTGCCTGCTGAGGGGCCGTCAGGGTAAACTGTTCCCACGTACCTGCCATAGGTAACATTTACATTCAATTCCTGCGCCAAAGCATAACTCATGTCGCTTCTATTTGGTGGCGAAGCTATGCCAAGATAAGAGTGAAATGGGTAAGATCCAGTAGTCACCAAGTACCCGATTTCTTTAAGTATTGTGTTTGAAGGTATGGCAAAACCTAAGCCTTGCGAATCAGAGACAATGGCCGTTGTTATGCCTACAACATCGCCGACAGCGTTCAGTAGGGGACCACCAGAGTTTCCCGGGTTAATGGGTGCGCTAGTCTGGATGACGTTTGCGATGAGGAAGCTTGTGTATTCTTCTTGTATTGAACGTCCTAAAGCACTAACAACACCTGTTGTTAATGAACCCACTAAGCCGTAAGGGTTGCCTATGGCTATCACTTGATCTCCAACACGCAGCGACGAGGAGCTTACAATTTGAAGAGGTTTAAAAATGTCTGGTGGCGCATTTTTGACAGAAAGCACAGCCAAATCAGCATAGACGTCATTCCCAAGAACAGTTGCTGCATAGCCACGTCCATCATAAAAAGTCACACTTAAATTTGAGGCCTTGTAAACAACATGAAAATTCGTTATAACAACCATTCTGCCTGAATAGTTATAAACAAACCCTGATCCCTGCACCTCTCCGCCATCGCTTGTCCCTTGAACAAGGACCACTGACTTGCTGACTTTAGCGTAGAGATCAGCTAAACCTTCAGTGCCATTCTGATAAATATTTATGGTTTGATTTGTAATTGTCTGACTTTGGGCGCTGCTTAATAGAGCTATTTGGCTTTGCAAAGTCGAAACTTCATTTTTTAGAGTGCTAATTTGCTTATAATTTAAATAGAAAACGGTAAAACTGCCTAAAATGAGACCAAGCGCAAACATTAAAGCAAGAGAACTGACTGATGCTTTCTTCGAGATTCTGAAACGAACCATATCTTTAACCCCTCAAACATGCATTGAGGGGGTCATGTAGATAAAAGTATTCCCAAAACAGTGGTTTAAAATTTGAAATTATTCTCGCCGATCTACTATGTCTAAGGCGTCAGGTCCAGTGCCAATGATCGTGACGGGAACGCCAGTTCTAACTTCCACTTCTTTAATAAACTGCTTAGCCCCCGCGGACAGCTCATCGTAGCGTCTTTTGCCTGTGCATTCAGGAAACAAAACATCCAGTTTTGTTAAAGCAGCTTGAGTGGCACCGTTAATCTTTGCGGTTTTTTTTGCCAACTCAAAATCAAAGGGCGCGCTTCGTCTGTCACGACCAGTTCCTGCTGCCCGCTCAAACCAACCGCGCTTTATAGCTTCCTCCTTCGTGATTTCACCCGGTAGCGGGCCTCCGCCTACACGGGTTATGAAACTTTTGTAAACAATAATTACGTCATCTACGCGGGTAGGTCCAACGCCTGCCTCGGAGGCTATAGCTGATGCTCCTGTATCTCTTCCAGTAACATAAGGATATCCTCCACTTAAGAATAGAGACAGCATGAAGCCTTGGGTGCCCTCAAGAAGGATTTTTTTGCCATTATCAATTCCATCATTAATTTCTGTAATTGTGTCTTTCATGTAGGGCTTCAATTCAGGTATGTCTTTGGCAAGTTTTGCAGTGCGCCTTACACGCTCCTCAATTGCAGGGCCAACGCCCCAGCCTGTGGTTCCAATGCCTTTGTTGACAGCGCTGGCTTTGTCCTGTATCGCGTGTTTCTCCTCAATTATGGAGGCTTGTTGGTCTATGGCTATTCGGTTATGAACTTTAGTGAGTTCCACTTCCTCAAGAAACTTTGCTACATGCACGTTTGCACCTGCGGCTATAAACAAGTTACATTTTGGGTTCACAAAAGCAGCAGGCACCATATGAAGAGCGTATTTTTGGCCATCAACCCATACTGTGTGCGCGGCATTCACAGAACCCGTCCGTACACAATAATCCAAGTTATCTTTCAGAGCTAGGTAACTTATTATTTTCCCTTTTCCTTCGTCACCCCAAAAGGCTCCAACTATGACTGAACAAGGCATCTCAGTTCACCTCTGAAAGGGGAGGTTATGCCTTATTTAAAACTGTTGGCATTTTTTATGTGAACTAAAGTTTTGTTCAAACAAACAATCTAAATAAGTTTGTAGTGTTTGTCTTCTTTCAACTAAAAATTAAAATTGAAAAAGAGCGAGTTGTGCACACTCGTTTTTTACAGTATTCTCCATGATGAAAGGCAAAACGCGTAGTAATGTTCTTCTTGTAACTATTTTTGGTTAAATTAACCGCTAGAAAAGATCTTTAAGCAGGGAATGTGGTCACAAAAGAAGAAAGCTAAGGTTGAAAAGCATTTTGTTAAGAACGGTTTGCAGCTTCTCGGTCAATTTTCTCCAAAAGCTTTAGCACTATTTTGCCTTTTCTCTTCTTTTCACGTTCTGTTACCGTTTCATGAGCATGGCAAATGGAGTCTGTGATTATGCCTTTATCTTCATCGTAAATAACCGGGTAAACTCTGCAACCTGATGGGCGAACGAGGTAAACATCACATTGAGTTTTTTCAGTGTTATAAAACACGCAGTGCCCGCCTCTGTTCCTAAGTATAGCATAGCCCGAGTCGTCGTAGCGTACAAAAACCTCTTTTGGATAACCTTTTGCTTCTAACCTGTCGATGTCTTCTTTGGATAGCAGCATTTCCGTTTCTTGACAACAGACGCCGCATCGTGTACAGCGCATAGAGAACTTCTTGGGCAATGTTGTATTTCAGCTTTTATTCATAAGTGGCGTTAACTGATCTAATATTAATTTTTGCTTACAAGTGTTAGGTTAAGCAGTTCTGCATAAGCAATGTTTCTAAGTGAGATGCGCGAAGACTTTTGGTTGCCGTAGGGGACATATTCAACTTGGTTTCCTTCTCCCAATGGACTGCCTTTTTGGATATCTTTCAGTTTAACATTTATTATTACTGACCCATCTTTGAGGTGAAGATTTACGTGTTTACCTAAGAAGGATTTAGCACTGTTTAAGCTAAAACTTTCCATACCGTTTACCATTCCTCCTCGCTGTTAGCTAGATGTATCCAGCACTGGTTGCAGATGGGCAGTTTTTGGCCTTTTACCATAATGTAGAGTTTGATGTTTTCGCTGTGACAAGTGTTTTTCAATGGGTTTTTGCAGTGTTCCATTTTTTTCCTCCCACCATATCAATGTGGTTTGTTTTGTTTCATAGTTCTTTTAAATCTGATTCAGAGACAACTATCCAACACAGAGGAGAGAGATGAGTAAAAGTGAAAATATTTATTCTTATGAGTCAAAATGTATGGTATGGATAATGTTACGTTTTTGGCTACTGTTAGCCTATTTTGTCAGATTGTTGTCTTTGTTTTGTTAGTAGGTGGTTATGCTCTTAAAAGGCAACAAAAGTTTTTGTTACATGCCATCTTTATGTTGGTTGCCTTTATGTTTCACCTTGGATCAGTTTTTGCTGTTATGTTGCCTTCTTTTGTTTTCGGTGTCTTGCCGTTTATGGCGTCAGTACCATTTAACTCACTTATTTTACTCTCAATTGTTCATGCAACTATGGGGATTTTAGCTCCAATTATCGCTTGTTGGTTAATATTGGGGTGGAGATTTCGGAAGGCAATGACGTATTGTATGCGCAAAAAGAAGTTGATGGGGCTAACATTTGTTGTTTGGTTGCTTGCCTTGTTTTCAGGGTTTTTGCTTTACATTAGTTTTTACTGGGCTTTCTTGTTTGGTTAAGAAATTAGAAGTTGACGATTTCAGGAACTATGGTTTCCTTGCTGATCTTCAGAAAGCCTACTGAGGGCTTAGTGAGGAAGGGGGGCTCAGGATTTGTAGGGCTACCAGGATTAACGTAGAGTGTTTTGCCTTCCCACTTTATATTTGGGTTATGTGTATGCCCATAAATAAAAACATTAAAGCCGTTCTGTCTGGCAAGTTCACGCATTTTTCCCATACCCAAAGCAGTGTTGGGATCATGCATCACACCAATTTTCCAATCGAACAGCTTCAACGAGTTAAGCTTGGGCAAGGCACTGCTGACTGTTGAACAATCCATGTTTCCTTGTACTGCCAAGACAGGGGCAAGTTGCTCCAACTCATCTATAACTGACAATTCAACCAAATCGCCTGCATGTATGATGTAATCGACTGTTTCAAAGAGTTGAAAAACATTTTTGGGAAGACACCGTGCTCTCGTAGGTACATGAGTATCTGATATCAATCCCACAATTTTTTCAGGTTTTACGTTCGGTAGTACATTTGGAATCTGCGATTGAGAGTTTGCCATCTTTTTTCCTCAATGAAGGCTCATCTTCTCAATGCTTACTTAAGATAATAAATATTCTATTATTATAAACCAGTTAAAAACAGAAAAAGGAGCGTTGAGTTTACTATTTACTTCTAGGAAGTGGAAGTTTAGCCACTGATTACTGTTTTAATTTAGAGATGCACCTCAGGTTGAACGGTTTTATGGTTGCATCTGATTTAAGATCGATCTGGAAGCTCTGAGTTTCCATAATTATATCAGAAAGTTCAGATTCTTGCATTCGCGTAAATTTGGCAAAATCTGCATAGTTCTCATGAAGCGAAACACAAACAGCATCCCAACCTAACCCTTGACCTTCAGTAACCAAAATAACGTTAGGTTGTTTAGTGTACCACTCTTTGAGTTCCTTGAAGAATTTCTCTTTTTCTTCCTTTTTAACGTGGTTAAGCTTGGTTTTGAGGAAAGTGAACGCTGCGATTTCAAAACCCACTTGTCCAAACTTGGGTATCACAGTATAACCGTCGATGACGTTGTCTTCAAGCATTGCACGCCTTCGGGTTACAGTAGGTTGAGAAATACCTAACGCTCTGGCTAACTGTCTATCGCTTCTGTGAGAATCTTTCATCAGCTCAAAGAGGAGTTGATAATCTATTGGTTTTAGATCTTTCATATTTCATACGCCTTGAAACGTTTATTGCAATTTCAATTTTCCTATATAAACTTCAATGTTGACTAAATTAACTTCAATCCTTAATTGACCTCAATTCTGCTAAAAATTATTTTGAGAAACAGGAAACTCTTAAGAGTTCAAATTGACGTTGTAAAAATCCATGTGATTAAGAGATGGCAGTGCCGTTATGGCAAGAAGTTGAGTCAGAGGTTACCGCAATTCTTAGTGAACTAATACGAATTGACACCACAAATCCTCCTGGAAACGAAACCAAGGCGGCCAAATACATAGCGGAAATTTTGAACAAAGATGGTTTTCAATGTGAAATTTTTGAGCCTGTTCCTCAACGTGGCAGCGTAGTCACTAGGTTTAAGGGCTCAGGGGAAAAACCGAATTTGCTTTTTTTATCACATCTAGATGTGGTAGCCGCTAAAGCTGCAGAATGGAGTGTGAACCCCTTTGGTGGAGTGGTGAAAGACGGATTTGTGTGGGGAAGAGGCGCATTAGACATGAAAGGTATGACCGCTATTGAAATTATGGTGCTTAAACTTCTCAAACGCAACAACACACACCTCAAAGGCGATGTTATCTTAGCTGCTACGGCCGATGAGGAGATGGGTGGCCTAAATGGTGCTATGTATCTTCTACAAAAACATCCTGAGAAAATTTTTGCGCCATATGTTTTGAACGAGGGCGGTGGCTGGGCAATTCCGCTGAGCAACAAAAACTTGTACACGATACAGACGGCAGAAAAAGGTTTGCTCTGGTTTAAAGTCAAAGCTAAAGGTACTCCTGGTCACGGTTCTATGCCTGATGCAGCCGACAACGCAATAATGCGTATGCACCGTGTTATTGACAAACTATGTAATTACCGCGGTTCCATCTCATATTTACCTGTCGTGAAACAACTGTTGGAGGAATTGTCAAAAGACAAAAAATTGCGGGATTCAATGAACAGCTTGCTTACGAACCCACAATCGACAAATTCCGTGTTGGCTGAGCTATCAAAAACTATGCCTGCAATAGTGGATGAAATTCGTCCTCGCATCAGCATGACTATCACTCCCACAATTATCCATGGTGGCATAAAAGAGAATGTTGTGCCTTCTGAATGTGAAGCAGTTTTTGACTGCCGTATCTTACCTGGACAAACCATAGAGCAAGCTCAAAAATTAATTAAACAAATATTGGTTGAAGAGTTAGATAAACTTTCAGTTGAAACTATCCAGGCTCAGGAACCATCTGAATCATCTATTGAAACTCCTCTCTATCAAGTGATATCCAATGTCCTGAAAGATTTGGAGCCCAATTGTGGGGTAGCGCCATTACTCATGGCAGGGGGTACAGATTCCAGATTTTTCAGGCGACTGGGCAGTGTATGTTATGGTTTTCACCCTATGAGAAGTGAAACTTGCCCTCGCGTGAAAATGACGCGACGGGAGCACGGTGTAGATGAGCGTATCAGTGTAGAAAATTTAGTTTTTGGGACACGTGTACTGTATGAAACTGTTACACGGTTTTTGAGTTAACGTTTATCTTTGTACATGACGATAGCTTGCCATGGTGTGTATTACTTATGAGATAATAAAATATTAACAAAAGCTATTTTTCAAAAATTGCCATGTTTTTGTTGCTTTTTATCTTAGTTTTATTCATCTAGCTGTTTGTGTCATGCTTAAATATGCCAAAAGAAGTAATTATAATCCGTTTTAATGAGGAGGCTGAAACTAAGTGCCCGCAATAGAAGTTGGCAGAATCTGTCAAAAAACCGCTGGACGTGAAAAAGGCAAAAAATGTGTCATTATCGATGTTACAGACAAAAGCTTCGTTATGATCACGGGACCCAAAAAGGTCACAGGTGTAAAACGCAAAAGAGTCAACCTAAACCACATTCGGGCCCTCCAAGACAAAATTGAAATCAAACGCGGCGCGACAGACGAAGAAATCATCCAGAGCTTGGAGGCAGCAAGTAAACTCAAAGAAATGACGCAACCGGCGGCGCAATAAACTAGACTCTTATACTTCCCTGTCTTTCTTTTTTACATTCAAGGAGCATCTGTCTTATGCCTAGAACTGTTCCCCCTTGGGAGATCAAACGTGAAGTTTACATTAAAGCTGAGGACGAAACCGACCCTAAGTATGGCCACGCTCCTATGGAGCGCTCTCCAAATGAGCTCATACGCTACGGTGTTATAAACCTAAACAAACCAGCTGGACCCACCAGCCACGAAGTTGCTGCGTGGACCAAAAAACTGTTGCGTCTTGAGGTCATAGGTCACGGCGGGACCTTAGAGGCTCAACTTCTGAGTTAAAGCCAAGGAAATCCCAAAGTGACTGGTGTTTTGCCCATTACCTTAGAGGACTCTACGAAAGTTGTCCAAGCTTTCCTCTACAGCGGCAAAGAATACATTTGCGTCATGAAGCTTCACGGTGACGTAGACGAGAGTCATATTCGTAGCGTCCTATCAGAATTTGAAGGCGAAATCTATCAGCGTCCCCCTCTTCGTTCGTCAGTCAAGCGCCAAATTCGAACTCGACGTATCTACTACATAAACTATCTTGAGATTGACGGTAGAAACGTGCTTTTTCGTGTAGGTTGCGAAGGTGGAACCTACATACGCAAACTCTGTTTTGACATAGGCGAAGTTTTGGGAGTAGGCGCCCACATGCAAGAGCTTCGCCGAACCCGCGCAGGGTCTTTTAATGAAAATAGCCAAACACATGTTACCCTCCATGATGTGGCTTACTACTTCAACGAGTGGCAGGAAAAGCAAGACCCAAAACTCCTTCACGCGTTCATTCAACCCATGGAAAATGCCTTGGTATTGATTCCAAAATTGGTTGTTAGAGACTCGGCAGTTGACGCTCTATGTCACGGCGCGAACCTCACTGCTCCAGGCATTCTCTCAGTGGAAAGTTGCATAGAAAAAGGGTCTCTTGTGGCAATTTTTACACTTAAAGGTGAGGCAATTGCATTAGGCAAAGCAACCTTACCAACAGAAGAAATCTTAAACACAAATCGTGGCACAGTGGCTACTTTAGAGCGGGTGCTGATGTCACGTGGTACTTACCCGAAAATTTGGAAAAGTGGCACTAAACAATGACCAACATCAAAGACACTCCAGAACACTATTATGCAACTCAACCAAAATCAGAAATAAAATTCGGGTTAATTCAAACACGGCTTCGAGGTAGACCCTTCGAGTTCATTACGGCATCCAGTGTTTTCAGTGTTAAGCGAGTTGACATAGGAACTAGGTTACTCATTGAATCCATGGCGTTGCCTGAGTCAGGCTCTGTTTTAGATATTGGTTGTGGCTATGGAGCTGTAGGCATAGCCGCTGCAGCATTCAATCATAAGCTTCACGTCATTCTCACAGACGTCAACAGGCGCGCTGTTCTTTTAGCTAGACAGAACGCTGAACGGAACAAAGTACCAAACGTAGAGGTGCGACAAGGCAACTTGTACGAACCTGTAGCCAAGTTAACTTTTAACTGTGTCTTGTCAAATCCGCCGGTGAGTGCAGGTATGAAAACTGTAGAGGCGCTTATACGTGGTGCCACTGCCGTCATGGCGAGCAAAGCTACTTTCCAAATGGTAGTACGCTCAAAAATTGGGAAAAAGGCGTTACCTCAAATTTTTGATGAAACTTTTGGGAACTTTCAGGTTTCAGCAATAGAAAGCGGCTACCGAGTATTGACAGGAAAAAAACAGTAGTTACCATTTAACATTTAGCTGTTTTTAAGTTCAACGACAAGTTTAGCAACCTGTTCAATCACATAATCGTTTATGGTTTTGCCCTTCTCTTTGGAAGCCTTAGTTGGGTCGCCTATAACGCCGCTGGGAAAATATTTCTCTGGGTCACACACAACTTCGAACCGGGGCATCTTGGGAAAACTGGCTTGACCCAATTTTTTGATGAGGTCAGGTCGTGTCGCCATGATTCTTGAAGTTTCCACAGCGCCTGCATGCCCATCACCGGCGGGAAAACCGGGATCCTTAACTTCCAACGCCAGCTCAAAATCCGAGAGTACCATTATTCTTGTTTTCCGAGTTGCCGACAAAAAAGTGCTTTGTTTAACTACTTGTTGAGCCGCTAATCTTAGCGCTGTCATATGCGTCGAACCTGCATGTCCACTCATTACGATGATTCTGTTAAACCCATTACGCACAAGTTCAGAAAGAACATCACGCGCAATCAAGTACAGGGAATCAAACTCTATCGAGAAAGTTCCGGGAAAATTTCGCCCTGCATTACAAATACCATACCGTAGTGGCGGGGCGATAAGGCATCCTGTTTTTTTAGCAACTTCAAGAGCTACAAACTCACACTGTAAACTGTCTGTGCAAAGTGGCAGGTGGTCTCCATGTTCTTCAATGCTTCCTACTGGAAAAATTACGACGGTGCCCGTAGCCGCAGCCTCTTTGGCTTCCGAGGTGCTGAGCTCATCAAGCCACAGGCAACTTGATTTCTTATCAGGCACACTAATTTTCCGTTTCATGCTCACAACACATGTAACTCAATTAGGTATTCCCATTTATAAGAGCATTCAACCGTAAAGGTTTAAGTTATGTGAAGAATCTTTAATAAAACGCTCAATGATGGTTAACCAGAAAACCTGAGCCGGGGTCTCCTAGCCAGGCAGGGAGCAAGCCTGGAGATGCTCTTGCCTTTTTGCGGAGCACCAACTAGCTTGTGGCCTCTTGGGGCCACGGGGGTTCAAATCCCCCTCCCGGCGCCATTTTTTGTTTGTAGTTCTCTATATACTTAGTTTTATACATAATTATGAGCATATTAAAACCAAGCCAAAAACACAAAAAATGTGACAAGTACATATTACTACTGACAACAGCTGCTTTTATACTGCTAGAACACCAAGATTATTTTGTTGTGAGAGTTGCGCTTACGTCCCTTTCCCTCTAACTCTTAGTGATTCAGTTTGTCACAAGTAGGTACCTTCGTGTATTTACCTGATTTCAGATATAATCTTTGATTTGACTTAAAAGCCGTCAAAAAGGTGATGTTAACTTAACAACTGTAAGTTGTTTGTTCAGCGATCAGTATTAAGAACAACTTGACTTTTCTACTTCTTTTCTTGATTCAGTAATATCAATCATGGGTCAGGTATTTATGATTGTTATGTGTGCCTCAAATTTAAAAGTTAAGGTCGACTTGTAAGTGGGAAACGCCTTTTCCGCTCTTTGCTGTAATCTTGTAGAATCGTCTTAAAAACGTCAGGAACTTCTTTGTAGCTGAGTGCTTCTTTGAGGCAGAACCATTTGTATGCCGTGGCTTCCTTGGTAAAAATGAGTCTGCCACCGATCACTTCAACTTTGTATGCGGAGATAACGTGGTTCACGGGCTCGTTATTCTCTGTTAGGAAATCGTTGTATATGCCGATTAGTTTTGTTGATTCTACCTTAAGCCCTGTTTCTTCTTCAACCTCCCGGCTTACTGTTTGCTTACCCGTCTCATTAGGTCTAACGTATCCCCTTGGAAGAACCCATAGTTCATGATAGGGGGTGTCGCCCTCGTGGATAAGTAAAATCTCTTTTTTTCTTCTGATTCGATTATAGCGTAAGCACTAGTTAGTACCCTACCTTTTTCCAAGTCTCGTTCAGATATCATGATTTCACCTCGCTGTTAAGTGTTTGAACGAGTGCATTCGAATTGTGTATTTTTTTTACAAACCTTTTACTCATCTCTTGCGCCTTTTCACTATTTCATGCTTTTATCGTAATTCATGTTTCTCTCGAGTTAAATAAAGAAGTATTATTCCACCTGCAGTTGATAGTAGCGCTGCATAAACAAAGGCGACAAGTGGAGACGCGACAGCCCAGAGAACTCCGACAACTGCGCTAGATGCAAAGTCGCCAACACCATTGATCGTCTGTAGTACACCAAAACCAACACCCATAGATTCACTAGGTAAAATATCAGCTGCTGCTGTTGCCTCTATTGTGTCTGTAATAGCTGTGAAAATCCCTGCCAGAAGGAAAAGTGGAATCAAAAATTCGAAATCAGCTGTAATAAAAGCTGTTCCCAAGCATGCTATGGCTGAAATAAAGTATCCTGCTGCAAGAATTCTTCTTGGGCCTATCCTATCACTCAGTGCACCTATCGGTAATGAGGAAGCAGCGTAAGTAATGTTTAGTAAAGTGTACAAACCTACGGCAATTACAGAAGCCTGTAAAGCTCCCATTGTTGGAGCCAAAACTTCCTGGGCCCTCAAGGTGAACAGGCTGTTGGCAAAGTTTCCAAGTCCAAACACAGCTACACCCACAATGAAGAGTTTAAACGATTTTGGAAGCGTCTTCAATGATTTTACAAACCCTTTGCCCGTAACCATATCGCGGCGGGGAAAAGCCATTGGAGACCTTACCTGTGGTTTCTTTTGTACTTCTCTGACAAAGAAGAGCACAATTAAAAACGCTATAACTCCTGGGATGATAGCAATTGCTATAATTTGGTTATAGCTAAGGAAAGGAAGCAGAAAAAGCGCTAACGCTGGCCCAATGATAGCACCCAGCGTGTCCATTGTTCTGTGGAAGCCGAATGCCTTTCCTCTATCTTCCGAAGAAGCAGAGTCCGATAGTAAGGCATCTCGAGCTGGTCCTCTAGCGCCTCTACCTAACCAAGCCGTGACCCGTAAACACAGAACTTGAAACCAAGAGTTAGTTACCGCAATTAACGGAGTAAAGACTCCAGTAAAAAAATAACCAGCGTTCATTAGTGGCTTTCTCTTTCCGATTTTGTCGCTTAGATAACCTGTAAAAGCCTTTACGAGACTTGAGGCGCCGTCGGAAAACCCCTCAATAAATCCTAAAACTGCTGATCCTGAGCCTATTGTAACAAGAAAAGATGGTAAAACCGCTGTAACCATTTCATGCCCTGCGTCTCCAAACAAACTGGTGAGACCCATAGCGAGAACGTTTCTGTTGAGCCAACCTGCCTTTTTCTTGTTTAATTCAATGCCCATTTCACTACGCCCTGTTTAAGGGTAGGCATTATCAGCATTACTATTTTTCTATGCAGTTTTGACTCCTTTTGAGCCAAGGCTAATGCCATAGCCGATTTTGTTTTTTAGAGTAGCTTACGCTTTATATTAATACTTACCGTTGGGTTCTGATTGACTTATCTCTATCTCTATTCTTTGTCTTTTAATCTCCAAGGGTTCCATTAAAGGTAAAAGGCTCAACGACTAAAAATTAACAAAGCTTCACTCAACTCAACGAGACTTAATTTATAAGAGGATTTTAAATTTGAATTTTTCGACGATTGCCGACGTGCAACTGACGTCTAATTTTGAAGGTTCTCCTTGTTTTGGCTCTGAACCTGAACATGTTTTAGCCCTACTTTTAGATTTTTTCTTGTATAAACTGCTTACCTGATATTTTTAAGTACTTCTCAACGGTATTTCTGCCCAATGCTGCTTGGTCAGTTTCCGAAACCTCTGTCTCTTTACATACTCCACAATGTTTGCTTGTAGTCTTTGGAAATTCTTTAGTTCACAAAGTTTCAAGAACCGTGAGTTCTTCTGTACTCCAAACCTTTAGTGGCTGATACTAACTTATGAAATGTGCATTAGACTCTTTTCTTTTCTAAGAAATTTAGAGAACTTGAAGATGTGATTAGATCAAAAGTTTTTTCATGTACAATCTCACGGCTTTCTCAAAATGAATGCGCGCTAAGCACTTTATAGTATCCAAAATCTTCAATTTCTTTGCCTGTTTTGGGGGTGGGACAACTTTTGGATTAAATGTTTCGTTATAATCTTCATTATCCGGTCTATTCCCTGTTCATCTGAACTTGTTAGTCTGTTTGCTGGTAAGTATTTTGTATATGACTGTTTATTACCAAATTTTCTGTTTTGGATGTTTTCTCAGCATGTGTGGTTCATTATAAGTTCCGATAGTTGGTCTTTCAAGCACCTCTGTTCTATTTCAGCCTCAAAATTGCATAGAAAATATTCTGTGTTCTTATCGAGTGCTCTCTTGATGCATAGATAGGCGATGTCTAAACATTATTTTTTCTCCTTAAAACTGGCCTAGTTTCTGTAGAATTTTGATGGCGTTGTATGTATCAGCAAATGTTGATATTCCAAGATCCGAGCGGGCAAACCCACCGTTCTTGTTTTGACATCGCCAAACCCACTCTATGGTTTGGAAAGGATATCTGCTTTTTTCATTCAGCAAGTCTAAACTCATTATACCATAGAAAGTGTGTTCCATGTAAGGTGTGCTATTGATTGGTATTACAGTGAAGCCACCGTAGGGTTTTTCGCATTGTCTCAAAAATTTTACTGTTTCGTGAAGACCATTAAGACTTTTCTTTAGTAGAGCTAAAGAAGCAACTGCATAATATGTAGAGTTGATGTTTGATCGGCCGTCTGTTCCAAACCCGCCGTCCTTGTTTCTGAAGCGAAGCAACCACTCAGCGACTTCGCTGTTAACATTCATTTTAAGCAGAGTTGCGACTTCTATAGCCATGTAGGTTGTTGTGAACTCCGAGGAAACTTCAGAAAAGAAGTTCGTTGAACCAAAGTATTGTCTAGAGTCGAAAAGTGAACGTATCTGGTTTTTCAGAGCAGGCGTTATGTCTTTGCCAAGAATTAAAAGGGCTTTGGTGACGTAATATATTGAGTAGATACTATTCAGTCTGTTTTCTTTGAGGAACTGTTCAGTCCTTTCAGGGTTGGGAAATTTAGCGTTAAGCGCATTTAAGATAGCCAATCCATAGTATGTATCTTGTGCGTTCGACTCCAGAGAACCTTGACAGAAGGCGTAGCCACCATCATCATTCTGACGGTTAACTACATAGTTGATAATTTTTGATTTCATTGTGTGGTTCCTTGGTTTTGCTTCAATAAACATTATTCGCGCTCTTAATTTTAGTTGTAGAAGCTATTAGCCCTGCAGGCAAGGCAAAGGCGATTAAAGGCGAGCCTCATCGCCTTTACTTTTAAAGGTGTCCAAAAACGGATATAAGTCTTACCACATGCTATGAATCAGACAGATATACAAGTATCCGCGGTAATTCATAAGCGGTCCATCTGAGTTTCCTGGGTTCTAGTTTAACCTAGTATGTTTTGTATGTCCACTAAAAATGCGTCTGAAGGAACTGCAAAACCTATACCTTGGGAATCCTCCACGATCGCGGTGGCCATACCTACCACTTGTCCGCGGTAATTCATAAGCGGTCCACCCGAGTTTCCTGGGTTCAAAGGTGCTGTGGTCTGTATAACATTATAAATAGTCTGGCTGCTTGTTGTAATTGTTCTGTTTAAAGCACTGATTATCCCTTCACTCATTGATCCTGCTAAGCCATAAGGTGTGCCTACAACTATTACTGGGTCACCTACTTTGAGCGTAGATGAACTGATTATTTCAAGTGGTTTGTAGATGCTTTGAGGAGCAGTGGTTGTGAGCACAGCAAAATCGTTAGCGGGATTTGTGCCTAAAACAGTGGCTGAGTAATTGTCTCCAGTGGTGAAAGTGACTGTTATACTTATTGCGCCGCTTATTACATGGTTGTTTGTGAGAACTACCATGCGACCCCTGTGGCTGTAGACAAAGCCTGAACCTTGAACTGTTGAATAGTAAGTCCGCCCAAAAACGTCTCTCTGTTGAACTCGAGACTGAATTACTACAACTGAGGCTTTGACTTGCTCAAATAATTGACTGAGAGACGTGTTATCGCCTGTTACATACGTGATGTTTTGATAAATAGTCTGGTAAATTGTAGGTGGAACCTGCTGAAGCTGATTAACTGCCTCTTGAAGACTATTGAGTTGCGTTTGCAATGTTGAAAGCATATCTCCCAAATTATTTACGCGGTTCCGTATTTCTGTTACATTTTGATTCAGTGGGCTAGTAGTTGATCTCAGGTCGCTGAGTTGAACTTGTAGATTATTAAGTTGACTCTGAAATTCGGCTGTACTTTCTGTTAAATTTCGATAGATAGGGCTGTCTGTGGTTAGGGCGTTAGTTGGTATCATGCTGAGTTGAACTTGTAGGTTGTTAAGTTGACTTTGAAGTTTAGCTATACTTTCTGTTAAATTTTGATAGCTCGTGCTATCTGTGGTTAGGGCGTTAGTTGGTAGGGCACTTACAATATTATGCAACGAAGACAACTGTGTGTTTAAAGTGGCCAGTTGCTCTTCTAGGCTCAAAATTTTTTCCGTATAGTCAGGAGCTGTCTTCAATAAATAACCAATTATTCCACCTGTAAAAAGGCTAATAACCACAAAAGTCGCAATAAAGACAACGTAAAACTTTTGCTTTAAGGATTTTTGATCCTCCATCTTTTTCACTCCACTCTAACTAGTTAAGGGAAATCAGAATAACCGCCAGAAGAATTGTTAGTGTCGACATGACTTCCTCAAATAAAAGAGGCAACAACACAGTTATTTAATATTTTTCCAGAATCAGCTTTTGAAACATTAACAAACTAACCCGCCTTTCTGTGGGAAATGAACTTTTTGTAAAACGGGTTCCTTGGAATCTACCACAATTCATTTTTAACTTTATTCTACTTCTTCTCCTAGAAATTTTTTGATGGTTAACATGATTTCCTGCAACCCTTGCTCACTAAGCGGTGGTTCATAGGGAATTCTGAGTACATCCCATCCCTGCAATTGTAATAGCTCATCAATTTCTTCGTCACGTTGCTGTGTCTTTTCTTTTGAATGTACCTGTGAACCATCAAGGAAGACAACCTTCCGTTTGTTAACCCAGCAAAAATCTGGAATAGTGCTTTTGAGGATGATTGGTTTTTGAGTGATCATTCCCTTTGTTAGACCTGCAGCGCTTAAAGCTTTGAAAACTTTAATCTCGGCTTTGCTGACTTTGGGGTGCATATGCTTTTTGTAGCTCATTTTTGGTGCCTCAGATATTCTTAGAAAATATTGGTCTCTTAATTAATAACTTGCCGCGTATCTATCACAAAAAGAATACAGCATATTTTGCTTTTTTCGGATGTCATGATGAGTTTTTGTTTTCTACAGGACAAAACCTAAATTCAACTAAAGTTTCTCCACTTACGCAATAACTTTCCAGAAAAGGAGAATTGACTCTTGAAAAGTGAGCAAGCCTATGCTTGGGGCGTTCAGGGCTACGCTGGCAACTTTACAAACCCTTATGAGTGGGCAAAAGAGCTTATTCCAAAGCTAAACCTAACAGGAAACGAAAGCGTTCTCGACATAGGTTGCGGTGACGGTAAGGTTACTGCGTTACTAGCAAGTTATCTGCCTCATGGTAAAGTGGTGGGTATAGATAATTCTGAAGAAATGATTACGGTTGCCCGAAAGAATTTTCCTCAACATAGATATGGAAACTTGACGTTTCTGCGTATGGATGCACGGCAATTGACTTTTCGGGAACAATTTGACGTTGCATTTTCTAATTCTTATCTACACTGGATAATTGATCACCAAACGGTACTTGCAGGAGTTTATGAAAGTCTCGACAAAAAAGGTCAATTGTTATTTCAAATGTCAGGGCAAGGTAACGCTCAAGATCTACTTTCTGTGCTGGAAGAACTCATAAGCGAAGAAGACTGCAAACCCTACTTCAAAAACTTCACTTTTCCTTACGGCTTTTATGGTCCTGAAGAGTACAATGTTTGGCTTCGCGAAGCCGGTTTTACACCTAAACGTGTCGAATTGATTAATACTACTGTCAAACTTAAAGGGAAGACGAGTTTAGTGCGATGGATTAAAACTAATTGGTTACCTTTTACAGAGCGTGTGCCAGAAAATTTACGTGATTCTTTCATAAGAGAAGTTGCTGAGAGATATCTTGCAGCATATCCCTTAGACGCGGCAGGTATGGCTAATATAAAGCTGGTTCGGCTTGAAGTGCAAGCCACTAAAATTTAAACTGTGTTCTATTATACTTTATACTTTGTAGTTGTTGTACTAGACTCTACAAACCCGCTGTTGCCATTTTATTCTTGAGTGATTTTTAATCAAACTTATTTCGGTATAAACCGTGCTTTTTTGATTTTAAAAATGCCAGAGTTGCCTTTCGCTTCGGTTATGAAATCGAGAATTTCGATTTTCTTTTTGAATAATGGCGCATCTAAGACCGTGGTTTCTATTTCGCCGCCTTCACCTGAAGGGCTTAAACCAAACTTTTGCTGGAGCATCACCAGTTTTTCAATAACTTCTAATTTTAGTTCTTTACCTAGCCATTTCTCGTCAAGAGGGTAGGCAAATATGCCTGAGATGATTACTTTGAAATTCTGTGAAATCAGTTCTTCCAAGAGCCCTTTCTGGTTGTGTTTCCATAGTGGATTCAAACAACATAAATCTAGGCGATTGCATAGTCGCTGTATCCGCTCCGCCTGATAAATGGATTCCACTGCGCCCGTCACTATTCCTTCGATGTCAAAGTCTTTTTTTGCTTGTGAAATAGCCTCTTCTAAGTCTGTGACTTCTTCTTCCTTTTTTCCTTCAGTTTTTTTTGTAACAATCGGAATACCTAACGCCTCCGCTTGCATGGCTGTGATGTTGATGTTAGGCGTGTGAAACATATAGCTCTCTGGATTCAATGAGAGTATAGTAATGAGGCAGCACACTTCATCTTTTTCTACTACCTTGTGCAGGGCAAGTGTGGAATCCTTGCCTCCTGAAAACAAAACGCCTACTTTCATTGTTGATCAAGAAACTTGAGTTCACAATGGATTTAGAGTTTATGGTTCAAATTTTTGCATGTAAAATTAGTGCCGCTTCATTTACTTTCGCTAAACTATTGTGTGCTGATTTGTTTTGAATGCCAATATATAATAGACTTTTATAATAGAGACATAAATAGCGGAGCGCATCAGCAATTAAATCAATTTCAATTCTAATATGTGTATATTATTCGCTCACTGCATTCTTCAAATTTGAAGTTGTGTTTGCTTTCTCCACTTTCACAAAATAACGCTTTCTGCTGTTTTTGCTTTGACAAATATAGCTACATTAAAAGAACTTTGTTTTGTTGCCTACAAATTTACAATTCGCACCAGCCAGTATATGCTGTGCTAAAAGTTAACAACTACAAAGAATACCCTTAGTGCAACAGCTGGTACGGCATTTTCAATAAAAAAGAGGAATAATTTTTCCCCAATAACTTTTTAAGCTAAACTTTAACATCGCAAACGTTGGGAATTTTCTTTAAAACCTCAATGATTTTTGGCTGAACCCTCTGATGTAACACGTACACGGATATAGCATAGTTTCCTTTACCTACTTGCCGCGAATAGTTAGCGCGTATGTTGATGTTGTTGTCTGCCAACACTTTATCGATGTTAGCAAATACTCCTGGTACATCACGGTGGTGTATGAATAATGTGTAAACAGCTTTTTCTTCCAGCTCAATACTTTCGCCTGCGTTCACTGCGTTTGAAAAGTCTCCGCCTGTCAAATAGTTTGTTATGACCCGAGCTATTTCTATGGCGGTTTCACGTTGAGCCTCTAATGTTGAGGCTCCCAGATGGGGACTAAAAATGACGTTGTCGAGTTCGCGAAGCTTATTTTTAAATTCTGCTCCGTCAGTTTTTGGCTCCTCAGAGTAAACGTCAAGCGCTGCACCGGCGATACGCTTCTCTTTTAGGGCTCTATATAGTGCTTCCTCGTCTATGTTGGCGCCTCTCGAAGTATTAATGACATAGGCTGTTGGCTTCATCATGGCAAGCTCTTTTTCTCCGATTAACACCGCTTTTCCACCCGTGTGGATGGTTATGAAATCTGCGTTTTTTATTACTTCTTCTTTGGAAACAAATTTTATTTTTGCCTCCGCACAGGGGCATATGTCATAGCCTAAAACTTCCATATCAAAGCCGCGACGCGCTAATTCGGCGACGCGTTGCCCAATTTTGCCACAGCCCAAAATGCCCAAGGTTTTGTATGAAAGTTCAACGCCTTTAAGTTTGCTTTTTTCCCAGATCCCTTTTTTCAACGTTTGATGTGCTTGAGGTATGTTCCTTGCCACATTCAACAGAAGGCATATTGTGAGTTCGGCAACGGCGTTTGTGTTTCCAGACGGCGCCGTTTTCACTAAAATACCGTGATCAGACGCTGCGTCAACGTCGATGTTATCGTAACCGACGCCTGCCCGACCAATAATTTTTAGTTTTCCTTTTGCACCCGCTTCAATGACTTCTCGTGTGACTTTAGTGGCGCTTCTTACAACTAGAGCGTCAAATTGACCAATGTCGGCTACAAGTGTGGTAGCGTCGCGTTTTTTGGTGTCTGTTTCGATACCGTAATCTTCAAAGAACTTTAAACCCTCTTTTTCTAAACCATCATTCAGCAACACTTTCATTTTGTTCAAGCTCCTTCAGAGTCAATTATTTTTTTTACTTTACTAAATTTTTTTGATGTATGATAGTGCTTCTTCTATGTTTTGGAAGCCATATTTCACTGTGTTGAACTCTTTTTTGAGGGCAATTACGTCCGTTTTGACTTCAGACGGTTTGCGTTTGCCCTTAATTACGTCTAACATTAAGTCACACAGGTGTTTAATGTCACTTTCGCGGAATCCTCTGCGAGTTACGTCTTGAAAACCTATGCGTAAGCCCGATGGGTCACTTTTACTGCCTTGGTCGTCATAGGGCAACAGGTTTTTGTTGATGATAATGTTTGCATCTTCGAGCGCTTGGGCAACTTTATTTCCCCCTCCAAAACTGCGGATGTCCACAGCTATCTGATGTGAACGGGTGAAGCCTTTTTTCTCACAGAGAACTTTCACGCCGTTCTCATAGAGGTATTGTCCTGCAGTTTGTGCATTCTTCACGATTTGCTTTGCAAGTTCGGCGCCAAATAATTTCATCTCCAGCGCAGCTATGCCTAGAGCAGGCAGTCTGCCAAGGTGAGTACTAGACGCACTCAGCGGGAAAACGGCAAACTGGATTTTTTTGATCGCTCTCTCCATACGTGAACTATCGAAGTTGCCCATGATGACTCCACCTTGAGGCCCAGGGAATGTCTTATGTGTTGAAGAGGAAATTATGTCTGCTCCCTCCTTGAATGGGTCTTGGAAGACGCCGCCCGCAATTAAACCCAAAACATGTGATGCGTCGTAGGCTACATAGGCACCCACTTCATTGCAGACTTCCTTTAACTCTTTGAGTGGATGTGGAAAGAGAAAGAGGCTACCGCCAAAGGTTACAATACCAGGTTTAGCTGCGCGGATAACATCTGCTGAGCGGTCAGGGTCTATGTTAAACTCGTTTATGTCATAAACATGGTTTATGTTTTCTAAACCGAGCACGTTTCCTGCTAACCCTGTATAGTCGTGCGAAATATGTGCACCACAACTTAGTGGGGTGACAACCATCTTTCGGTTTTTTGCTGCTAAAGATAATCCTTTGAAGGTTGCCAAGTTGGCGTGAGTGCCTGAAACAATGCGTACATCTGCCCAATTACATTTAAACAAGCCTTTCATGAGGTCGGTTGCATAATTTTCTACCTGTGTCATGTATTTTTGACCTTGGTAATAGCGTACTTTGACGTGTCCTTCAAGGTCATTTTCGCCTTCTGCGTACCTTCCCTCTAGATCTGAGGCAAGTGACTGCATCTGTTTAACTGCAGGCGATTTGAGTCCTTCACTTGCAATCATGTTTATACATTCTACGTCTCGGTAATATTCGTGGTTACGAGTAGCTTCTATAAGTTTGAGAACGAGATCTGTGAAAGTTTCCATGTGTGAATCGTCCTCTATCTGAATATCAAGCGAAAATGTGTTTAGCACTATTTAGCCCTTACTGGCATTACGTAACGATAGCAAAAGGCGTTTTTGGCTCAGTACGCCGTGTACCCTGCAAAATAGTCATATATGATTTAAGCCTTTTAGTTCATGTTTACAGTTTGATGCTTATGAAGGATATTTGGCGTCAACCATATCATGTAGTTTTGGAAGTGGAAAATCGACAGTGCGCTATTGTTAAGAAATGTGCAGCTATGGGACTTACCAGTTTGAAGGTGGTTGATGTGCGTAGTTCTCATCCTGGCTCAGTTAAGCACCTTGTAGAATTGGATCCAACAGGAGTCAAGAAGATAAAAAATGAAACTGCCGAATTAAAATCAATCCCCTCCAAAAATAAAGGAAAAGCTTCAATTTGGTTGGAAAGTGAAGGTTGTGGTGTCTGTAACGCTATCCTGTCCAGCGAAGCATTTCTTGTTTCGGGCAAAAGCATTGAAAATTTTACAATAGTGTATAGTTTTCTGGTACCGAATTTTGGCTCATATAAAAAGATTATCTCCGCACTCGAAGCAATGGAGCTCAAAGTGAAGATCCTAAAGATGGGGCGTTTTGAGTCTCACGCGGGAGTTTTGACGGAAAAACAAGAAAAAATTTTTTGGTTAGCTTTGAAAAGCGGCTTTTTTGATTATCCACGAAAAATTGACACAGTAGAGCTGGCGAAAAGATTGGGAATAAGTCCCTCTACTCTTTCAGAGATCACAAGACGAGGTACTCGACGACTGTTGGAGTATTACTTTAAGGGGCAACCTTGAAGAGTTTGGCAAGACTAATTGAAGGTAGGGTTTGAGCACTTTTAGTGTCTGTCACAAAGTAGCCGACTTAATGCTTATCACGGTTTTTGATTCCCCTTCCCAGCTGTGGTGTGACTTCAAAAGTTCGTAAATTCGTGAAACTGATTAACACCTCCTCACCTGCTGGAAATAGCCTTTTTAGTCAAAGTCGCGACGGTTTCAGGGGTAACTGTTCAATTGATTTTATCAGTTAAATTCAACTCATGTGACGAGGCAACTTCAAAACCGTTAGCTTCCAAAAAGCTATTTCGCGCTCGGTAATCGAGCCAACATAAGGCGTAGCTAACGCTATACGTCGGACTTGCAGCTTCCAACGCCTTTATATGGCGATTACTGTGACGATGGCAGAACATTGTGCAGTTCTAGACACTTCTTGACTTATTGCTACGTCACGCCCAGCGCCTTTGATGAAGCTACCTGAAGTGCAAGCATACACCACATCTTCAACATGGTGTCTTTGAGTTGCCACGTAGGCATTGGTTACTTTTGTTTCCATTGCCGTAAATTCTTCGATTGTAACGCTGCTTAGTGACATTGGGGCAGTATGTAACGTTATGTTGAACTTGTAAAGGATAGTGAGAATTCAGTTTTAACGGTGGTATTTGACGAAGGCACGATAGCTCCTATGGCGTCGCATGGCAATTGTGTTATGGTCTGAGTATTTCTCCGTTTGCTTATCGATTTTTTGCTTAAACAAAAAATAATTAAAACTGTTTTTACTATATTCCATAGTTAAGTTTACCTGTTTTGTTGACCCCTTAAATTTAAGGGGAAACCTCTATGTATATAGACAACTAATTTCATACTAAGGTGAAAAATGTAATGAGTCAAACTGAAATGTTCTGTTGGCAATGCGAACAAACTGCAAAAGGCACGGGTTGCACCACCTTTGGAATTTGCGGAAAAAGTCCTGAGGTGTCTAATCTGCAAGACTTGCTAATATATTTGCTGCGAGGCATCTCTCAACTTGCAGTCGAAGGGCGAAAAGTCGGTGTAAAAGATGAAAAAACCGATGTTTTCATAACTGAAGCGACATTTGCAACTTTGACCAACGTAAACTTTGATTCTGAAGACATTGTGGAAAGGTACATCCGCAAAGCAATTGAGTTGCGTGAAATTCTTAAAGCCAAAGTGGAAGCTGCAGGCGGCAGCGTAGATTTTGGTCCGGCAGTGGATTTGATTCCGGAGAAAACAATAGATGGCATGGTAAAGCAAGGAAAAAAAGTTGGCGTGAAAGCTGATTCTCTAGATAATCCTGATCTGCAGGGACTAAAGTGGCTACTTATTTATGGCATCAAAGGTGTAGCCGCTTACACATATCACGCATATCGTTTTGGCAAAAAAGACGATAAAGTTTTTGAGTTCATTGAACAGGGGCTTTCGGCGACACTTAATCCGTCTTTAGGCGTCAATGACTTTGTCGGTTTAGTGCTTAAATGTGGCGAGGTAAACATCCGTGCTATGGAGCTTTTAGACGCTGGCAACACAGAAACATATGGTCATCCTGTTCCAACTAAAGTTCCATTAGGTGCAAAGAAAGGTAAAGCAATACTTGTTTCTGGTCACGACCTTCTCGACTTAGAAGAAATTTTAAAGCAGACGGAAGGCAAGGGTATCTACGTCTATACTCATGGTGAAATGCTTCCTGCACATGGCTATCCAAAACTGAAAAAATACCCGCACTTCTATGGTCACTATGGCACAGCATGGCAAAACCAGATCCGAGAATTCGCTGCGTTCCCAGGCGCCATCCTAATGACTACAAACTGTATCCAAAAACCTGCTGATGGCTACAAAGAAAATATTTTCACTAGCGGACCTGTTGGTTGGCCGGGTGTAAAACATATTGTAGGTGAAGATTTTTCACCTGTTATTGAACGCGCATTGGACTTGCCAGGTTTCACTGACGACACAGCCGGGAAATCAGTGATGGTTGGCTTTGCACGTAACACAGTGTTGGGCGTAGCCGAAAAAGTGATTGACGCGGTCAAAACAGGCAAGATTCGTCACTTCTTCCTTGTTGGTGGTTGCGACGGAGCGAAACCTGGTCGAAGCTATTATACAGAATTCGTTGAGAAAGCACCCAAAGACACAGTGATTCTAACATTGGCATGTGGCAAATTCCGATTCTTTGACAAAGAGCTTGGAGACATAAGCGGCATACCAAGGTTGTTGGATGTGGGCCAATGTAACGATGCGTACTCTGCAGTTGTTATTGCCCAGACGCTAGCTAAAGCTTTTAATGTAGGTATAAACCAATTACCGCTGTCGTTGATTTTGTCATGGTATGAGCAGAAAGCATGCGCTATATTGCTGTCGCTTCTGTATTTAGGCGTAAAGAACATCCGCTTGGGACCAAGTTTGCCTGCTTTCATCACACCCAACATTTTAAAGGTGCTTGTGGAAAACTTCAATATTATGCCTATCAGATCTGCAGACGAAGACCTCAAAGCTATATTGGGCTAAAACATCTTTTTTACTATTTTCATATCTCTTTTCTTTTTTGTTCCAAAACTTCTTTATTTAAGAAGTATTCGTCTAAACGAAGAAAGTGAACATAAGTTGCGTCAAATAATGTTTGCTAACAAAACAAAAGCTGTGGTTTTCACCATTTTGGCAGGCGTTTTATGGGGCACATCTTTTCCAATTATAAAAATCGGTTTAGCAACTATTGATCCTTTTGCGTTTCTTTTCTGGCGTTTTTTCGTTTCAAGTCTCATACTCGTTATCATTTTGGTGTTATTCAAGAAATTTCAGTTTTGTATGTCTGACAAGAAATTTGTTGTTTTCTTGGGAGTCATTAACGGTTCAGGTTATTTGCTTCAATATGTCGGTATGCCTTACACAACATCAGCAAAGGCTGCGTTATACATAAATTTGAGCGCTATGTGGGTTGCGTTACTGAGCCCTAAACTTCTGGGTGAACATATTTCACCAAAAAAAGCTGTCGGGGTTATTTCAGGTTTATTAGGCGTTGTTTTTGTGAGTACTAATTTGGATTTTTACACTTTAAGTCAGGGACAAATAATGGGTGATTGTATACTCATCATTTCAGGTGTAACATGGGCGCTGTTTATGATTTATAACAAGAAGTTTTTGATGAATTCAACATCGGGGCTTTTCCAGTCTATGAGCGGCGTGTTATTTTTTACTTTTTTGGCTGTTGCGCCGTTTGGCGTTTTGGCAGGTTCTGCCTTATTTGCACTAGATATTTGGGCTTGGGCAGCAATTGTTTATCAAGCAATAGTCTGCTGGCTTATCCCGTATTACCTGTGGCTTGAAGGTCTTAAGCATCTTTCTGCATCTACTTCTACCATTTTGTTACTGTCTGAGATAATTATTGCAACTGTTGCATCAGTTTTAATCTTGAAAGAACCTATGAGCATTTTTTCCGCCGTCGGTGCCCTACTAATAGTCCTTGCAATAGTGTTGGTTTCTGTGAAAGACCACTCTACAAAAAAACTAAAATTTTGCATTTTCTCGAACTATGCTTAACCTTAAATACATAAAATTAGTGAAATAGAGAACAAAAGGAGATTTAAAGATGACGAAACTCTTAACAATCGCTCTTGTTGTAATAATGCTGTTTGTAGGCTTCGGTATAGGTTTTGTTTCACGGCCATTTATAGCACCACCAAACTCGACAACAGCTGATGCTGTGTGGGAAAACATACAAAAAACGGGAGTCATCCGCGTAGGTACAGACCCCACATGGCCACCTTATCAGCTACGCGATGATCTGACTGGAGAAATAGTGGGATTCGAAGTTGACCTAGCAAACGCATGCGCAGAAAAACTAGGACTAACTATACAATGGAATGACGTAGGTTTCGATAACATCATTCTTTCTGTCCAACAAGGGCAGCTTGACATGGGCGTCAGCGGTTTCTCTGTGACTCCTGAAAGACTGGAAGTGGTTTCATTTACTTTGCCTCACAGCACAACCGAAGGGCAAGTAGTAATGCTTCAAAGCACAATGGCAGAAAAAGGAATCACCACAATAAATTCACTTGCGGACTTTAAAACCTTGGGCATCACTGTCGGTGTACAATCTGGAAATGTTCAACAGATAGAGCTCCAAGAAGCAGGTGTAAATATCAGAACATGGAGTGACTCTGCCTCGCCTTTCCAAGACCTGGTAAGTGCAAACCCCAGTGTACAAGCTGTGTATGCTGAAACACCTATAACCACAAATTGGATTGCCCAATTCCAAGCAGAGGGCAAAGCAGTAAGCGTAGTTTATAGCCACCCATATTATCCAGTTGCATTTCTTACCGCCAAAAGCTCTCACACGCTCCTTGACAAAATGAACGCTGCGTTGACACAACTAATCTACGACGGAACAGTAGAGCAACTGAAAGCGAAATGGCATGCGTAAACAAACGTGACCTATATTGGATGTTTGGCAACAGTTAATCTTTATCGTGGAAGGAGTACCGTTAACTCTTTCCATTTCTATACTTTCTTTTTTGATTGGTATAGCATTAGGCTTGCCACTTGCATTTATCAGAGTTTACGAAAAAGAAGTCGGTTTTATAGTTGATGCTTACGAAAAAATTTTTCGTGGTATACCAGAAATTGTCTTATTGTTGCTTTTCTATTTTGGCTTGGGTCCATTTTTCCCAATTCCTTTTGGCAACGCCTTTTTTGTAGCGGCGTTTGTGTTGGGGTTGCGAAGTGGGGCAAACCAGTCACAAATCTATAGGGGCGCGATTAGAGGCGTTGGAGACGAACAGATACTCGCTGGCACTTCTATTGGTCTCTCTAAATGGAGATCAATTTGGCACATTATGATCCCTCAAGTCTTAAATTTCTCCACTCCAGGTTTAGGTAGTGAATATGCTTTGCTCATAAAGGACTCCGCATATGTTTATGTCATCGGGTTAGCGGAACTTATGACACGAGCAATACAATTAAAAAGTATCCCTCCAGGCGATGTAGTTACCCCCTTTGTTATAGCAGCTGCTTTGTATGTTGCACTGACATTCCCTATAGCTTTCTGGCTTGACCGATGGGGTAATAAAAGAAAAAAGAAACTTGGGTTGTAAAAATGGCAGACTTCGTAATGGAAGCAAAACATGTCTACAAAACATATGGTTACAAAAAAACGAAATTGGAGAAAAACCCCAATCAACAAAACTGTGTCAACGCAGCATCTATAGTTGAGGCTGTAAAAGACGTTTCAATAAAAATAAAAAAAGGCGATATTAAACTAATTTTTGGACCAAGCGGTTCAGGAAAAAGCACTTTCCTTCGTTGTATGGCAATGCTTGAAATTCCAGATAAAGGTGAAATCTATCTTGGTGATGAATGCCTAACAAAACCGGGCGTTGACCTTAACAAAGCACGAGCAAGAATAGGATTTGTTTTCCAACATATCTATCTTTTTCGTCATCTTACTGCCTTAGGTAATGTTGAGTTGGCACTCCGTCAAGTTCTGAAACTGCCAAAAGAAGAAGCCCGTAAACGTGCATTAGCAGCCTTGGCTGAAGTAAAAGTCTTAGACTGTATTAACAAGTACCCTTCTCAAATGTCAGGCGGTCAAGCTCAACGTGTAGGCATAGCTAGGGCTATAGCCCGTAATCCTGATATTATATTGCTTGATGAACCCACATCAGCATTAGACCCTGAACTTACTGGCGAAGTTATTGATACCCTACGTGACTTAGCAAGAGAAGGTACAACAATGCTCATCGTAAGCCACGAAATGCCCTTTGCTCGAGAAGTTGCAGACGAAATGATTTTTTATGACGAAGGTACGATCGTTGAGACCGGACCGCCATCGCTGTTCTTTAATGCACCAAACACTGACAGAGCTAAGAAATTTATGACAAGAATCATAAACCGAACTACCAAGGAATAAACAATGTTCGAATTCCTCCTAAATCCAGTATATCAAGGGTGGCTCATTCAGGGTTTGCTTCTCACAGTGGAAATTACTCTGTTTGGTGTATTGATAGGGTTAGGATTAGGAACACTATTAGCTATTGGTGATATCTACGGAAAAAAACCTTTAAAAGCGGCTATTGCACTTTACGTGGAAATTTTCAGGGGAAGTCCCCTCTTTGTGCAACTATTTTTGGCTGTATATACTGTACCTGCCATACTTAATATTCAAATTGATCATGGTGTTCTGGCCTTTCTGGTTTTTGGATTAAACAGCGCTGGCTACCAAAAAGGCTACATGAAAGGAGCAATGGAAACAATCTTAGATGATCAAATGCAGGCTGGTCAATCGGTAGGTATGTCTAAGGTTCAAACACTTCGCCATGTGATTCTACCTCAAGCTTATCGCATAGTTATCCCATCATGGACTAACGAGTTCTGCTCTTTAACAAAAAGTACTGCTACTTTAGCGTTCGTCGGTTTCCTCGACTTAGTTGGTGCAGGTCGTTCAATTTTAATCAATAACATGCAAATTCTACCTGTTTGGATTGTTGTTGGTTTGATCTATCTTGCGTGGATCACTGGCTTCTCAAAGATAATGGATATAATTTATGAGAAAAAGAAAATACCAGGCATAGAATTGTTCATGCAGTCCTAACCTTTAATTTTCTTTATTAGCCATGCCATATTTCTACCAAGGTCATCCATTGTTTTCATTCCTTCATCATCCCTTGCTGCATCACCTTTTTTTGCTCCTATGCCGATGTTCCAGTAGCTACTTCCAGGGATTATCATCTGACTTATGAGGAAAAAACGATTAATCGCGTCAAAAGTAGGTATTCCCCCTGCTCGTCTTACCGCGACAACAGCAGCGCCTACTTTAAGTTTGAACATGTCCCCGTTAGCTCGGGCAACATAACCTGCACGATCAATAAGCGCTTTCAACTCAGGCGTCATCATACTAAAATAAGTTGGAGAACCAAGCAATATGCCGTCAGCTTCCAGCATTTTAGAGATGTACTCGTTGACTTTGTCATCTGTAATTATACAACTCTTATTTTTTGTTTCATAGCAGCTTCGACATCCATTGCAACTACGGACGTTTTCACCTCCAAGTTGAATTAACTCCGTTTCAATGCCTTCAGTTTCAAGAACTTTAAGAACACGCTTAAGAAGTAGCGCAGTGTTCCCATCCCTGCGGGGACTACCATTGAAAGCCACAACCTTCATCCTAATTTCGCTCCTCAGATAATAAATTAAACAAAAGCTAAGCCGTGTTATTTAACTTTAATTTGCAGGAAAATAAACAAAACGTTTTACATGTTAACAAGAAACTAAAACTAACCAAGCCCTATATTTGATGCTTTCCATTTCTATATCTCAATTCGCTTACAATGTACTAACTCTGCAACAACATAAAAGCAAAAACAATATCAGCAACTAAAACTATAGATGTATTTACGTAATATTGGACTAAAGCCTCGTTCTTGGCTTAATTAATAACCCCCACTTCATTAAATCTTCAACGTCAAAACAAAATTCCACCTCAAACAAAAACCACAAAACCCTGACAACCAATCCCACAACACTTATATTACACAAAAGCGCTTCTAAGACAATTCAGCAATCTGTAAAGTATAGTCAAAACAATGTGCAACTCTCATCCTAATAAGAATGAGGGTGAAGCGGTGAATGAGCAACTTGCACCCACAAGTAAGCTCACATGACACCACACATAGGCCAAAAGCGACGCAACAACAAACAAAGTTTCACCAAACGCCAATAGACACCACCACGACCCGAACATGCCACGCTGTCTGGAGAATGGCTCGGCTTGAGCGCTGAAGAAGGGCGCGGCAAGCGGCGATACAGCCACGGGTAGGCGCATGCAGCCATCGAACCGTGGATTCCTGAATGGGACTTCCTAGCAATGCTCCCTTACGGAGCGGGAACCCCCCGAACGGAAGCATCTTAGTAGGGGGAGGAAAAGAAACCAAAACGGGATTCCCTTAGTAGCAGCGAGCGAAATGGGAAAAGTCCAAACCGAATCCCACACCGAAAGGTGTGGGAGATGTAGGGTTAAGGGTCCAGCTTTTCCTCACTAGTCAAGCTGAAATGGCCTGAAAAGGCCTGCCAAAGAGGGTGACAGCCCCCTAAGTGTAAACTAGAAGGAATTATGGCTGGAATCCCAGACTACCACTCCATGGCTTTGGAGTGGAAATTTGGAAGTCACCAACTCCCAAGACTAAATACGTCTCAAGACCGATAGCGCACTAGTACGGTGACGGAAAACTGAAAAGTACCCCGGAATGGGGGTGAAAAGTGCCTGAAACCAGACAGTTACAGACGTGTGCAGCCCAGAAGGGTAGATTCCTTTCGAAGGAAATCGCTGTGAAGCGACAGTACAAGAGAGGAGGACCAGGGTTGTACGTTCCGTCTAGAAACACGGGCCGGGGAGTTTACTGCTGTGGCAAGCCTAAGAGTTCAAACTCGTAAGCATAGGGAAACCAAAAAGCACGCAACTCTGCAAGGAGCCAGGTGCAGGGTCTGAAAGGGCCCGAAGTCACAGCGGTACATACTAGAAACCAGACGATCTAGCCCTGGGCAGAGCGAAGTTAGGCGAA
>JAOAIX010000006.1 GCA_026414485.1 Candidatus Bathyarchaeota archaeon
AGATGTGTATAAGAGACAGGTCTAGAGCAAGCCTTGCATTCATGACCAGTCGTTCCATCTTGCGAACTTCAGCTAATTCATTAGCGTAAATGTTAGCGTGAGCTGTGTCATGTTTAGCGTAGGCGTCCACGATCTTAGCGAACAAAGCTTTGTCTTTTTGGCTGAACCGGTCATTAGCTTGATCCAAGCGACTGATTTGCAACTCCAGCTTCTTTATCGCGTAGTCTAAACGTGGCTTTAAGGGCTGCTGTGGTCTTGCGACTTCTCGAATTGTGTCTACAAACGACCTTTCTTCTCTTCTGCTTTCCCATTTCTTAGTGAAGTGTTCCGACATGTTACCATCCCTGAGAACTCACATTAGTCCTTTCCATACTTATGCATTATTAACATCCATAAATCATGCATGTATATACGTTAGCGCATCTAAGGTTCTTTGCGCTGAAAACAATAACTAAACATAACTCATGCGCTATGAACTAATAGACAAAAAAATGATGAAATACGCGTGACTCTAAAACTATTTAACCTATACTTCCCGCTAGATAAGCCAATAAACCCACAATAAACAACAGCAGCACAGTATTTTTGATCTTTCGCGCTTTTTCACGAGAATAATCTCTCAGCAACATTATGGCACAAACCACTAACCCTGCATCCGTCACCAACACAAACGGGATAAACCAAATGGAAACCAACCCTAAAACCCAAGGAACTGGCGTTAAAGCTACTGCTAAAACATAAAATCCTGCAGCGGTAAACGCCGCAGTTTTTTCGCCGTAACGTACGGCTAAAGTCTTCACCTTCCCTGCACGGTCACCTACTACATCTACTATGCCTTTGGTAATTTCTCTACCAGTATTTGACAAAAAAGCCATCAAAGCAAAAAACAACACATTCAATCCCACTGTATTCACCACAGTGATGCTTCCGTAAATGAAGGGGGTGGCCACGCAAGCACTTACCAAAAAGTTACCTAGTAATCCACTTCGTTTTCCCACAGTCAGGTAAATAGTGACGATTATCCAAGAAATAACCGCCACAAACAGACACCACAGACTTACTAAGTAGGCTAAAGTAAACCCTACCGCAGATAGCACTGCCACAAACGCCACTGCCTCTTTTGGACTCACTGCGCCGCTGGGTATAGGTCGGGCCGGCTCGTTGATGGCATCAATAACGCGATCATAGTAATCATTTATAGCCATAGCAGCTGCACACAAAGTAAACCCTGTGAAAAAACCAAACACTAAACTGAGCCAACTATTGCCTAAAGCTCCAGCTTTGGCAAGAACTGCTCCAACACAGACTGCAACCCCCATCATGACGCAGTTCAAGGGGCGCATAAGACGAATAAACCCGCCTAGTTTTCTCATATCCTCAACCTTGTGTCCGTGGCTTTAAATGTGATTGCGAGTTATAAAAATTCGCTGATCAACACTGTAAAGGGAGCGGTGAATTTCCTATTTGCTATCAAGAACCTGAAAGCAGTGCCGCCCATAGAAGATAGCGTTTACAAATTCTCCTAACGCATCAAAAACTTGGCATAACCGTTAAGCAGAGAGCTTTTAAGAAAGCTTAGTGTCTAAAAATTAGAATATCAAATGAACAAAAGCGTTTCCACTACGTCATGCAAAGACACAAAAAGGCAACAGCACAGAATAGTTAGGTTATTTTTGATTGTTGTGGGAACAATTTGTCTCATAATAGGTGCCATAGGTATGGTTGTTCCACTTTTGCCTACGACGCCTTTTCTGTTGCTAGCTACCGCATGTTACTGCCGAAGCTCCACACGTTTATATAATTGGCTTCTTAACAACCGCTGGTTTGGCACCTACATAAAAAACTACCGCGAAGGCAAAGGTATACCATTAAAAACTAAGGTTGTGGCTTTAATCGTACTTTGGATTGGGATTTTTTATTCAATGTTTTTCGTCGTTAACATGCTTGTAGTGCAACTGGTTTTGCTGGTTATCGCTGTCGCCGTTAGTTTACACATTTTAAAAGTACCCACCCTCAAGAAAAAATAGTATTTCTAGATTTTCACAACGTTTTACCGGTTAAACTTCTTTTTACTTGCTATTGGAAAGTTTATTATGTCCAAATTAGATAGTGATGTCAAGTTTATGGGTGAAGCTTTTGAGTAAAGAATACGCACCATTAGTTGGCGATAATTATACTCCAGAAAAAATTCGCGTAATAATTCCCGTTGGTGGAAAAGCTACACGTCTTCTTCCTTTGACAGCTGAAACAAGCAAAGCATGTCTTCGTATGCTCAACAGGCCACTAGTGGAGTTTTCACTTTTATCCCTTGCAAATCAAGGTATACGCCATTTTATATTTGGTGTGAAGGGCTATACTAATTATCGCGATCTTTATGATTACTTTGAATCTGGCTACGGTTTTAGTGTGCGCTACAACATCAAGCCACGTATACACATAAAATATCAACCCAACCAAGATGACGTGGGCAGTGCAGATTCCGCGAGAATAAACATGGAATACTACGAAGTTAATAACCTCGTTTTTGCGGTTCAGGGTGACAATATCTTTGACATTAATGTCAAAGACCTAGTACGCTTTCATCGAGAAAAATGTGCCATTATGACTATTGTGCTTCGGGAAGTGCAAAGCATAGAAGGGTTAGGTATCGCAGACATCGACAAAAACAACCGCATTCGCTGTTTTGTTGAGAAACCTCTAGCAAAAGATGCGCCAAGCAACCTTGCTAACACAGGGTTGTATATGATTTCACCTGAAATTAAAAAAGTTTTCAAAGAAAAAGGTGTAAAAGATATAGTTGAAAACAAGAACCGCTTAGATTTCGGTTACGATTTCATACCTTATTTGACGCAGACAGACCGCCCTGTTTACGGTTATACGTTAAAAGGTAACTGGTTTGATGTAGGTACTCCAAAAAATTACTTAGAAGCCATGAAAAACCTACTACACGGCGGCTTTAGCATGCTTACCGACTTCGGCGGTCGTATAAGTCCTGAAGCTAAGATCTGGGTTCAAGGAGAAAGCAACGACGCTGAAAAACGACGCCAAGAGATTATTAAGAAAATCAAAGCTGGTAAAATAGATATCGAAGGCGCGGTTCTCATTGGTAGGCACTGTGAGATAGACGACGGTGTCCGTATAGTGAACTCTTGCATTGACAATTATACACGAATCGGCAAAGGTACAGTCATAGAAAATAGCGCTGTTATGGATCGTGTAACAATAGAAGAAAACGCTGAGATCCGGGACAGCATAATTGGTAGACACACAAAGATACGATCTACAAATCGAAAGCAAACCATTATACGCGAAGTTTCAGTGGTGGCTGACGACGTAACCATAGAGGAGGGCAGCACTTTAACTGCATCCAAAATCTACCCACATCAGCATGTTCGTGGAGACTTTAACCAGCAAACCTTGATGTCAAACTGAATCTGTTAGGCTTTAAACCACTTAAAAATTAAATAATTTACTTCCCTTTTACTTAACTCCGGCACAGCTATGATGAAGCGTTTCCGCACAGTTGTTGCTAGCCTTCCTGCTTTGACGATTTCTGTGGCAGAGATGTCCGAGTTTGCAGTTTTCACTGAAACCATGTAGGGTGCATGTTCTACTCCTGGACCATATTTGTAAACCGCAAAGTCGCAACCAAATTTTATGCCTGGTGTTACTATCAAACCATTTTCGCGTAGGTCTTTGTAGACCACATATTTTTCTTCAAATTCTTCATAAAGTTGTTTAGCTTTACTCCGTAGTTTGGTTAAGGTGACCTTCGTTTTTTCTGGGTTCTCAAAAACCGATATTGTACCTTTTTCTGTGAGGTAGACCCCCTCCATTAAATCTAAAATTAATGGAACACTGAACTCTGGAATTTTAGGTTTTGAGATGCCGATTGGTTTGCCGTAATAGCCCATCTTGTATAGTTCAGATCCTTCTTTTGGATCCCACACTACTAAGAAATTTTCAATCAGCTCTACATTTATTTTTTTAAGCATTGGGAGTTTTTCGCCTTTTCTTTACATGACAAAGGAAATTACCCTAGCAGCGTCTGCTGCATCTTCGGCTTTGTCTGCTGAGTTCTCTAACAGTTGTAGTACATCTTTCATAATGAAAAGTGCAGGTAAATCTAGTTTACTACTTAGGATTTTTATGGCTAATGAGCGGTAGCGGTCATCTACTACTCTCTCTGCGATTTCAACATCTTTAGCTTTTTCTAAGGTTTTTGCAGAGCCGTAGGTAAGAACCATCATGGTTTCGCGGAGTTTAAGCACCGTTTCAAGTACTGCGTCAGCAAGGCCTTGAAGTTCTTTGCGTATCTCTGCGGGTACCTGCCAGTTGTGTTCCATGAGTTGGACAAGATAAAATGCAATTCCTTCAGAAAAATCTGCAATTTCACTCGTAAGGTTCGTGAACCTTAAAAAGTCTTCTCGACTTAGGAGGATAGCACCTATTTCAGCTAGTTCTTGAGAGACCATCTGTCTCGCTTTAATAACTTCTTCTTCTCCTTTCTTGATTTCACTGAAAAGTTTTCTCGCTGCCTCCTTGTCTCCCTTGGCGAAGTGCTCAGTCATCTGGGGAATTTTTCTGGTGACCTCCAGCACTTTACGTAAATTATCTTGACAAGCGTTCAATGCTTTACGTTTAACACGCTCTTCAGTTTCAGCTGGAAGTACCAACTATTTCACATCCATATTCAACGCTGTTTTCAATGATACCATGTAATATGCAGCTAAATTAAAAGCTAACCCTTAATTTTACACCAATTTACCGAGGTTCTCGAAGTTAATTTTTCCCTGAAAGTAAAGATGCATAAGTTGTGGCAAATCTTTAATTGGGCTTCTTACCTGTCGCCAGCTATCTCGGTCACGTATAGTTACGGTTTCGTCTCTAAGGGTGTCGTAATCCACGGTTATACCCAACGGTATACCTGCCTCGTCAGCTCTGGCGTACCGTCTACCTATGGAGCCTGTTTCATCATACTCCACGGTGAACCCTTCTCTAGTTAGCCTCTTCTGGAGTTCCAATGCCTTTGTATCTAACCCATCTTTGCTCATGAGCGGGTACACGCCAATTTGCGTGGGTGCGATGCAAGGGGGGAACTTCATAACTACGCGATCATCTTTAATGCTGTAAGCATACTCTAACGCAACATAGAAAAGCCTGTCTGAACCAAAACTGGGTTCTACCACATGTGGAATAAACCGTTTTCCTCTTTCCACAATTTTCTGACTGCAAATTTCTACATGCTCTGGCAAGATTTTATAGTTGCCTGCCATATAGTAACCATGCTTTTCGAAAGCGACCCTGATTATTTGTGGGTCTACTTTTGAGATTAGTTCTCCAACTTTGGCGGATTCTTTTTTGAAAACAGGCCCCAATTTTGCCATCAGAGGCTTTACTATGACTTGCTCTGTTTCAACAGGAGTATCATATTCTTTGAAAACTCGCATATCTGCACCGCTGGCTTTCATGTGGCTACTTAAGTCGTAATCTGTGCGGTAGGCGTGACCTGAAACTTCTGTCCAACCATATCTGTCAAGGAGAACTTCTTGGTCAAAACTTTGACTTGAGTAATGTGCTTTTTCCCATGGAAGCTTCTCTATGAACCGTTGCTTTTCCTCTGGTACACCAATTTCAACTAGAAGTCTCTTTGCCATAGCCATAAAGAAAGCTTGCCACTCGGAACGTACTATTTTTCTGTCGAGTGCTTCATGTACAGTTACTTTAATTGTTTCTTCAGAATTTTTCAGTCTAGTTTCACCTAGCAGAATAGGTAAAACTTCGTTTTCTACATCCTTAAGAAGGTGGCAACAGGGTTTTTCAGGGTCAAAAAAGAATTCTAAATCGCAGATTGTGAACTCTCGTAGCCTAATTAAGCCTTGGCGAGGCGAAATTTCGTTTCTCAGTGCGTGACCGATTTGTATTACGCCGAATGGTAACTTCTCCCGTGCAACCGCGAAGAGACGGTTAAACTCTACAAATATGCCTTGGGCTGCTTCAGGTCTGCCATAGCCTGTTGCACCAGCGTACGGTCCAATTGTTGTTACAAACATTGTGAGGAACTGTTGAGGCGGATTGAAGTTTCCACCGCAATCAGGACATCTTATACCGTTTTCATCTATGGCAAATTTTATTTCATCTAGGCTCATTTTCTCTGCTGTAGCAGAAGAAATTTTCGCGTGTTCTTCCAACAGATGATCTGCACGGAAACGTTTGTTACACTTTATGCACTCCACCATTGGTTCCTTGAAGTTGGCTACGTGCCCTGACGCTTCAAATACTTTGCCAGGCGTGATTACAGAGGATTCCATTTCTAGAATCCCAACTTGCTTGACGAATATATCTCTGAGCTTGTTTTCGATGTTTTGTTTTAGTCGTGTACCCAGAGGACCATAAGCAACAAAGCCGCCTGCGCCACCGTAAATTTCGTAGCTGTTCCAGAAGAAGCCTCGACGGCGTGCTATCTCATTTATGGCGGTGAACTTGCCGAGTTTTGATGTTTCTTCCATATTTTATTCGAACCCTTTTTTTAGCTTACTGCTGCTTAGAAATTAAAGGTTGCTAGTAACCTCAACTGTTTTTTGTTGATTGCTTATTCCATATTTTGTCTGTTAGTTTTTTGTATAGCTGACTGGCAGATTACCCTTTTATACGTCAATTGTAAATAAATGCCCATACAAGGTGGCTATTGTGCCAAAGACAAAAATTGCATTAATCGGTGTAGGAAACTGTGCTTCAGCTTTAGTCCAAGGACTCCAGTTTTACAGCAAAATCGAAAAAGAAAATGACTACGTTGGTTTACGTTATCCCAGCTTGGGCGGTTTAACTCCCAAAGATTTGCAGATTGTTGCGGCCTTCGATATAGCTGAACACAAGGTTGGCAAAGATCTCTCAGAGGCAATATTTGCCAAACCGAATAACGCTCCAAAAGTTGTTAAGGTACCCAAAACAGGAGTGATTGTGCAGAAGGGTCCTTTGCTGGATGGTGTGGGCGAGTCTACTAGGCATCTAATTCAATTCAGCACGGCAAAGGAAGTTGATGTTGCTTCTGTTCTAAAGAAATCTGATGCGGAAATCGTAGTTAATTTGCTTCCCAGCGGGGCAACTAAGGCATCTGAATGGTACGCTGAGCAAGCTTTAACAGCTGAATGTGGGTTTGTGAATGCAACACCTACGTTTATAGCGAGCAATCCAGCGTGGATGAAAAAGTTTACTGAAAAAGGTTTGCCGTTAGTTGGTGACGACCTTGTGGATCAGATTGGTTCAACAGCATTGCACAAAACATTGCTGCAGTTGCTTTCTAAGAGTGGCGCGAAAATTACTGAAACTTACCAACTAGACGTTGGTGGCGGTGCCGAGTCACTTGACACAATGGACAGAACGCGTGATGCAAAACGTGCTATAAAAACTCAGTCTGTAGCTTCGTCGCTGCCATATAAGGCTGAAGTGGTAGCCGGTTCCACTGATTATGTGGATTTTCTGCAGAACAAACGTGACAGCTATTTCTGGATAAGCGGTGTCTACTTTTGCAATGCACCTCTACGAATTGACCTCAAATTTTCCACCATAGATGCTCCTAATGCTGGTTCGGTGCTATTTGATGTGTTACGTGCCATGAAATTAGCTTTAAACAGAAAGCACAAAGGTGCTGTAGAACCTTTATGTGCGTACGGCTTTAAGCATCCACCTAAAATGATGCCCCTCGAGGCTGCTGAAGAAGCTTTCAAAAAATTCGTGGATGAAAATTCTTAATAACATTAATTCGCGGCAAGTTTCTCTAGTTCACGAATTGTTTTCTCTTTTATTTTAGTACTTGATAGGTTCTCTTTTAAAATGTTAATCGACTTAACAGGCGTGGGGTCTATTTGGCGTAGCAGAGCCAAATACACACTAACAAAGTCACCCACCAAAGTTGTCGTCAATATTTTTGTGAGGTTATTTTTGCCCTGTGCCCAAACCTCGAACATCTTCAAAAGTGTGGAGCGGACAATGTTTTTGGTGTTTTCAATTCTGTTACGGATTTCCAAAGATTCATCTTTGTCCCTTATAAACACTACAGCATAGCCCTTGGAGAGAGTTGTAGGTTCTTCCCACCCTACAATTTCGTTATGATTTAGTTCGCTAAAAACTTCCCATTTGGCTGGGATCTTCGAGTTTTCGTTAAACTGTTGTTTCCATCTCATTGAGACGCCTCTGTAAATGCCAAAGCCATACACAACAGGTGCAGTTCTACTGAGATTTAGTGCAAGATTTTTAGTGAAGTTTTCTTTCAATGTTTTTTGAGGCTTATTTTCTTCACTTATTTTTTCTACCATTTCAATTGCTTCTGCAAGTTCCGCAGAAACACAAGGAACTACACAAAGTTTTTCTGTAAGCTTGAGGAGAGGCACAAAAAGATGAGGTAAAGCAGCACGAGGAGGCATCCCTGCTGGAACCTGAAGGTAAGGAATACTTAGGTTTTGAGCGAATTTAATCAAGTTACCCCCTGAGCTTATGCAGTAAACCATGCACTTACGCTTTATCGCGTCGAGAAAGGCGCTAAGCGTTTCTTCAGTGTCACCAGAATAACTCACTGTAATTACCAGAGTTTTTTCGTTTGCGTAAGCAGGTAATCTATAGTCTTTGCTGACTTCTATGGGAAGTGAAGCTTTGTCTTTAGTGTAGTCTTTTAGAAGTTCCCCACCAATTCCAGAACCACCCATACCCGCCACAATTATACTCTCAGGCATTGAGTAGTTAACCTTAATTTTTTCTGAGTTTTTCACTGATTCTTTGTAATGCTGAGCAGCATTTACGCAAAACTGAAGCATATTATGTCTATCGATTTTACTTAATGCATCAAGACTGTCCAAATTGTTTTTCGTCAATTGCTTCTCCAAATCATAGTTGTATGCACGTTTATATTTGATTTTTCACTCTTTATCTGGCGCAGAAGCACTTCAGCAGCTATATTTAAATGAGGATACACAATGGCTAAAAAACATGTGATAGTAGCTTTTCCTGCATCTGTCATTTCAGACACGCCTCATCTTAGAGAGAAAACCGCTAAAATTGGTTATATCGGAAGAGCCGCTGCCATATTCAAAGTCAGTGAACTCATAGTTTATGCCGATAACCCAAAAGTTAATCAACGAAAAGATATCGAGCTTATCGTAACTTGGCTCAATTACATGGATACACCTCAATACCTGCGCAAACGTCTCTTTGAACTTAAACCAGAGTTACAGTTTGCAGGCGTTTTGCCTCCATTGCGCACACCGCATCATCCGTTGCGGTGTTCATTGCGTGATTTGAAGGTGGGAGACTATCGTGAGGGTGTGGTCATCTCAAAAAACAAAGAAGGTGCATTAGTAGACGTTGGTATTGAGCGTCCAGTTCTGCTCCATAATTCACAGTTCGAAGTTAACAAGCGTTTAACTTTGAAGGTTGTTAAAATTGGCGAGACTGTTGAGGTTCAAAATGTTGACCGCGCTGAGGTTCCTCACTACTGGGGTTTCACTGTTGGGGTGGAGAATCGCTCTTTTAGGGCACTTTTAGAGAATCCAAGGTTCGATTTAGTGGTGGGTACCTCAAAATTTGCTGTCTCCTTCCAAGAAACCGTGCAGCCTCTACATGAAAGATGGGTGAAAGCAAAAACTGTTCTTTTGCTGTTTGGTTCACCGACACAGGGTTTGTTTGAAATTGCTAAAGCGGAACATTTGAACATTCATGATTATGTAGATTTCATGGTTAATACTTTGCCTGATCAAGGAACTGAAACAGTTCGTACCGAGGAAGCTGTTATAGCTACTTTAGCCATATTTAATATGTACTTTGGTTTTTAATGTTTAAAAGTATGCTTGGGTTAATGTGTGCCCATGTATTTCGATGTACTGATGCCAACTATACTTTTCGTCGTCACAGTTGTAGCCATGTTTTTGAGTAAACGAACCGAAACAAAGCTGAAGGCTACCATGGAAGAACGCGAATTCAAAAGCAGAGACACCGCGTTGATGGTAGGGTTAATTACTTTTGCGTTGTTCATTGTGATTTTCGTACCCAGTATGACAATTCTAGCTATTTTCTTGTTTTCTTATTGTTCCCTGCTGTTTACCGTTTCGTATGCCTTTTCAGATATGAAGAAAAAGCGTTTGATTCTTTATTGTAGTTTTTTTATTGTAGTAAGTGTAATAGCTATAATCACTATTTTTTTTGTATTTTCCCATAATAGTAATCTGTCAATGATTGGCACTTTGGCTTTCACAAGTTTAGCTTTGTGCTCTTTTTTAGCGTTAATGTATGCGTTGCGGAGTACTGAAGACAAATACAAGTGGTACCTTGCAGTGTTGTCTCCCGCACTCTTTTTGCTTCTCTTTTTCTTCTTCAACGGTACTGTGTTGTGGTTTCCGTTTCTTTTAGACGTTTATGGTATAACCTTTGCTTTGCTCATAGTAATGTACTTGAGTTCACTATTTAACTGGAAAACAGTATTCATGTTTGCAAGTTTGATAACTATATTAGACATAATTCTCGTGTGGGTCACAGGAACTATGGTTCAAGCAGCAAACACAGTTTCGGCTTTGGGACTACCTGTTCTTGTGGCTTTTCCCACAATACCGCTTATCTCGGTAGATAATAGTATTTTGATTTTGAGACTTGGTTTAGGTGACTTCTTTTTTGCCGGGATCCTCGCAACGCAGACACTCAAAAAATTTGGCAAAAAAACTGCTTTAATCTCTATTTTGACAATGAGTATTTCTTTCGGAATTTTTGAGCTTATGCTGTTGAACCCTTCTGCTTTTGATGCCTTACCTGCAACCTTGCCAATTATTCTTGGTTGGCTTCCAGTTGCAGTAATTGCGATGTTTCTTGCTAAAAATAGAAACCTGCAAATTCTACATAATTAGCAGGTGGAAGTTTATAGAGGAGATGTTTTATTCTCACTTTTATTCTTAAAAAATAGACAAAAACACGTTGGAACTAAAAAACTGAAAAGATAAATTGGGGTGTTAATTTACCCGAATAAGGCCCCTAATCCTTCAAGCGCTGCTTCTTCTTTGGCTTTTTCTTCTTCAGCTTTCTTCTTCTTGTCTTCCGCAGCGGCGGCAGCAGGTTTTTGCTCTGCCGGAGCGCCAGTAGTGGTAGTCGTTGGAGCGGCTGCCATCATAGTGGGAGCACTCTTAATTGCTTCATCGATGTTAACTTCGCTGAGTGAAGCGACAAGTGCTTTGACTTGGACTGGATCAACTGTTATTCCTGCGGCTGTAAGAACATTCGTAACTGATTGTTCGTTTATTTCTTTTCCTGCCTTATGAAGGAGCATCGCAGCGTAAATATTTTCCATGTTCTTTTCACCTCGCTATTCGGGTATTTTAACTTTTTCAGTCTACACATAGCCGTTCCGTCTTGTGACGGACTATACGGTGTGTTTAACTGTGAATTTGAAGTCTTTCTTGCCGTTAGGAAAAAGACCTAATGACTTATGAACCTTTCGACGTTGTGTGAATAGATTTTGGAAGAAACGCTACTTTTCCAGCAACTTTGCTGTGGAAGATATTTCTCATGTGCAGTGGTAAAGTGGTTGTCACTTTTTCTTGCGACTTTATTTTTTGAAAATGAAAGCGTCGGTTCCGTATATAAAAACATGCACTGTAACTTGGTTTGTTGTTGGTATGTTGAAAAGTCAACCTACACTTTATGGATAATCCATATAGTGTTCAATTTTAAATTTGTTAAAAAATAAAGCACAATCAGGAAATTTACCTTGAAACACTCACATATGGATGATCCGTTTTAACTCCCAAAATCACATACTCTCTATTTTTATAAACTAAGCTAACCCAACCCGAACTCAAAACACTAGTATCAAACCTTTCTTTACTGTAAACCATAAACCTGATGTAGCTGTCTTGAATGAACCCTGCGAAACTCCTGCTTTTCACATTAATCTGGTGTTCAAAATTTAAATCAAACAGCGAAAACATCTCTGTGTAATTCTTCACTTCAGGATAGCTGCTTTCAGTGAACGCTATAAATCTATACGACCATGAAATTGAATTGTTTGAGTTTAAACGGAAAAAGTTGTATTGTAGTCGAATTGCATCTATTTTGCCATTTGCCAAAGCGCCAACATTCCCCATGTCGGGTGTATCCACGAACTGCAAACCAACTGCAGCTTTATTTTGGGTATCATAAACGCCCACATATTTTCTTGATGTAAAGTTCTCTTTGAAAAAGTTAGTTGTTACCCATTCGTTAGGTGCAATTTTTGATGGGCTACTCCACGGATTTGACCATTCCAAAACATTTGGCACGTACGCTTTGTCAAACGAAAACTTTGGATCTAAGTACTCGCTCAAAAACAAACTGGCGTAGAGGAGATCCTCATTTAAAGCTGTCAACTGCCACGAAACCGTTACAGAATAAGTGTCATTCCAAACAAACAAACTTTTAGTTAACCTAAACGTCTCCGCTGAGTATTCTACTACAAAACGGTATGGGAAAGTCGAAGTGTCAAAAACTACCGTTTGTCGGGTCAGGGACGACAATGGAAAAGTATGTAACACCAGATTTTGATCTCTGTAAGAAACAAATGATTCTTCGTCAGGGAAATAAGCAATCCGTTTCCAAACCATGTCAGACGATACGTAAATGTCTTCAGAACTGTTACGCCGACCCTCGTATTCTCTAATCATAGTTAACTTGTGTTCTACCTCGTAAGACAAATCTAAAACACACTCAGCCACGACGTTCCACTCAACCACAGGGTCAGTTTCAGCAATGGTCTCTCTCCCTGAATAAAGCCCAAACCAGTGACCCGGACTCTCTGCTGCTACAACTTTCGCTGCAGCATCAGAGTTTTGTCTAATCCAAGAACCTGCCTGATAAGCACCCAAATCAGAAAACGAATAAAACTCTATAGCTTCCCCTATTTTTCCTGTAACGGTATCAAACCGCCCCACAATAGCCACGACCATAAGCGTGGCTATTCCTACGGAGAGAGCTTTCATGGCAAACCTCTTCCATCGGAAATGGCCCTTAAAGTACACTGTGAGCATATTTTCTGTAAGCCACGAAAAGGTAACTGCCGCAAAAATAACCAAGGCAGGCATCATATAATGGACAAACCATTTAAAAGGCAAAAACAGCCCCACTAAGTAAGCTTGCGAAAGAAGTAATTGAACAATAAACGCCGACGTCAAAAGCACAAAGAAACTCAACATCTTTCTTTTTTGCAAATCAACAAAAGCGATAGCGATACCCCCAAAAGCAAAAATAAACAAAAACCCAAAATTCATCATAAATTCACTAAAACTCACCAAAGGAACCTGATACTGATAAAGCTTCATTTGAAAGAGAGCAAAAACTAAATCATCTAAATAGGGCAAAATAGGCAACACATAGTAAATTAAAACAGCCATGGCTCCACCTAAAATCGCCACCATCAAAGCTTTGAAGTGTTGCCCTTTAGCTTTTGCTAAAGTAAAAACTATGAAGGGCGGTAAAATAAACACCGCCAAAAACAAAGCAAATTCATGTGACATTACCACAGAAAAAGCCAAAATGAAAGACAATAAAGTTAACCCCTTAGTTTTAATGGGCAATGCCAAATATAGAAACGTCAGCATCATGAATGCTAAAGCTAAAATGCTTGTGTAGCCTCCCCAAGAATTCACCTCGTAAAGTGGTACACAGAAAAGCATAAGCACCGTGGCCATAACAGCTGTCTTTTTTCCGAAAAACTTGGCAGAAACTAGATAAACAGAAAAAATTAGAAGCCAATCAACCAAGGCTGTGAATGTTTTCATTAAAACCAATGTTTGCTCAATACTTGTTACGCCTGTGAAAGCCAACAAAGTATCCAACAACAAATGATAAAAAGGCGGAAAAAACGCAACTCCACTCAACGGAACCTTTTCCGTTTTCAAGTAAAACTGGGCACGTTCCAAATGAACTGCGGGATCATTTCCTAAAATCAACCCATTCGCTCCTAACAGGAAATAAAAAAGTACAAAAATTAAAGCAGAAAACATGCACACAAAAACTATTTCGAGTCTTTCGTGCTTTTTAGCCAACCGGAGTTCTCCTGCTGAAGTTTATTTGTGTAATTGGACTAAAACACTTTATTGTTAATAAACTCAAGCCAAGAAGTACCGTATAGTTCTTCTTACGTTTATGGATAAAGTGTTGATTCTGCTTCAAAGATAAATGCAAGTTTGCCTATACACTCAATTAAATGAGTGTCTAGTTTGAAGTTTCCCAAGAATACAAGAACTATAGCTGGTGTAGCGTGCGTTATCCTGTTGCTCTCTTTGTTTGCAACCTTCCTAGTGAACTTGACAAATCAAAAATCTAACTCTCAAACAGGTTTTTTTAAAATTTATTCAATAAACGAACCTCTTTCCCTTCCTATCCAGCCTTGTTATTCTAACGGCAGTTACAGGATAACCAAAATTGTTTTACAAAAAGCTACTTTATGGTTTGACTCTAAATCAGACTCAGCAATATCTGAAAATTTTCAGGTTGATCAGAATGCGTTTCTATTTATGATCAACGGCACAATTAGGAACAATTATACGCCAGAAGAAATAATCACATCTTCACTTCAGGGTGTAAACTACTGTACTGTTGGTTTAGACGTTCGTCTCTACGATACACAAGGAACTTTTGTAAATACACTTACTCGCGGTACTCCTCTACATGGCTTTGAATTAAAACTGAAGAGCGGAGAAGAAACTTATTTTGAAGTACCTTTTGTAACCTCAACAAGAGACGTTGCTTACTTTGAGATCTGCATCATTTACCTTGAGCCGTTACGTTTATACTAAATAAAACAGCCGCCGCTTCTTTTAAGTCCTTTTTATTGCTCTCTTATTTGGATACTTTGAATATTATCACATTTTTATTTTGGAATTCGGCAGTGAAATGTTCACTATCAGACAGAAACCTTTGGAGTTCACCATCGCGGTTTCTGTTCACCAACAAGTAGTCAATTTTCAACTCTCTAAGTAAGACATATGCATCATAGAACTCAACTATTTGACCATCCTCCCCAGTGTTGGGTGTATTTACCTCTATCTTAAAGTGGACATAAAACTCTTCTTTTATTGGTCGAAAAATATAATTGGCCACTGGCTCACAAATGCCAGGCTCGTCAAAGAAGACCTTTACGCCTTCCAGTTTACCATCAGTTTGTTGTATCTGACTCACAACTTTTACATCTCCTGCCTCTGTCTTTCCTAATAAAGAAACACCGCCTTCACTGTTAACCTCGCAGTTTTGTGGCGATGTTTTAAATAGGCTCCAAAGATTAATTTTAAGCTGATTAATAGTTGAGTTTTTAGACACAACTCGGTACACCAAATGCACTGCAGATTCGCTTTTGTCCAGTGTTACGCTTCTCGTTACACTAAACTGAGAATTTTCATAGGTTACAGTTATATTTGCGCCCGAATCGTGGTGTTGAACAGTTGATGTGTTATTTTGAGAGTAAAATGGTGCAATTGTTATGGTTCCTGGGGCATCTGTAGATTCCAAAAAAAGTTGATTTTTGAAGTCTGACAAAGTAAGCAACTTTTCGTATCTGTCTTTGGAATATCCCCAAATTTGAGGATTATTTAACCCTGCAGGGTAAGATTCTGTCACCTTCACTTTTCCATTATCTACAACATAGGTGCCGGCAAATATGTTGTTTGTTGTCCTCACTTGGTCTCTCTCAAACTGGAACGAATAGAATTCCAAGTCACCTGTGAACATGCATATCCTGTTTGCATAGCCTTCTACCCACCATGCATAAGAATTGCCACCGCCTCCAACATCTTCAGAGAATCCTGACGTTGCAAAAACCGAATTCGGAGGCGTTTGTGTTTTAATCCAGTTTAATGCCTGAATTTCGTCGTCTTTTATGAACTGATAAAAATTTGTTGCATCTCCAAACCTTTCACCCGCGACTGCTACAGATTGCACCGCCAACGTTATTGTAAATAAAGCTGCAAAAACCACTATGGCTGTTTTTTTGACTTGTCTTATGTCTGAGATCACATTGCCTAGAGAAATGCTGAAACAAAGCAAAATCGGAATAGGCAAAAAATAAAGCCAGCGCAGAGGTTGAACTGTGATGAGGAAAAGAGTTAGGGGTGCCAAGAAAAGGCTGCTGATAAGTAACCCTTTGCTTTTGTTTACTTTTAAACATTCGGCCAACGCGAAAACGCCTGCTATGGTGGCAGCGATTATTACAAAAAACTTTGCGAAGGTCAATAACGATTCTGCAATTTGGGCATCGCCAAACTGTAATTCCAAGAGTCGAAAGGTGACAATTTCTTTTGACGAGTTTCTGAAGAAGGTAATATAAAAAGGGACATACGGCAAACTGAACACGACTACCGATAGTGGCAAATAAAATACGCTTTTGATTTTTCTTTTAATTACTTTTTTATCCAGTTTTATAAACGCTGCATATAAGATTACAAAAAATGTCAGAGATCCAAAGGCAAAAATCGCCACTAACATGTGTGTACCCACGACTAAACTGAGAAAAAACCCTGAGATCATCAAGTTTTTGGCGGATTCTTTGCCCATTGCCTCAAATATAAAAAACAGAGCTGTCAGAAGAAACGAAAACGCAAGAAAATTTGGGTTCCCTCCCCAACTGATCATTTCGGTGTAACTAATAAAAAAAGCAAAAATTGCCGTGGAAATTTCGGCTGCCAAGTAACTACCTGAAAGCTTTTTTGTTAACATAAAAAAGGGAAAAATTATAATGGAAAAAACTGTGGCGGCTGCAACTTTAAGGGCAGTGAACTCGTCAAATACCATAGTTAATAAATCTAGAAAAACAAAAAACACGGGTTGGTGTCTCAATCCCAGTCCCCTCAAATCGTTTCCTTGAAGAATGTCGACTTGTGTAAGGTAGTTCCCGTAATCCGCGCCTGGCGGAGCAGTCTCCATGTTTAACATTGTAAAATTTATGGTGAACGTTACAGCAAATAAAATCACCATCGGAAGTACAAGTAACGAGGGGGGTATTTTGTTATTTTTCAGGATTATTCACGACCGTCTGAAAGAAAGTTTCCATTTGATTAGCTATAGTATTCCATTCATGTTTTTTAGCAGTATTCAAGGCGTGATTACTTAATTTTTGCCATCTTGGTGGATCGTTGAAAAGTTGAATTATCGCGGAAGCAATGGCTTTTTCGTTTGGTTGGACTAAAACGCCACAGTCGAGTTGACAAAGTTCTTTGGCAGCGTTGTTTGGGTAATCTAAGGTAATAAATGGTACTCCTGCCGCCATAGCCTCCATAGATGAAATACCTGAACCCTCTCTTTCGCTGGGTAATACAAACATCCACGCTGTCTTTACTAACTCAATCATTTGTTTTTCAGGTAAGAATCCGTGTATAAAGCAGTTTTCGATGCCTTTTGCCTTGTTTTTGATTGATTGAATGCATAAACCTGAACCTATAATGTGTAGTTCAGCTTGAGGGATCTTTTTTTTGACTTCTCTGAAAGCGTCAATAAGTAATTCAACACGCTTATGTGGTACCAGACGACCAACATAAATTATCCTGCCCCAAATTTTTTTGTTGTCTCCCCCAAACTTTGCTGTGTCTACCCCATTTGTTATTAAAACAATCTTTTCAGGGTTAATTTTTAAGTTATTTATGAGTCTTTGTTTTGTAAATTCAGAAACGGCCACATGATAATCACCTACTTTTCTGAGTAACTTCTGCATTATGATCGCTCTTAAGGGTCTGTCCCACACTTCACACCATTCTTGAATCAAGGGAGTAGCCACAGGTTTTACAAAAATTGAGTGAAGCATCGGCCATTGGTTTGAGTAGTATAATTCAAAATCAGTTTTCCGTAGACGCCTAAATGATGACAACGAGTATCGTAGAATTCCCTCCAATGAACGGAAGCTGTCTTGAGAAATATAACTCTGGGAGTGGGAATATCTATGAACTTTTATTCCTTCAATAACTTCTTCTGTGGGCAAATCGTCATCGTATTGTATCGTGAAAACGTGCACGTCATGGTTTTTTGCTGCTAAACGGCGTGTAATTTCGTAAAACCGTTTTTCGCAACCTCCTATGTGCGGATAGAAAAATTCGGTTAAAAACGCTATTTTCAGGCGTCTCATATAGTAACAATCCCCAAAGAAGCAACAGCAGCTTCATTTGTATTATTATAGTCGTCAATTTCGCCTTTATATTCGTCATCAGTCATGTGTTACTTCCTTCAGTAATAATAGCTTCAATAGGGCCTGCGTTTTAGTGACATCAGATAATGGTGACGTTTTATATATGTTATTTCTGTATATTCTCCTGAGGACTGTTACTTTGAATTTTATGCGGAATTGCTTCTTCTGTTTTAAAATAACACATTTCTGTGGCAAGCTACCTTCAATTGAGTTGCTATTTTAGACTAAACCTACATTAGATCTTTTCAAATTATTATTTGGAAATTCTAAATACTGCCACTTCGTTATTGATGAATACTAAGTGAAAGTTTGGGTCATTGGCAAATCTGGGTAAAGCTTCTTGGTCTCGTAAAGCGATGTAGTCAACGTCATACGTAACTATCGCCTGTTGATAATCAAAAATTTCAAGGGGTGGTGCATCTTCTTTTTTTTCTAAGTACCCGTTTGTACTGTTGATAATCATTTGGCTGTATACGGCGTTTTGTTCCTTCTCAGTTAAATTGCTTTCAGGGTTTTTTGGATACTGATAGATTCCTACGTAAAAATTCAGTTCTGAGTTTTTTTTAGCATTCAAGTTATAAAGTAATTCTAAACCTGCTAAATTGTCTTTGGTGAGTGGTGTTGTTATGGGTTGTCCCTTGGTAAAAATTATTTGCCCCACAACTTTCATGTTGACGTCCACAAATGCAGCAACACGGCCATTTTCTTCTTCCATAAATTTTCCTTTGGCGTGTAGGATGTAGTGTATAGTGTCAAAACTTACTGTTGGGTTGTCTGTTTTAATTATTTGAGTTACATTTGCAAAACGTATCCCTTTATAAACCGTAATTTGTTGTGTGAAATTAAATAAGCTGTTTCCTCTTACTATGTGAATGGTTCCCCACTCACTGTTATTGAGGATATAAGCCTCTTTCACAGGTACGTCCACTAACTTAATTATTTCAACTTTATCGTTGTTTCTTAGAGTAACTTTTATTTCGTCATTGCTAAAATGGAAAACTGAGTAAGGAAAATATGAGTTGTTCAACTTAGCAAGAAAAATTGGGTTATGCCTACCGATGTAGGGACCATCGTCCCGAACTTGAATCAAGCCATTATCCAGCAGAAAATCAGTATCTAAAATATGACGGGCTGCTTGTGCAGGTTCAAATTCCCGCGTGTTAGTTAGATATTGTGGGTCCACCGCGCTTATGGTTGAACGCTGGGAAAAACCTGAAAACCACCAACCAAACTGTGCATCAGTGAGGAATACCGAATTTACAGGAGTGTTCTGCTTAGCCCACTGAACTACTTCAAATTTTGGTTTGTCCATAAGTTGATAGAACCTCTGTATTTCAATTCCTTTTGGTGCTGTCAAGAATATTGGCACTGTTAAGAAAGCGAAAATTACAAATGTAAGCACAAATATTGTTAAAATGTTTTTTCGAACTACATGTTGCCATATCGTTCGCAGTGTTTTGTTTGGATTATCTCTAATCTTTGGTAGGTTATTTGCAATTAAGACAAGCTTCGTTGCGACTTTGGTGAAAAACAAGGCACCATGATCAATAGCTAGTCCAATTAGAGTTATAACAGGTAATATTACAAAGTATAGAAACCTGTTGTAATCAGTATACAATCCCACTAAGTACAACTGTGTACATACTGCTGGGATAAGTGTCCAAACTGCAAAAAGAAGAGCGGGAAAACTGAGCATTTTCCCTCGGTAGTGCTTAGAGAAGAGAAAGAATAAAAAGAAACAGACAAACAGAGGAATCACAAGGTCTAGCGGTAGAACTTTTGTAGATAAAATAGCTTCACGGATTCCCAAAACACTTCCTGTAAAAGTTCCTGCGTTTGCTCCCCGACCCAAATATACTGGGGTTACTTCCACTAAAAAGGGCAGAACTATGCTGGCTCCCAAAACTATTGTTGAAAGCCAACCCAAAACATTACTTCTTTTTGTATTCAGTTTTTTGGCAAAGATTAAGCCGAGGAGGACAACGCTGCAAACAATCGTTACGTAAATAACCGCGCTAAGTGAGTGACTTAGGAAAATTGCTCCCGCCACAATTGTATTAACCGCAAAAAACGGCGCCAGCGTGAACTTGTCTTTTTCCAAAAACACGTAGAAAGCTAAAGGAATAAGCATAAGTGTTACGACGTTTGGGTAACCTCCCCACATCAACATCTCCACGTCAAACCTTGAAACCGCAACTAAAAACGCGATTATGAGCGCTGCGGATTCGCTCCATGCCCTGCGCACTAATAAAAAAGAAACCAAAACTATGAGCGACGAGAAAAAAGAAACTACCAGTGCATGGACAGTATAATCAGAAACGCCTGTTAACAAAATCAAATACAAAACAAAGATGTGATATCCTGGAAATGTTACTGATGTACCGCCTCCCATGTGAAAATAGTTCCACAAAAAATTCGTTTTACCTTCCTGTTGCGTGATCGAATAAATAATACTGTTGTGTAGTCCAATATCAGCGCCTGGCGGAAAACCTTCCCTTAACATCAATATTGCCCGAAGTAAAAAAGCAAAAGCGAAGATTAGAAGCAATAAAACATAACTTCTTGTGAATCTAAACATTAAGTGCCTTCCTTTGCCATCAGACGACATGACTTTTAAGGAGTTAATTTGTGAAGTCAAAGTTTAAATAGCTATTCAAATATAAAAACCGAGGGTATAAAAAACATCCCAAAAAGGTGTGTTTGAAATGTCTTGGCTAAAATCTATGATGGAAAAAGAACCACCAGAACCAACGAACCCAATAGGCACAGTTGTCATCGGTAACATCGAACCAGATATGCATGACACAGCGAAAGAAGCAGTTCGGAAAGCACTGAAGCGCGCCGGCTTCAAAACTATCGACGCAGGCAAGAGTGCAGCTGTAGATGTCTTTATTCAGAAAATTAAAGAAAGCAACGCAAACCTATTGGCCCTATCAGTGAATACCGTTCCAGCTAAAAACAACCTGCCAAAACTTGTTGAAGCTCTGAAAGCTGCAGGCTTAGACAAAATTAAAATAATCATGGGCGGCGCGGCAGTCAAGAAAGAAGACGCAGATGCAATTGGTGCACTTTTCGGCAAGAACAAAGAAGAGGCTCCTGAAATCGCAAAGAAAGCTCTAGGCAAATAAATTTTACTTCGGATGAAACTCATATGAATCGATTCAAAACTGAACAGAAAATATACGAAATTGGGAAAGTAAAAGTTGGCGGTCAACCAGGCGAGAACCCCACTTTTCTTATAGGTTCAATTTTCTGGCTTGGCCAGAAGATGGTTCAAGACGCAAATAAAGGAATTTTTGATGTTAAAGAAGCAGAAAAGATAATCAACACAATGCACACTCAAAGCGACCTGACCGGTGTTCCCTTTGCTTTCGACATTGTTGGAACAACTGAAGAAGCTTTTGGCAAATATATTGACTTTGTTGCAACACACAGCGATGCTCCTATGATGTTAGATGCAATGAGCCCGAAGGCGCGTATGGCAGCAGCTGACTTAGCAAAAAAAATGGGCCTTTCTGACAGATGCCTCTACAACTCAGTTTACAAAGGTGTAACTGATGTTGAGTTGGCTAAACTGAAAGAAAGCGGCATTAAAATGTCAATAGTACTAGCAGATAATCCCAAAGACGGTAGCTTGCAGGGCAAAATGACTGTTATCGAGGAAGCTTTGGCACTTGCCAACAAAGGTGGTATAACTAAACCCTTAATTGACACCTCAATTCCAGCGTTTGCTCCAGACATGGGTACCGCTGTAAGAGCTATACCTATCATGAAAGAAAAATATGGTCACCCTGTGGGTCTAGGCAGCGGCAACGTTGTCACAACAATGGGTTGGGTGAAAGCCCATGTTGCAAAAGAATTCCGCAAAGGTTGCGTAACTGCTACCAACGCTATAATGCAGACAATGGGCGCAAACTGGCTGATGATTGGTCCTGCTGAGCAAGCAGAATGGGTTTTCCCAGCAGTTGCAGTTGTTGACACATATATTGCGTCTGCCGCCGCTGACTTAGACACTAAGCCGCTAAGCGAAGAGCACCCAATATTCAAAATGTTCCTTTAATTCTCCATTTTTTATTTTTTGTAATTCATCTTTAGTTATCTGTGGGATTTAGATAAAAGTGCAACCTGCTAAATGGTTCGGCGTAATTGTTCTGTACACAGCTGCAACGTTGCTTTGCTTCTATCTAATCCCTAGTAGTTCTGGACTGCTATTTTTTAGGTATTTTTTTGGCTTCACGTTTGTAGTGTTTGTTCCTGGTTATTGTTTTGTAAATTTATTATTTGACGACGGCAAACTTGACGTTGTGGAAACACTGGTTTTATCCGTCGCTTTGAGTTTCAGCATTGTGGGGATTTCAGCTTTGTTTATTGGACTCTCACCAATCGGTTTAAAAGTTGATACTATTGTTATTTCTTTAAGTGGGATTGTAGTTTTTTTTGCTGTTTTAGCGTTTTTGCGAAAAATAAAAATCCTTACTCAACTTCCCAAAAGGTAATGCCACCTGTCTGGTTTAAGCTTAAGATGTGTTTTGGTTTAACGCGGTTTTCTCCGCAGGCATAAATCACGTGTGACTCAGACTGAGATTCCATGAGAAAATCTATGAATAATAAAAATGTAAAAATCCAAAATAGAACATAGCAGATATAAGTAAGTCTAACAATTAAAAATCGCATCAAACCGAGATGAAACATCAAATGACTGAAAAAGCAGTACTTTCACTTGTAACCTGTACAAGCTGTGGCAAACCCATACCACCAAGCAGTGAAGCCACAAAATTTCTCTGTCCGAATTGCGGAGAAATCCAAATTAAACGATGTGGTAAATGCCGTAAATTTGGGCGCCCCTACAAGTGTCCAAAATGTGGCTTCACAGGACCATAAAGAGGGAAAAGAATGGGCACCGTCATAGTTACCTATAAAATCTTTCCCGAAGACATTATGGAAACGTTTGATGATCTGAAAAAAGAAATTCAAACAAAACTTCCTAAAACATCTGAAATTTCAGGGTATGGTGAAGAACCAGTGGCGTTCGGACTCAAAGCGCTTTTAGTTCAGGTTCGTTTTCCCGAGGAAGAGTCAGGACTCGTTGATACTCTTGAGCAAGCTCTTGGAACTCTAAAAGGCGTCAGTCAAGTCCAAACCCTGATGGTTCGCAGAAGTAGTAGATAGAGCTTAAGTTTTTCCCTCTCAAACCTTTATATACCTTTAGAAACTTCCATTCCCCATCACAGTAATGGTAGGATGGTTCTAGCATGAGTGAGAATCGTGAAGTCCAATTACGCGCAGGCGACGCACGGCAGCGTGATGTTGGACGTGGCATCGCCCGTATAGATCAAAGGACCATGCAAAAACTTGGTATAAGCGCAGGTGACGTTATTGAAATCGTCGCAAAACGTACAACTTCAGCCATTGCGTGGCCAGCGTATAGCGAAGATCAAAATCGAGATATCATACGCATAGACGGTTACACCCGTAAAAATGCGGGTGCTGCCATTAACGAATATGTTATTGTGCGAGCAGCAAAGGTCAAAACTGCCCTTAGTATAACGTTGGCGCCTGTTGATATGCGCCTTAATGTCGACGAAGACTTCACTAATTTTGTTAAAAATCGGCTAATGGAGCGTACCCTCGTTGAAGGGGATACCACCTTGGTTATGATGCTCGGACACGCCATCCCATTCACCGTTAGCAAAACTCGTCCTCATGGCATAGTTAAGGTTACCGCCGAAACGAGACTAACTATACTTAATGAACCTGCACCTGAAGCAAAAGGTCTACCCAGAACGACTTATGAAGACATAGGTGGGCTTCATGAAGAAATTCAGCGCGTCCGTGAAATGGTTGAACTTCCACTGAGACATCCTGAACTTTTCCAACGTTTAGGCATTGAACCACCAAAAGGTGTCCTTTTACATGGTCCTCCTGGTTGTGGTAAAACTTTGCTAGCCCGTGCAGTAGCTAATGAGTCGGAAGCGAATTTTTACTCAATAAACGGGCCTGAAATAATGAGTAAATTCTACGGCGAATCCGAAGCCCGGCTCAGAGAAATTTTCCAGCAGGCACAGCAGAACGCACCAAGCATTATATTTATTGACGAACTTGACGCTATAGCACCCAAACGTGAAGAAGTGACAGGTGAAGTCGAACGTCGCGTTGTTGCCCAGCTTCTTGCTCTCATGGATGGGCTTTCAGGTAGAGGAAACGTCATAGTAATAGGGGCGACCAACCGCCCAGGCGCGTTAGACCAAGCGCTTAGGCGTCCAGGTCGATTTGACCGAGAAATTGAAATAGCTGTACCTGATAAACAAGGCAGATACGAAGTTATTCAGATTCATACTCGCGGTATGCCGTTGGCAACTGATGTTGACCTCAAAAAACTAGCCGAGATGACTCATGGATATACAGGCGCCGACTTGTCAGCTTTATGTAGAGAAACCGCTATGAAAGCTCTCCGACGTTATCTCCCACAAATAAACCTAGAAGAAGAACGTATACCTCCTGAAGTGCTGGAAAAGATGGAAATTAAAATGGACGACTTTGTCAATGCCTACAAAGAAGTTACCCCAACAGCTATGCGAGAAGTTTACATAGAAGTTGCCACGGTGCATTGGGGCGATATAGGCGGTCTAGAACCAGTTAAACAGCACCTACGAGAGGCAGTAGAGTGGCCAATGAAACAGCCTGAAATATTCAAACGCTTAGGCATAAAACCGCCAAAAGGTATCCTACTTTATGGTCCTCCTGGTTGTGGTAAAACTCTGCTAGCCCGTGCTGTTGCAACTGAAAGCGACGCTAACTTCATATCCATTAAAGGTCCTGAAGTTTTCAGCAAATGGGTTGGTGAATCTGAAAAAGCTATACGAGAAGTTTTCCGGAAGGCTCGAATGGCTGCGCCCGCGGTTATTTTCTTTGACGAGATAGATTCTTTGACGCCTCAGAGAGGTTCAGCTACCGGTGATAGTGGTGTATCGGAGCGGGTTATCAGTCAACTATTGACTGAAATGGATGGAATCTTATCTTTACAGGATATAGTGGTTATAGCCGCTACAAATCGGCCCAACCTAATCGACCCCGCAATATTGAGACCTGGTCGATTTGACAGGCTAATTTATGTTCCCGAACCTGACGAGCAAAGTAGACTTCAGATACTAAAACTATATACCGCAAATATGCCTCTGGCGAAGGACGTGGATTTGAATCAGATTGTGTTGGCTACCAAGTATTATTCAGGTGCTGACTTAGAGAATCTATGCCGTGAAGCTGCAATGCATGCTTTGCGCCGAGACATAAACGCTTCAGAAGTTTCCATGAAAGATTTCCAAGATGCCCTAAAAGAAGTTGGGCCCTCAGTTACTCCTGATATGGAGAAGTGGTACAAGAGTTTCATGCAGCAGATACGCCAAGTTCAAAAACCAGCCACTCCAGTGGCTTAAGAGGAGTAAACTAACTTGCCCTTACCTTCAAAAACGTGGAAAACGCGTCCTACATATTTTGTCTTACTTGAACTACTAACAAAGAAAGGCGACATGAGTGAAACTGACTTGTTCAATGCTTTGCAGGGGGAATTCGAAGACTTGGGCTACAAAGATTTCAATCAACTTTTGCTAAACTTGGAGGTGGCAGGCAAAATTCGTACAACCTCATTGGCACGTGGAAAAAAGCGGATAGGGCTCGTTCAGTAACCCCTTTTATACAAGGGGACGAATAACTTGCAGAGTACCGTCGTTATTGTCGGTGGCGGACCTGCAGGCTCTTTTGCTGCCTATGAACTTGCCAAAAGAGGTGTTGATGTTTCTGTTTTTGAAGAACATTCCCAGATAGGGGTTCCCTCTCATTGTGCGGGTCATTTAAGCATAAAGAGCCTGAAAAATTTAGGGCTTTATCCTTTGCCAAAAGGTGTTTTGGAAAATGAATTTTCAGGTGTCAACTTTTATTCGTCAAATGGTACAAAATTTGCTGTTTGTCTTTCTAAACCTGTGACTTGCGCTGTTAACCGTGAGTTATTTGACAAATATTTGGCAGAGAAAGCACAAGCTGCGGGCGCAAAATATTTTTTTGGTTCCCATGTTTCTTCCCTTATAGTTGAGGACGACTACGTCAAAGGGATACATGTAATTAATCGCGAACGGTTGAAAGTTCCTGTAGAAGCAAAAGTTGTAATCGATGCAGAGGGGATTTCCGCGCGCCTTCTAAGGCAAGTGGGCTTATCTCCATTTAGTCGTGATAGTCTGGTTTATGCAGTAGAGGCTGAAGTGGAAAATGTCCGCAATGTTGAAGAGAACGCAGTTGAAGTTTATATGGGCAGCAACTATGCACCTGGTTTTTACGCATGGCTTATTCCACGGTTGGATGGAACAGCAAAACTTGGTTTAGCAGTAAAAAAAGGTAGTCCTAAAGACTTTTTAGAGAGGTTATTGCGTAAACATCCTGTAGCTTCAAATCAGTTGCGCGATGCTAAGTTTTTGCGTGTAAATTTTCATGCAATACCTATAGGTGGCCTCATTAAGAAAGCCTATGGGAATGGTTTTTTGGCAGTAGGCGATTGTGCATCTCAAGTAAAACCCACTACGGGCGGCGGAGTTATTTTTGGTGTAAGTTGTGCAAGGATTGCTGCTGAAGTTGCCAGTCAAGCCTTAAAAATAGGCGATGTCTCCGCAACTTCCCTAAAATTATACATGAAGCGTGTTCAAGGCGCATTTGGATTTGATTCTCAGATAATGTTGAGGCTTCGAAATTTTTTCAATACCCTTTCAGATGAACAATTGGACAACGTTCTCCGATTTGCTACGAAAACAGGTTTCGCCTCAGCTTTACGAAATATAGAGGAAATTGATTTTCAGGGACACACTTTGATTAATGTGTTTATGAAGCCATCAGCTTATGCTACGTTAGTTTACCTTGCTTACCTGTATATGTCTGCAAACGCTTAAAACATTGAAAAACTAAACATAGCGGCTGGGAGGCAAACGGGTAATGGATCACTTTGAGTATAAACAGGTTCTTGTGTTTCGTGCTGATCTTAAAATGAGCAAAGGAAAAATTGCAGCACAAGCTGGGCACGCTGCTGTTTCTTCAGCTCAAGTTGCTTATAGACTCCACAAGAAATGGTGGGAGGCTTGGTTCAATGAAGGTCAACGCAAAATTGCCGTTAAGGTTCCTACCGAGAGGGAGCTTGCAGAACTGGAAGCTGCGGCAGATGAAATGGGTTTGCCCCATTCTTTGATTGTAGATAAAGGTTTGACCGAGGTTCCTGAAGGTACAGTGACTTGCTTAGGGATCGGTCCAGCTCCTGAGGCGAAAATTGACAAATTAACAGGCAAGCTGCCTTTGTTGTAGAGAGGAAGGCTTTCAAGGCTTGTTGATTCCAAAAATTGATCAGAAAATAGGTATAGAAGTTTATGTTGCCTCAACTTTGGGTATCGGCGGGGTCATTCGACGTAATATAGATGATTTTGTGGTTGAAGAAGTTTTAGTGGATGCCTCTAAAGCTAAAATAGATGCCGCCGAAGGCAAACCGCCTCTGGGTGCCACCGACGTTAAACAACGTTTTTTGCTTTGTATACTAGTAAAACGAAACTGGGATACGCTAATTGCAGTTAAAAAGGTGGCAAAAGAATTAGGTATTGAACCGTCACGAATACAAATTGCAGGAATAAAAGACGCCAAAGCTGTTACTTCTCAATACCTCACAATAGACGGCGTTTCAATTGAAGATGCCTTAAAAGTCCAGTTTAAAGATTTGAAGTTGCTACCTGTCGGCTATTTTCATCAGCCCTTGTCAGCTTATTTTTTGTTAGGTAACTGTTTCACAATACACATCAGAAATATTAGTCACTCAAAAGCCACAGTAGAAAACCGTATAAATACTACGATGGCGGAGATAGAGAACATAGGTGGCATTCCTAACTTTTATGGACATCAGCGCTTTGGTACAACGCGATCAATAACTCATCTTGTAGGTAAAGCTTTGGTTCAAGGTAACCTTAAGAAGGCGGCTATGATTTTTTTAGCAAATCCCAGTTCCAATGAACATCCATTGTCTAGACAAGCTCGTGCTGATCTACAAAGTAGCCAAAATTTCAAACAAGCTTTGCAGCGTTTTCCGCTGCAACTTCGTTATGAGCGTATTATGCTTTCGCATTTAGTTGAGCATCAGGATGATTTTTTGGGTGCATTTAGACGATTACCCCTTAAACTGCGTATGCTTTTTGTACAGGCTTATCAGTCTTTCTTATTTAACCGTTTTTTGAGTGCTCGAATAAAAAGTGGTTTTTCACTGAGTGAGGCTGAAGTTGGAGATTACGTGGTGAATGTAGAACGCTCAGGGCTTCCAATGGTGAGAACTGGTCGAATTGTTGATTCTGCATCTTTACGATCGATTAACGATTTAATCAACTCGGGTAAAATGCGAGTGGCGCTGCCGATCCTTGGTTTTAAACAGAAGCTTTCTGAGGGGGTATCAGGTGAATTGCAATTAAATATTTTAGAAGAGGAAGGAGTTGAACTGCAGAATTTCAAAGTTGACGTTTTACCTGAGGTTAATTCAAAAGGAGAGTTGCGCGCGATTATTTCTCCAGTGAAATTCTCCTCATACAAAGTTTCAGCGGACATGGTTGCTGAGAAGAGGAAACAGGTAAGTTTAGAGTTTATGCTTCCTCGTGGTTCTTACGCAACTGTACTTCTGAGGGAGATAATGAAGACGCGTAACCCTATAAAAGCAGGTTTTTAATTCCTGATCAGATCTTGTCTGTCCTGTGTAGGTCACGAAGTCTATTTACGCCGTCAATTTCCATAATGAAGTTTGCAACGCTTTTTGGTACAAGTGTTCTCCAGTTTTCGTCTAATAGTATTTTTTCGCGAACTGCTGTTGACGAGTAAATTTGTCTCTCAAATAAGGGGATATTTTTCACTTTGTAGCCTGCTTCCATGAAAAGTCTTCTCGTTAGAGGCTCATTAGAGTAGACGATTTGGAATTTTGGAGTGTAGCCTTCAACAGCGGAGACCCACATCATATGCAAGTGTACATCTGGAACAGGAACCACCCATATTCTAGTAAAATCAACTTTGGCTTCTTCTAAAGCACTTCGAATCATGACAAGTCTCTCTCCAGCCGTGAAAGGGTTGTGAATGTTATGGCTATATTGAGAGCTACCTATAACTATGACAATTTCCTCCACTTCCTTTAGAATACTTTGTATGGCATCTAAATGACCTAGATGGAATGGTTGGAATCTGCCAACGTAAAGACCGCGCGTAGGCATAATTTACACCCAATAGCTTTTGGTGAACTGTAGCTGCTTTTATTATTTGTGATTAGGAATCAAGCTTGCTTTGGACTTTTTTTGTTTATTTTTCAATTTTTTTCTCATGTAGTAGTAAACTGTCCCGATTACTAAAAATATGGTGCCTGCAACCCATGCTGAAGTGGCGATGGTGCAAACAACAACCATTAGAATCAGGCATGTAAATAATCCAAGGAATGACAAGATTTTTGGGTAGAGACGCTTTTTGTTTTTTAATTTAGTTGCTGAGATATTGGCAAAACAGTACGTAAATAGAAGTGTAAATGTACTAACTGTAACAACCTCTCTGAGATCTACTAAAAGAACCAGCAAAACCATAATTGTACCTACAATCCAAATTGAGATATAAGGAGTTCCGAACCGTTGGTGTACCTTACACATTGAAGTGGGTAGGTCTTTTTGTCTAGCCATGGAAAATGCCATGCGTGAAACTCCTAATACTGCCGTTAATAGAACACTAGCAGTTGCAACTAAAGCACCTGCTGAAACTATTTGTTGCGCCCAAGGGTTTCCTGTGGATCCAATGGCTAATGTTAATGGTGATTCTGACCCTTTTAGGGCATTTGATCCAACAAGACCAACTGCTACGAGACCAACAAATATGTAAATTATGGTAGAAATTGCAAGCGACAAGAGAATGGCTTTTGGAACAGTTTGCTTAGCATTTTTGACTTCCTCACCGATGACTGCTACTCTAGCAAATCCGCCGTAAGCAAAGAACATGAAGTAGGTTCCAAATAGTACTTCTTTTTGTAGTGGTAGAAACGGCTCAAAGTTTGTTGTTTTGACGAAAAATATTCCGTAAATTACGAAGAAGACTAAAATAAAAAGTTTGATTAACACTAGGAAATTATTTAGTATTGCTGATTTTCGGACACCTGCGTAGTTTAGAGCTGTAAAAAACAAACAGACAATTGCTGCTAAGATCTTAGGGGGTGCAATAGGAAGAGTTTCAGTGAAGTAATATGCAAAACCTAAGCTTACTGCTGCTCCGCCAAAAGTGTTGCTTACAAGCCACATCCATCCTGTAAGGAACCCTGTAAATGGTGAAACAAGGCGCCGCGTATATTCGTATACACTGCCTTCGACAGGTTGCCATGCTGAGAGCTCTGCGAAACTCAGTGCAGTAAGCGATGCAATAACAGCTGCAATTAAAATGGAGATTACAACTGCAGAGCCTGCTATTCCCGCTGCAATACCTGTGACAACGAATATTCCGCCCCCTATTATAGCGCCTATGCTTATAGCGGTGGCGTCCAGAAGGCTTAATGTTGGTTTTAACTGCTTCTGTTCATCTTTTGTCAATATATTCACGTGAGGTTAATGTAGGATTATGGTTGTTTGGATTTATGTTGTTTTTGGGTAACTTTATTGAGTTGCCTGAGAACAAAAATAATTAACTAAATATCTAGTTTACATTTTACCCCTCTGAGTGCTACAATATCTTTTTTAGGCTTAGCCTTTACACTTATCGCCGTGCATTAAGATGTCCACAACAGCTAATTGGGTTCCCACAGACGGTGATACTTTCGTAACCAAGGAAGGTTTTATATTCAACACACTAGGATATGAACATCCGCTAGGTGTTGTGTTTGCATTTCTCAAATACATTCCAGCAGAATACCAGAAGCTCTTTAATGTGGAGATGCTGGAGCGCACTTGGAGTTTTGGCGGCAAGCAGCTTTTCCGAGCTGAGAAACTCTACACCGCAGAAAACTACAAGTCTTTTGTGGAGACTTTTCGCAAAAACTTCCCAGAATATCTTTACTATTGCTATTTACGGCACAAAGAGCTCATCAGTGTTCCTGTTAATCGCATAGAAAAAGTTTTCGTACCAAAAGAGCGACTCCAATATCTAATGGGTTTGGAGAAGCGGGACCGCATCCAAACTTTAGCGTTGGAACTTGTTGAATTAATTTCTAAAGAGTCAAACGTCAATATGCAGGATCTAGGCATTCACGGCTCCATAGCTTTAGGTATGCACAGTGAAGAAAGCGACATAGACTTTGTTGTTTTAGGCTCCAAAAACTTCCGCAAAGTTGAAGCAACCATAGACCGTCTTGTAGAGGCGGGAACGTTGCGTTATCTATTCAGCAATCGTCTAGATAGGGCTCGAAAATTCAAGGGTAAATACAAAGACAAAATCTGGATGTACACAGCTACCCGAAAGCCTGAGGAGTTTCCTCCTCCCTACGGCACTTTAAGATTTTCAGTTATGCATCCAGTAAAGTTTGAATGCATCATAAGTGATGACTCTGAAGCCATCTTTCGCCCAGCTATATACAAATTCACCAACTACAAACCTCTAGATAAAAAATCCGAACTATCTGCTGATCGTCTTCCTGTTTCAATAATATCTAACATCGGTTGCTATCGAAACGTAGCTCGAAACGGTGACCGCGTCAAAGTTTCAGGGGTTCTTGAACGTGTAGAATCAAACAAAACAGGCGAAGTTTTCTACCAAGTCGTGGTAGGTACAGCAACTACGGAGGAAGAATACATTTGTCCTCTGTGAAGTTGAGAGATCGGGACAGCATAGTCACCAAAGAAGGCTTAATTTTCCGTGTGTTTGGTTACAGTCATCCATCAAACGCCTACATATGCGATGCAGAATATGCTTCGTCTGAAATCTTCAAATCTTCTGACCCGCGTGCTCCCAGAGATGGCGCGGGCAAAAGCAACCTTTTCTACAAATTTTATGACGACGAAGGCTGGAAATTCATCCACAAAAACTATCCACGATATGCAATTACGCATGAGATGCTTGGAGTCACTGTATTAGGCGTAAATCGGGCTTACATATCAGAAGTGCGTGAGCCTTCAGTACGACTAAAGGAGCTTGTTGCTGTGGAGCCCGCAGACAAGCTACATGCTGCCACACTACGAGTATTAAATGTCTCACTTAAGCGGTCGGGTTTATCCGTTGACAACTTTGGGGTGTTTGGTTCTATACTTCATGGTTTTCATCATCCTGATTACTCGGATATTGACCTGATTATTTACGGTAGAAGGCAAATCGAGAAAATGCGGCAAGCCCTTGAGGTTCTTTACGCAGAACATGATTCAGGTTTCAGAAACGAATTTGAAACTGATGCTGCAATAGCCGGAAAAAAATGGCGTTTCAAGAATTTTACTCCAAAAGAGTTTTTGTGGCACCAGAAGCGCAAATTTATCTACGCCTTATACGACGACAAAGCACAAAGCGGGCGTGTCATCAAAGCTGAGTTTGAGCCAGTCAAAAAATGGAAAGAAATCAAAAACGAATATAACCCACAAACCAAAATTGTGCCCAAAGATTGGGTACGAATCAAAGCACGAATAACAGAGGATGTTGACGCACCTTTTATTCCCTCTGTTTACAGTATAGAACCACTTGAAGTACTAAGTGGCTCAAGAACTGTGTTGGAAGCCACACGTGTGATATCCTACCTGGAAGAGTTCAGGCAACAAGTGCAAAAAGACGAAACCGTGATAGTTGAAGGTAATCTAGAAGAAGTTGTCTCGACAAAAGGTAGTTTCCATCAAATAGCTCTGACTTATTGCCCACGTTACTACGAGCAAACTCTCAAAGTTGCAAATCTAACTTTTTGATAACACCATATAATCCGATGGTTTATTGCCAATAATTACTCTGTAGTATTCGTGCATATTTCGCTTATCTGTGACATGTTCAATTTTACCTTGCGCCGTTATTTTCTCGCCAATCTTTGCTTGTTCACAGAATCTACCGCGAAAACTAGTAATCTCAGATATGCCCTCCTTTTTTGGTCCCTCCAAAACTTTGACATCACCTATCTGGTATCTACACGGGGTGAAAAGCGCCTCAGAATCATCTTTGATGGTTGCTGCTAATTTGACGTGGCCTGCATCCTCGTAGTAAACATCACCATATTGTTCATCAGCTTCATTCCAGTCCTTCACAAAACGCACAAAATAGTCCACGTCACTGTACATGCCTTGGAATGCTTTACGCATTTCAACCTTCACGAAGTCCTCGAAGTCCATATAAGTATCTTTTGAACGAAAATCAAACAACTTCTGTAGTTCAACCGTAGTGTATGGCCTGAACTGTGAAGCACTATTTTTCAGTAATTCTTGTAGTGCAAAATAAGCCTTGCGGCAATTTGTAGTACCGTACACAAGTGGGTCAATGTCGCTTTTAAAAGTGAACAACCCCGCCATTATTGAACCTGAAATGCCTATGCTGCTCCACGGAATATCGGCAGCTTCTTTGAGCGCTTCAGCTAACATCACAGCTTTACGCTCCAAATCTTCCAGTTTGCTAGCTGTGCGCAATTTAGCAAGCCTCTCAATTGGGTCAAAACGCTCCACTATGATGTCAACTGGAACCTCGCAAAGAGTCGAGCCAAACACGGGATCATAAACAATAAACTGTGGCGCGTGCTTCTGCAGATACTGAAAACGCTCTGAAAGGTTGTACACTTTACCATAAAAGTTGTCCCCCCTACCGCGGTTTCCCTCAGGCGAGGGTATGTAGCGAGGAAAAGCGATAACTTTGTTTGGAGGATGCACCAACCCTTTAACATCAAAGATTATGTTATCTTTAGTCTTGATGAGGTCGCCTTCTCGTACACGCACAATAAACACCAATGAGCTTCTAACCGCCTTAGCACCCAACACAACGCTAATAAACTTTTTCAACGGTACATCCAACATCGGTGTCAGAAATTAATGCCTGCTGTTGACAAAGCCAAACACGTCTCTCAATGTCTACAACTTGCCATCCTCCTCGAAGTAAGCACAAACAAACCAGGTAACGTAAACTTCAATGTAGGCTTTGCAGATACTCGCTCCGAACATTTTCTTGCTTCAGCCGTGGCAGCAGCTCCCGCTTTTGAGGATGCAACAAAACGTGGCATACAAATCTCAAGTAAAAAACTCCCACTCAGCAAGGCAGGAATAGGTGAAATAATTAAAAACTGCGTAACAGACATAAAGGCATGGCAAAGTGGCGGCAACACACTTCTTGGAACGGTTATGTTGCTTGTTCCCATAGCAGTAGCCGCAGGCATGACCAACACAAAAAACGACTTCCTTTTTAATATAGACAAGCTGCGGCAAAACTTAAAAATCGCTGTTGAAGCCACCACTGCCCAAGATGCCGTTAACCTCTACGAGGCCGTAAACATAGCGAACCCAAGTGGACTTAACACTTTAACAGAACTTGACGTCAATAATCCACAATCTAAACAACAACTCATCAAAGAAGACATTTCACTTTTTAAAGTTTTTCAGATAGGTGCTTCATACGATGACATCTGCTACGAGTGGGTCAACAACTATCCAGTAACGTTCACCCAAGCCTACCCTTATTTACTGCAGACGCTCAAAACAAAAGGTGACTTAAATAGAGCTATCGTTCATACATTCCTCAAAGTCCTCGCCGAACATCCCGACACCTTTATAGCACGAAAAGTAGGCAAACAAAAAGCCCAGGAAATCTCACAAGACGCCCAAATAGCTCTCGAACAAGGGGGATTGGAAACGCTTGCAGGTAGAAAAGCAATAAACGATTTAGACCAAAAACTTCGCAGTTCAGGAAATCGCCTAAATCCTGGTACCACCGCTGATATAATTGCGGCCACATTGTCGCTGTGTACCCTAAGCGGTTTTAGACCGTAACTCAGCAAGGCGCAATTCGCACCACAATTTATCAGAACGTGCTCGCTTGGCCAGAAACACGCACCCACATTTCTCATAAACTCGTGCTTCAAACTCGTAGTTTTCGGCGGCTTTTCGAAGTGCTTCTTTTACAGCGCATGCATATTCCGCTTCATTTTGCTTCATTAAACTGTCTAAAGAACTTTTGACTTCATTTTCCCTGCTTAAGGCTGCCCAAAAAAACATTTTTTTTCTCTCAAAAACAGTTGCACACAAAGAAAACCTGGTAGCTGCTTCGGAAAACTTGCCCTCCTGGAAAAACGCTGCTGCTTCCTTAAGCTGATTCAGTTCTACAACAGGTAGCGAACCCAAATCTGTCCTGTGGTTCATTTTCACTGGTCCGTCAACACATCGCGGCTGTAGTTTCACCAAATCTTCTCGAGAATTAATATTAACAAAACTTTTCAACTCAGGATCAATTCTCATAATTTCTCCAACTATGGCTACAAAATTAGCTTTTAAAGCGCCCCGTATTACATCGTCTGACCGTTGCCGTTTTAAGCTACAAAGTGTCTCCACAATTTCTAACGCGCTATCTTTTTTGAGAACCATGTTGAGCGTTTCCAATCTCCCGTTAGGCCAAACAGGAACCACCACCAGAGAGTCTCTTATCTCTTCAAACATATACTCTATAATGGCAGGTTGCGCAAGGGGCATATCAGCAGGAAGTGTAACGCATAACTCTGCATCTATCGCTTTCAGACCAGTATAGATAGCTATTAGTGGTCCACCTAAACGATCAATTTTTTCATCAACAACTACTTTGATGTTTTCTATGCTGTTTTCCGATAGAATTTTCACATATTGTGTCTTGCGTGCTTCATCATTAACACATACCACAACATCATCAACAACTTTGCCCAAGTTTCTTAGTACATGAATAACTAACGGTTTCTCTGCAAGCTTTGCAAGGGCTTTATCTTGCCACTCTTCATTTTTTTCCTGAAATCGTTCTGCTCTCCCCCCCGCAAGTACAATTCCCGCCCGTTTAATCATGTAACGTGTGCCCTCACAATAATTGACTTTTCAAAGTTACTGATGAGTTTTCACTTAACTTATTTTGGATTTCCGTTAAATATTCTAAAGAGTGCATCTCACAACAGTTAATATCATACATCTGCCTTTGAAATATAAAAGGTAAAAACAAAAATAGCGGGCACTTACCATTGTCTAGACAAGTCAAAATTAAAAAACTCAGCTTGTTTACAGGTAAAACAGAAGATACCACTGATTATGTCGCTGAAGAAAAACCTCTGCATTTGTTTGTGAACACTACCTTTTGGGCAACAATTCTCTGCTCTCCAACATCTCTCAGGGAACTAGCAGTAGGCCACCTGCTCTCCGAGGGAGTACTTAAATCAACTCAAGAAGTTACAGATGTAATTCTTAAAGAGGCAGATGGTATTTGCTACGTTAAACTGAAACCAACTGTTGAGGTGGCGGATCGAGTGCGACTCTCTAGGCTTCACACTCGTGTAATTCCTTCAGCATGTGGTAGTGGCTCTCCTTACCAATTTACCGGAAGAACCCCAAAAGTCGACTCACCTCTTATTGTTAGCGCCCAAATAATTTTCAATAGTGTTAATCAGTTGAACTTCAGAGCTGAAGGTTTCAGGCAAACAGGTGGTCTTCACGTCGCAGCGATCTATAAAGCTGATGGTTCAATGATTGCGTTAGCTGAGGACGTCGGCAGGCACAACGCAGTTGATAAAGTCATTGGTATGGTAGCCCTTAAGCAGGGTAATTTTAGTGAATATTTTTTAGCTTTAAGCGGACGTATATCAGGGGATGTAGTTTTTAAGGCCGCAAAAGTGGGGTTGCCAATAGTGGCTTCTTTGTCAGCAGCGCTTTCTTCAGGAATTGATATGGCTGAAACAACCAACTTGACATTGGTTGGATTTGTACGAGGAAAACGAATGAACATTTACTCAGCTCCAGAGAGAATAACTGTTTAGTTGCCCGCTTCAAACAATCAATTTGTTAAAAAAAGTTGTTTAGAATCTTCCTATGTCTTTATTCATTAAGAATTTGGCGAATGCTTACTCTTTGAATTTTTCTAGTACTATTGCAGGGCAGATTTTTTTAACCCCGTCTATTGCTCCAATTTTTTCAGACAAAAGTTTTGTAAGTTCTCTTCCATCTTTTGTCCAAATTTCTGTCATTATCATATGGTCGCCCGTTGAAGTAGCAACACTTTTTATTTCTTTTACTTCGCAAAGTTTCTGAGCAACTTCAAGCAATTTTGTAGGTTCAACATCTATGCCTACAATGGAAACACTGTTTACGCCAAACTTTGCAGGGTCTACTTGAACTGTGAATTTTTTAATTATGCCTTTTTCTTGTAGAGCTACTACTCTTTTCCTTATTGCTGATTCACTTAACTTCAGTTTTTTGGCAACTTCATTAAAAGATTGCCTGCTGTTTTGTTCGAGCATTTGGATGATTTTTCTGTCGTAATCGTCTATGTTTGACATGATTTCGTTCCCAATTCAGTACTTTTTTAAGAGTTTTTATGCTAATTTATGCCGATAAGTAAATATTAAACGACCCAATATAAGTTTTTTTTATTACTAAATCATAATTAAATGGTGTGGAATATGGAAGAAAAATGTGAGCAAATTTTTCCTAAAATAGGTGAGACAGCTCCAGATTTTGAAGCTGTAACTACTCAAGGTACAATAAGACTTTCTGATTTTAAAGGCAAGTGGGTTATATTATTTTCTCATCCAGCTGACTTTACTCCTGTTTGCACAACTGAGTTTGTAGCTTTCGCTAAAATAAACGACGAATTGAAAAAACGCAATGTCCAACTGATGGGTTTAAGCATCGATAGTGTCTATTCCCACATTGCTTGGTTGCGTCGAATCAAGGAAAAACTAGGTGTCGAAATTCCTTTCCCTGTGATCGGGGACATAGATATGAAAGTTGCCAAGCTTTTTGGGATGATACATGCTGGAGAAAGCACAACCGCCGCTATAAGGTGTGTTTTCTTCATAGACCAGGATATGATTCTAAGAGCTATGGTTTACTATCCCCTGAACGTTGGTCGCAATATGGAGGAGATTCTTCGTTTAATAATTGCTTTGCAAACAGCAGACATACACAAGGTTGCAACGCCGGCTAACTGGCGCCCAGGAGACAAAGTCATTGTCCCACCGCCAAGCACAATGGAAGCGGCTGAGAAGCGTTCAACCGAAGGATTTGAATACATTGATTGGTTCTTGTGCAAAAAAGAGTTGGCGACTCCTGATTATGTGTAATATTAACTAATCGAGGTTTCGTGTATGAGTGAAGATAGTTTTATTTTGGTGTCAAACGAAAACGAATTGAAAAATGGTTCAATGAAGCTTTTCAACGTGGCCGGCAAAAACATTCTTTTGGCAAGGTTTAACGATCAAATTTACGGTATTTCAAATCGCTGTCCTCACATGGGTTGTTCTCTGGCAAATGGAAAACTCAACGCGTACATAGTCACTTGCCCATGTCACGGCTGGAGCTTTGATGTACGTACTGGTCAGAATCAACGGTCTAAGGACATAAATATTCAGGTGTACCAGTGTAAACTTCAAGATGGAAAAATCTACGTTAACATACCGGACGTCATATGATAAAAAAGTAATAGCCAGCAGGACAAGGGCGCAAAACAATGCTTTTTCTCTTTTTCCAAACATGCGTTAGTTGGTGTTGCATTTTGTGCTTCTCTGAACTTAATCTTAAATATTAGCACTGAAATTCTATTGGTAAGGTTGGACATGATGATGCAGCAAAAGTTGCGCGTAACTTTGATTACTGGCCGAACAATAGAACAAGGCGTAGGTAAAGAGTATGGTAAATCCTCACCTGAATATTATGAAGCCTGCTCAATGGTTTACATGGACGCAGAGGATATGAAAAAGCTGGGCATAAAAACAGGTGCTCATGTTTTGGTAAGAACCCCTCAAGGTTCGGTTGTTTTAAGAGCTGTTAAATATCCTCGTAGCGCCACGCCGGGATTAATTTATATCCCTTATGGGCCTTGGGCAAATGTGGTGGTTGACGACTCAACTACTAGTATTGGTATGCCCACCTTCAAAGGAACGCCTGCAGAAGTTGAAGCTGCACCTGACCAACCTGTTTTGAGTATAGAGGAACTTTTGAAAAAAGAGTTTGGGAGGTAAAATAAATTGTCTGTTATTAACGCCGTAACCTGTCCAATATGTGGCTGCTTATGCGACGACATAGAAGTTACAGTTGTTAACAACGAAGTTGTTAAAGTAAAGAATGGTTGCGCGGTCTGTGAAGCCAAATACATGGGCTATAAAAGTGAACACAGAATCCGTCAACCTTTGGTTCGCAAAGAAGGTAAGCTTGTACCTGTATCTATGGATGAAGCCATTCATAAAGCAGCTGAGATACTGGCAAACGCCAATTATCCCGTCTTGTACGGTTGGAGTTCAACCAACTGTGAAGCGCAACGAGTTGGTGTTGAGCTAGCTGAGGAAGTTGGTGGTGTACTTGACAACACCGCAGTAGTCTGTCACGGGCCATCCCTTATGGGTACTCAAGAAGTTGGTATCCCAACATCCACGTTAGGGCAGATTCGACACCGAGCTGATTTGATTATTTATTGGGGCTGTGATCCATGGAGTGCACATCCACGTCACCTCGAAAGATACACCACTTTCACAGAAGGTCGCTTTGAAGACAGCGAATGGAAATCTTACATAAATAAAGTCAAAGCAGTTGCAGGCAAAAAGAAGTTGCTTAGCGCACAAAGAGTAGAACCGCATAAGAAACCACATGAAACTGTTGCTGAATCCCTGATTTTCAATAAACCTCCTGAAACTCTGCAAAAAGAAGGGCGTAAACTCATAGTTGTCGATGTAAGAAAGAGCATGACTGCTGAAATGGCTGATTACTTCATTCAGGTTCAACCGGGCAAAGATTACGAACTGATGCAAGCAATCCGTGCTTTAATTAAAGATGAAGAATTAGACGTTGAACAAGTTGCAGGCGTTCCGGTTGACTACCTCCGAGAAGTTGTTGATGCCCTTATAAGCTGTAAATTTGGCGTCATATTCTTCGGCATGGGTCTCACACAATCTGCTGGAAAATTCAGAAACATAGAAGTTGCCATATCGCTTATACGGGATCTAAACTCACGAACAAAGTTTCTCATCATGCCTATGCGAGGGCACTTCAATGTCAGCGGAGCTAACATTGTCTCTGCTTGGCAAACCGGTTATGCTTTTGGTGTTGACTTTTCATTAGGTTATCCTCGTTATAATCCTGGTGAGACAACTTCTATGGACGTTCTTCTACGTGGTGAATCTGACGCTACTCTAGTTATTGCTGCTGACCCAGGTGCTACTTTCCCAAAAAAAGCAATCCAGCACATGGTAAAACATCCTTTGATTGTAATTGATCCACACCTAAATGCGACGGCTATGTTGGGCGACGTTGTCATCCCTTCAGCTTTTGTTGGGATTGAAGTCAGCGGAACCGCCTATCGCATGGACAATGTTCCTTTGCCATTAAAGAAAGTTGTTGAACCTCCCGAAGGTATTCTTACAGACGAGGAAATTCTTAAAAAAATTCTTGAAGAAGTCCGAATTATTAAATCAAAACGTGATGAAAAAACGGAGGCTCCCTAATGACTGAAATTCTGATAAAAAATGGTTTCGTCTTTGATCCTTTAAACAAGATTAATGGCGAAAAAATGGACATTGCTATAAAGAATGGAAAAATTGTTGAAAGCGTTAACGAGCAAAAAGCCAAAAAAATTGACGCTGCTGGTTTGACGGTGATGCCTGGTGGCGTTGATATTCATACACACATAGCAGGTGGAGAAGTAAATACTGGTCGCATGATTAGACCTGAAGATCACGTTAAAGACGTTGTAAGCAAGACTTCCATAACGCGTTCGGGTACTGGTTATTCTATTCCTTCCACGTTTGTTACTGGTTACCGCTACGCAAAAATGGGCTACACTACTGTTATGAATCCGTCTATGGCTCCTTTAGGTGCAAAACATACACACGAAGAATTAAACGATATACCTCTTTTAGATAAAGCCACTTTTCCTTTGCTTGGAGATTGGTGGTTCGTTCTCGAACATCTTCAAAGGGGCGATTTGGAAGGTTGTGCAAGGCATGTTGCATGGATGCTGGAAACCACAAAGGGTTACGCCATAAAAATTGTAAATCCTGGCGGTTTAGAGTCTTGGGGTTTCGGGCGTAACGTTCACAGTATAGACGATACGGTTCCCAATTTTGACATTACCCCCAGAGATATTATGTGTGGTCTCGCTAAAGTGAACAAAATGCTTAATCTACCCCACTCTATCCATTTACACACTAACAATCTTGGAATTCCAGGCAATTATGTTACTACGCTGGAAACCATGAAGGCCCTCGAAAATGTACCCACAGATGGCAGACCTACTTGTCACATCACACACTTGCAATTCAGCAGCTTCGCGGGCGACAACTGGGGCAACATGAAATCTGCCGCAGAAGAAATTTCCAAGTACATAAACAACCACAACCACATAACCTTCGATATGGGGCAAATAGTCTTTACCGATACTACAACAATGACTGCTGATGGTCCATTTGAGTTTACGCTTTACCAGTTGAGTGGGCATAAATGGGTTAACACTGATGTTGAAACTGAAACAAGTGGTGGTATCATTCCAATGCATTACAAGCGCACAAGCGCAGTTAACGCCTTACAATGGTCAATTGGGTTAGAGCTTGCATTGTTAGTCGAGGACCCGTGGAAAGTTTTTATGACGACTGACCATCCGAATGCAGGGCCATTTTTTGCTTATCCAAAAATTATGGCATGGCTAATTAGCAAAAAAGCAAGGATGGCTACATTGGCGAAGTGCCATAAGAAAGCCCAAAAGAGAAGTCTACTTCCCTCAGTTAAACGTGAATTGAGCCTATACGAACTTGCTATAGTAACTCGTGCAGGTCAAGCAAAAGCTCTAGGCCTCAAAAACAAAGGTCACTTAGGCGTGGGTGCAGACGCGGATATAGCCATCTACGATATAAACCCTGAAAAAATTGACGTAGCTAAAAAGTACAAAACTGCCCGCAAAGCCTTCGGTAACGCAGCCTATACAATCAAAGATGGTAAAATCGTGGTCAAAGATGGAGAAGTTGTACAGCATACTGATGGCAAAACTATGTGGCTTGATGTGAAAACTGCGGAGCAATTAAAGGTTGATGAAGAAATGAAACTCAAGTTCAAAAAGTACTGGACAGTTGAATATGAAAACTACCCTGTGTATGACCACTACGTTAAAGTTCCTGAAATAATAAGTGTGAAGGCGAGCGTTTAAAATGATAGTCTTAACTCCTCTCAAAAAATTTCAGTTTCCTATTCATGCTGAATGCATAAATCCTGATGTTTTTCAAGGTAAATCTGTGGAGGAAATTGCTTCTCTACAGGTGTGGGAAGGTAATAGACAAAAGAAACTTGGGGACATTTTCAAAATTGAAGCAACTACTCATGAAACACCTAACATAACAATCAATGGTGATGTGAGTGAGGTTCGCCGTATAGGTCAAGGGATGAAAAATGGCGAAATCGTAATTAACGGTGATGCAGGTATGCACACAGGCGAAAAAATGGCGGGTGGCAAAATTACTATAAACGGTAATGCAGGTGGTTGGACAGGTAGCTCGATGAAAAAAGGTCTAATTGAAATTCATGGCAACGCAAGCGACTATTTGGCTTCGCCTTATCGTGGAAGTACAGAAGGTATGCGCGGCGGCAAAATTGTCGTCGATGGAAACGTGGGTAGTGATTCAGGCTCCCACCTGCGTGGTGGGCTAATCAAAATTAAAGGTAGCGCCGGTCCTTTTCTTGGTTTTCATATGAGTGATGGAACTATCCATGTAGAAAAGAACGCAGCAAGCCGGCTTGGAGCAAACATGACTGGCGGCAAAATCGTAGTTTCAGGAAGTGTAGATGAACTCATGCCTACTTTCACTATAGACAGCATAAAGCCAAAAGTAAAAATTGACGACACTGAAACAGCGCAGGGTCCATTTTACGTTTTTTTGGGGGATTTAGCAGAGAAAGGCAACGGCAAACTCTTCATATCAAAAGCCAATAATGCCCAACTTGGGCCAATATACGAAAAGTATCTATAAGGTGAACAAAGAGCTTGCCTAAAGTCTTAAGTGTAAACCGATTGGCACGGGCACTTTCTGAGAAATTTTTGAGCAACCCTGATTTCTACAATGTTTATTGTACAAAAACTAGTACAGGTGCAACCATAATAGATGCAGGTGTCAAATCAAGAGGAGGCTTTCAAGCTGGGAAACTACTCACCGAACTTTGCTTGGGGGGCATAGGCAAAGTCCAATTAGACTTCAAAACTTATGGAGAGCTAACTTTTCCATCTGTAACTGTCTCTACAGACCACCCTGCGATTGCAACTTTAGGTTCACAGTTTGCTGGATGGCGTATAAAAGAGCCTGATGGCTCCATAGCCATAGGTTCAGGTCCTGCTCGGGCATTAGCGCTCAAGCCTAAAGATGTTTACGAGGAAATCGACTACAGAGACTCATCAGACTGTGCTGTTTTAACTTTGGAGAGCAATTGCTTACCATCTGACGCTCTTATTGAAAAGGTTACAACCACTTGCAACATTAAAGCTGAAAACTTAATTGTAGTTGTAGCTCCAACCGCAAGTATTGCTGGTCTAACACAGGTAACAGGTAGAGTTGTAGAAGTGGGTATTCATAAACTGCGCACATTAGGTTTAAGTCCAAACCTCATCAAGTACGCCTGCGGTTATGCTCCCATTCCTCCTGCAGGTAAAGACTTTGAAGTTGCTATGGCGCGAACTAATGATGCTATACTCTATGGTGGAACAGTCTATTGCACTGTTGAATACGATGACGAAACAGCGCTACAAAAAATTGTAAATCAGGCACCATCTAAAATGTCCAAAGACTATGGTAAGCCTTTTCTGCAGATTTTCCGCGAAGCCGATCGTGACTTCTATAAAATAGACCACAACCTCTTTGCGCCTGCTATCCTCATTGTGAACAACGCAAGAACAGGTAATGTGTTTAAAGCAGGAGAAAATAATCCTACAGTTCTTGCGGAATCTTTGGGGCTTTAATTCGCTTTTTTGTTTTCTTATTTAAAGTTTGAGGTTCTTTTTTACTGCGTTTGCTACTATATGTCCTATGGGAACAGTATAGAGCGCAAGTGTCGAATTGAACAACGCTATAAGAGGAGTAGCTGCTAATATTGCCGTTTCAGGCATAGCATAACCGATTGGTGGTTCGTATCTCAGTACTGCATAATTCACGATAGCCATTAACCCCGTCCTAAGCGCCACACCTAAGATTGTGGCAGTGGCTATTTGTATTGTCTGTTTTTTTAATGTTGCATTCGGTGTTTTAATTGAATTATTTTTGAGAGTTAATAGTCTGTAAGAAACATAAATCCCGAGCAACATTGACAACACTGCAAGTAGGTTATAAAAGGGTCCTGTAATTAGTGCCCCTGGGAAAACTACTATCAAAATTGTCATGTTCATAAACGCAATGGCAACTGCTGATCTAAGGTTGATTAGTGCAAAGGCAGTTACAATGGGAATTTCCCATATTTGGTAATATAAGAAAGGCGCGTAGGGTGCAGGGATTGCTATTCCTGTAAAAACTGGGTTAAGCGCTACGGTAACTGCTGCAAGAGCTATTATCAGTGTAAGTTTTTTGGTATCTACATTCATAGGCTTAATCTACCAAGTTTAATTATTTAAGAGTAGCTACTCAAATTCGAGTAAATGATTTCAGGTTTAAAAGCTAAATAAAGGGTGTAAGCATATGTTTCAACCGTGAAAAATGTTGCATCAATTTCAGTTCTCGGTCAGCGAAGTAAAAGCTTGGCTTGAAAAAGAAACAAACCCCACATTATTCCCAATACAAACCCAAGCTCAAAAACACATCGCTAACATGCATATTGGATTGCAGAATCTTTTAGATGCCAGTAAAATGCTTCTCGATAATAGTCAATCAGAAATTGACAGGCGAAACATGAAAGTTTATAACCGTGCCCGCGCCCTCAATAAGCTAGCGCTTCTTTTTATTGAACGAATAAAAAAATTGAAAACTCCAGAGGATATTTCATATGAGAACCTTAACAGTTTTGCTCAGGACATACAAAAAGCTTTAGCTGTTACCGAAATTGACATCAAAAACTGGTTTCAACATATATCTCCCTTCTTCATCATGGATCGCCGAAAATTCCTCTCAGTTTACGAGAAAACAAAACTGATTTTTGGTGACTTCAACAATTTTTTAACGAGAGATTACATAAAAACAAAAGGCTTGCAACAGACCTTCCAGCTAATTGACGAGTTAGAGGCTTTAGAAAAACAATTAACTCTTGCTGAAGGACAGAAAACTAATCTAAAAAATGAACGGTTGAGCCTCGGACAAGAGATAGCTACTATAGAACAGCAGATTCACAGTTTCGCAACTCAAATCAACCTTTATCAACTAACCCAAACTAACGCCGAAATTGAAAGTTTGAACAACATGTTAAAACAGGAACTGCGGCACTTACAAAAACCATTCATAAAAATGCAAGCTCTCTCCGTTGGTGGTAGTGGTTTAACGTCTAATGAACTTAAAAGAGTTGCTTTATACTTAGAGAACCCCTTTGAAGCTATTATAACAGAAGAAGTCGGTTTACCTGCACTGAAGGAGCTTTTGCAGAAACTTTTATCGTTACTTAGGCAAGATGCACTGCGGCTGAAGTCTGATAAAGCCCGTAAAGCTGAACAAGCAATCACTGAAATATTAAAACATGATTCGTTGGAGATTTTACATCGTAAATGTGTTGAGGTTGCTACTCGTAAGCGGCAACTTGAACGCTCAACGGCACTGGAAGAAGCCCAACGTCAGTTGTCTTTGCTTCAGCAACAAAAAGATCAGTTGCAGGCTCGGTGTGTAAATCTTGAGACTGATGAAGTTGCTAAAGAGAAAACGTGTATTGATTTGAGGGAAAAAGTTCGTAGCTACAAAAAGGCAATTGAAACCAACATACTCAACTATCTGGGCAAACAAGTGCAACTATCTTAGTTTGTGCTTCTGCCCCTCGGAAACTTTAAGAGTCTAGTAATGAAGCTTTTTGGCAAGTAACCACGGGATGAATTCGCGTGAGGATCGGAATTGCAACTCGCAACATGGCAGCTTGGAGTAGCACCCAAGTACGAGAAGCGCTATCCAGACGAGGAATACCATATGTCTGTTTCACTTTTCCTAAACTGGTTTCCCAGATCGGACACAAACCATACTTCCGAGTTAAGGATGTGAACTTGCAGAATGTGAATTTGCTGGAAGACCTCGACGCCTTAATTATCCGTCCCATTGGGAGGGGCAGCCTAGAAGAATTAGTTTTCCGTATGGATATGCTCTACAAACTCGAACGCGAAGGATTTTATGTGTTGAACCCTGCGGAAGCAATAGAGCACTGTGTCGACAAATACGACATACTCGCCATCCTAGAGGATAATGGTGTACCCGTGCCACGTACTTTCGCCACTGAAAGTGTAAACGAGGCAGTAGCGGCTTTTGAAGAATTAGGTGGTGATGTAGTTGTTAAACCCATATTTGGCTCCAGGGGAATCGGTGCAACTAGGGTTGTGGATAAGGAAATTGCCAATACGGTCTTTAAAGCTATTGCTTTTCAACATGGCGTCATTTATCTACAAGAGTTTGTTCCTCATGGGCACAGTGACATTCGTGCTTTTGTAATTGATAACCATGTTATTGCGGCGATGCGTCGTGTTGCTGAGGGTTGGAAAACCAACTATAGTCAAGGTGCGCGACCTGCACCAACAACGTTGAGTAAAGAGTTTGAGGATTTAGCTGTGAAAGCGGCGAAGGCGGTGGGCTGTAAAGTTGCAGGTGTTGATATCCTTGAGGGTCCTAATGGTCCAAAAATTTGTGATGTGAACAGCCAACCTGGCTGGAAAGGTTTACAAATGGTGACGAAGGTTAACATTGCTGAGGAAATTGTAAAGTTTTTGCTTTTGGAGCTGAAAAAATAGGGGTGATGGCTCCTTTTGTGTTTTCTATTTTTTGTTGGCCACAATCTCAGCGTAAGGGTCATGAGCGATTCTAGGGAACGGTTTATCCTTTAGGTTTTTTATTAACACCCTCTTTTTATCTGTAGTGAATGTTCCCACAAATCTGTAATCTACACCTAACTTATGTAGAGTCTCTTGAACTTCATCTTTTGCGTCAGCTGCAACAGCAGCCAAAAGTGTGCCTGTAGACGACATTGCTAGTACCTGCCAATCTGAAAGTCCGAAGTACCTTTGTAGTTTCTGAATTTCTGTATTGACCGGCAGTTTTTCCGATTCTATTCTGAAACCCAAATTTGCCGCGTCAGCGAATTCGTTGAGTGCGGTCACTAATCCGCCTTCTGTTACATCGTGCATTGCATGTACGCCCTTGATTTCTGCGAGTTGAAGCGCTTCTTGAACACAACTTTGGACAGCAAAATGATTAATTATATTTCTTGTAACTTGTGTTCCAAACAATTTCTTTGATAACTTTTTATGTGTCAAAGCGAAGTTAACCAGTGTTTCGTAGCCTAAGATTTTGGTGCAGAGTATAAGGTCACCTGTTTCGGCTTTTGCGGGAGTGCGAAGCTTTTCAGGTTTTACCGTGCCATAGATTGTGCAAACTCCAATAATGTCGTTTAAACTGGTGTATGTAGCTGTGTGCCCTGCAACAATAGCAATTTCAAGTTCGTCTGCAGCGTGGCATGCTTGTTTCATGACTTTTTGGAAAACTTCCGCTGTAGTTCCTAGTGGTGCCAGAAGGTTGATGGTGCAGAACGCAGGCTTTGCCCCAAACAATGCAACATCAGAGGCAGTGTAGTTAATGAGTAGCCAGCCGAACCATTCTTTTGGGACGCCGGTGCATGGGTCAGTGGAAACTACAACGTATTTGTCATCTAACAGGTGAACCCCTGAATCATAGCCTAACTGGGGGTGCACAAGTGTAGTTTGAGCTTTTTTAATACACATCAGAAGTTTTTGTAGTTCTTTTTGGGTGAGTTTTCCCATAATTAATGTCCTCTTTTAGAGGTGTCTCTGGAGTGCTTTGCTCTTTTGTAATAGGAAAATCAGTAATCCGCTTATCATGAGTTCAGGGAGCAGGTAACTACCGTTATAAACTGCTGAGTATATGTAGGGGTTCAGTTCAGGGACATAGAGAGGTGCCCAGTAGGCTACGCCTGAAATGAAGTGTAGAATAAATCGTCCTGTGATGCCAATTGTGGAGCCGAGGAGCGGTTGTTTTTTGAACGCCCCTGCAACGCCTAGTACTCCAAAAGCCAGTTGATAGTCAAGTAGCATTTGGATTGGATCTATGAAGTAGGGCAAAACTGCAAATTGTATGGTACCATGGATGAAGCCGCCGATAAATCCAATTTTTGTGCCCCGTCTGAGGGAAAGCCAGATGATAGGCACCATCGAACCTGCAGTTATTGAACCTCCTTGTGGCAAGGTGTAGACAACTATGAAACTAAGTGCGGTTGCCAATGCCACAAAGATGGCAATTTCAGATAGAATTTTTGTTGAAAAAAACTTGGGTTGATTTGGTTTTTTCATTATTTCTGTTTGGTTTATGTTTTGTCCCTCCGCCAGTATTATCTGGTTCAGGTTCATTGGGTCGACAGCCATTAGCTGTCCTCTCAGCCGGGTCATTTTCCCAGCTCCCCATTTTGACCTTACAAATTTAGTTACTGTTTTCGGTAATATTAATTTTCCCAAAGTTAACCTTTTGAGTTAGCTATGTTAGGTTGGGGATAATGTTTTTAGGTGGTTTTCTAAACTTTTACAGCAATCAAACTATCGAGGAACAGACGGTATGCAGCCTCTGCCAAAAGAATACAACTTCATCGAAATTGAGCGTAAATGGCAACAAAGATGGGAAGAAATGGGCATTTACCGCTATGATTGGAGCGATATGAAGCGACCAGTTTTTAGCATAGACACTCCTCCGCCTTACCCATCAGGCGAGCTTCACATGGGTAATGTTCTGAACTGGACCTATTTTGATATAGTAGCACGATACAAGCGTATGCGTGGCTATAATGTACTCTTCCCGCAGGGTTGGGACTGCCATGGACTTGGTATAGAAATTCAGGTAGAAAAACTTCATAATATACGTAAACGCGATGTGCCGCCTGAACAGTTTCGTAAATTATGTAGTGAATTGGTTGAGAAATATATTGGTATGATGAAGGAAGGGATTCTCAAGTTAGGGTGCAGTATAGATTGGACTACAGAGTACCGTACTATGGATCCTGATTACTGGCGGCGCACACAGCTGAGTTTTATCTTGCTGTATAGGAAAGGTTTCATGTATCAGGGTACTCATCCAGTCAATTGGTGTCCACGTTGCGAAACTGCCATAGCTGATGCTGAAGTGGACTACGAAAAACGTGAAGGTACACTTTACTACATACGTTATCCGTTAGAGAATAGCACTGAGTATCTGTTGATTGCTACTTCCCGTCCAGAATTTATTCCTGCATGTGTAGCGGTTGAAGTGAATCCCAAGGATGAGCGCTTCAACAAATACATTGGCAAAAACATCGTTGTTCCAATAGTCAATCGTAAGGTTCCAATTATAGCCGAAGAAACTGTGGATCCTACATTTGGCACAGGTGTAGTGCAAATTTGTACGTATGGCGACAAAGAAGACGTAAAAACCGTCATGAAACACAAACTCCCCATTGTTACGCTTCTGACTGAGAATGGTCGAATAAACGAGAATGGTGGCAAATATGTGGGTTTAACCATAAATCAAGCCCGTGCAGCCATTGTTGAAGATCTCGCAGCCGCTGGGTTGCTGGAGAAAACTGAAAAAATCACGCAAGAAGTAGGTCGATGCGACCGATGTAAAGCGCACATTGAAATTTTGGAGCGTAAACAATGGTTCATGAAAACCCGCGTCTTAACGGATGTTGTGGAGAAAACTGCTAACGAAGTTGTCTGGTATCCTGATTACATGAAATCTCGCCTTGTTGATTGGGCCAAATCGCTCGACTGGGACTGGGTTATTAGCCGCCAAAGACTCTTCGCCACACCCATTCCAGTGTGGTATTGCAAAAAATGCGGTGAACTAATCCTCGCTAAAGAAGACTGGGTTCCAATCGATCCTAAAATGGAAAATCCACGTATAGATAAATGTCCAAAATGCGACTCAACAGAATTCATAGGTGAACGCGACGTTTTTGACACTTGGATGGACAGCTCCATAACCTGTGCAGTTCATGCTGGTTGGCCCGATCGCCAAGATTGGAAACGTCTCTTTCCTGCGGATATGCATCCATCCGGAATAGATATAATCAGAACATGGGCGTACTATCTTATGGTGAGACACTTAGCACTATTTAACGAGAAGCCCTACAAGAGCTGTCTTATCAATGGTATGGTACTAGGCGCTGACGGCAGAAAAATGAGTAAGTCTCTCAAAAACTATGTTGCCGCTCCTGATGTGCTCAACAAAAACGGTGCAGACGCGACCAGGCAGTGGGCGGCATGTGGTGGTGCTACAGGTTCAGATATACCCTACCGGACTCCAGACGTCGAATATGGTAGACGTTTTCTGGTTAAGCTGTGGAATGTTTCAGCTTTCGTCAGCAAACTCTTACACAACTACGTGCCAAGCGACATAGAGAAAGTCGAGCTTCAACCTCTCGACAAGTGGCTCCTTAGTAAAACCGAATCTCTGACAAAAAAAGTCACAGACGCCATGGAAAAATGTCAATTCAACATTGCCGTGGAGGAAATTCGTAACTTCACATGGCACGTCTTCTGCGATGCCTATGTGGAAGCAGTCAAAGACAGACTTTACCGACCTGAAGTGCACGGTGAAACCAAAAAATTAGCTGCGCAGCAGACTCTCTACAAAGTTCTCTTCAAAATTCTTCAACTTCTGGCGCCTGTAGTGCCTCATGTAACTGAGGAAATCTACCAAGCCCTTTACGCGGGTAGTAAAGGATACAAAAGTATCCAACTGTCTCCGTGGCCGGAGTATCTAGAGGAATGGGTGGATGAAAACGCTGAAAAACGAGGTGACTTAGTGGTGGAACTTATAAGTGAAGTGCGCCGAGAAAAAGCAGAAAGACGCCTCTCTCTAAACGCGCCCATAAGGCATCTTATTGTTTATGCGGGAGACAATTCTGCTGCAGAAGCCATAGAAGAAGCCAAAACCGACGTGGTAGGCGCACTCAAAGTGAATAATTTGACTGTGTTACCCCAGTCAGGCAGCGGCAGACCTCTCATCCAGTTTTCTGCAGTAAATTTCATAGCCGAATATGGGGAGTCAACAAAAAAATGAGAGCTGTAGGATTAATTGGCTGTGGCGCCATCGGTACTGTTTTAGCGGAGGCAATTGAGCGTAGAATTGTAGTGTGTGATGAACTTATACTCTTCGACCTAGATAAAGTAAAGGCGGAACGGCTCAAAAATTCTCTTGCTTTTCCAACCACAATAGTTTCCAGTTTTGAAGATTTGCTCAAACTTAACCCCGTCATAATCGTGGAGGCTGCCTCACAAGATGCTGCCAAAACATATGTTCCCAGAATAGTTGCTGCGGGTATAAATGTAATTGTCATGAGTTCAGGCGCCCTCTTAGACTTAAATTTAGACCTGACGAAGGTACATGTGCCCTCAGGAGCTATAGGTGGCATAGACTCCATAACTAGCGCATTGTTAGCAGGCGAAGTGGAGGTAGCTCTTACCACTACAAAAAACCCAAAAGCACTAGAAACCCAAGACAAAAAACCTAAAGTGATATACGAAGGTGAAGCCCGAGAAGCAGCGCGACTATTTCCAAGGGAGATGAACGTCGCTGCAACATTAGCCTTAGTGGTTAAACCTGCAAAAGTCAAAGTCACAGTTATAGCAGACCCCAACACGAGAAGGAACACTCACAAAATCACCGTAAAATGGCAATTTGGCGAGATGCTTCTACAATTCGCAAACGACCCTCACCCTGACAACCCAAGAACTAGTGCGCTTGCCGCATGGTCAGCTATAAAACTTCTTCAAAATCTTCTCAAACAATAGTTGTCTCTGTTTATACAATACAAGTACTATATCTTTTATAATAAAATTGTATCAGCTCTATTCGTTGCTCTGCAGTGTAAAAAAGCATAGTATAGTGATTGGCTGACTAAGCCCTGATTTTTGAGATCAACTGTGAAATAAATAATTGAGGCTTGGCTGAAATTGCGATTCTGTCTTTCCATGGATGACAAATTAAAACCAAACAACTGCTCTCAAAGCTAAAACAGAGGCTACCACAATAACTCCAAACAGAGCAGACGTTAAAACCATGATTCTCCATGCCTCTATTATGTGGTTCGGAGAAAGCTGACCTTTATCGCCCAGTGTGTAGTGTCCCTCTTTCTCTAATTGGACATTTAAAGCTCCTGCCATGGCTGATATTGTCCAGCCGGCATTTGGGCTAACAGTCTTGTTTTTATCCCGCTGTAAAACAGACAACCCCTTCTTCCAATTTGCACCTAACACGGCGGCAGAAATAATCATTAACACTGCTGTAAATCGTGCAGAAATAAAATTAGCTGCGGTGTCCATTTTTGCTGAAAACCATCCGATGTTCCTATGTTCTTCATCTTTGTAACCAACCATAGAATCCAACGTGTTCACAACTCGAAATGCAAAGGCTCCGGGTACTCCAAAAAGAGCAAAGAAGAGAAGTGGCGACGTAACTCCGTCTGTGGTGCTTTCTGCAATAGATTCAACTGTTGCTGAAAGCACATGTTGCTCGTCCAACTTCTTTGGATCACGTCTAACAATATAGGGTAGCCATTGTTTTGCTCCTTCTAAATCCTTCATTTTTAGAGCGTTAGCAATTGGCATTGTGTATTTCAACATGCATTTAACAGCAAATGTGCTTTTTAAGAAAACTGCAGCGACTATTATGTAAATTAACCAACCAAAAATTGGTACTTGCCTCAGAGATAAAAGTAGCAACCCAATAGGCAAGGTGAAAAGCGCTACAACACCTAGGCAAAGCAGAACGCCGTTAATTTTTTCGATTCGGGAGTTGGTGCTTTTTAGTTGCGGTTTAGCCCAAGCAATTACTTTACCCATCCACACCGTTGGATGTATACTGTCGGGGATTTCTCCAAAAATTACGTCAATCAAGAGGGCTACTGCTAAAATTAAAATTTGCTCCACAAAGAATGCCGTATCAAAAAGTACCATTAACACTCATGCCTTTGTTTGTAAGGATTTTTTCAATGCTCCAATTAATTTCTCGTTTTCTGAGCGCGTTTTAACTGCAATCCGAATATAGTACTTGTCAAGTCCAGCGAAAGAACTGCAATCTCTAATCAGCACGCCATATGTTAGCAGTTTTTCCTTAAGTTGTGCTGCCGAAAAACCACAGTTGTGTATGTCTATGAAAAAGAAATTTGCGTCGGGTGGATAAACCTTAAACCCCTCAAATTTTTCTAACTCCCTCATCAAGAAAGATTTTTCCTCTTTAACCAAAGCTAACGATTTGCGCAGGTGTTCTTCGTCAGATAAAGCCGCCATCGCCGCAATTTGACCCAAACAGTTAAGGTTCCAAGGTATTTTTGCCTTCACCAAAATCTCCACGATTTCTTTTGAGGCAACACCGTAACCAACTCTAAGTCCGGTTAAACCATGAAGCTTAGTGAAAGACCTTAACACAAACAGATTGGGAAACTCCTCAACCCTATTAATAAGTGAAAGCTTAGAACTTTCGTCAACAAACTCCAAGAAATCTTCGTCCAGAAAAACTAAGACGTCCTTTTCAAAAGCGTTTTCCACAATTTTCAGTAAATCCTCAGTTTTTGTAAGTAAACTCGTTGGATTGTTAGGGTTGCATAAAAAAATAATTTTAACCTTTTCACCCATATTTGAAATAACGAGGTCAGAGTCTAGGAGGAAATCTTTGCCCAAACGAACATATTTCACTTTTTTTCCTGCTCGGAGAACTGCCTTTTCGTACTCTCCAAAACTTGGAGCTCCAACTAAAGCAATATTTCCACGCTGTAAAAACGCTTCAGCAAACAAATAGATCAATTCGGTTGAACCATTGCCTATGATGATGTTCTCTTTGCTAAGACTTCCATAATGTCGTGCGATGGTTTCACGTAAAATAGTAGAGTTTGAATCAGGATAACGCGAAATTAACCCCAAATTCTCCTTTATTGCCTCAAGGACTTTAACTGAGGCACCCAACGGATTCACGCTGGAACTGAAATCTGATATCTCGTTACTGATCAAACCAGCCTTTGCTTTTGCTTCAAAAACATCTGCGCCGTGTACACATGGCTTAAAATTCCTAAAGCGTAAACTTGCCATTTTTGAAGCAGACTTCACGTAACATCCACTCCACCATAGTAAATAAACCACCACGTGTAGGCCGTAGAGGTTTGCTTGTTGAATGGGTGGAAGATGATATAAATGTTAGGTTGGATTGTCCATCCTATAAATGATGGGCTTCGCGATATGGCACACTTATTACACAACGAGCTGGTTAGTTGCAGTTCCAGTGTTTTGCTAATGAATTTATTGCTTCATCAAACAATTGTGTTTGTGGTGTCAATTCTACCTTTAGACCAAATTTCATAGCGGTTTCAGCTGTTACCGGCCCAATAGCTACAATAGTAATTTTCTCATTTAGAAGGTCTCGTAGTTCCTCTACAGAAATATAGTCGCTGAACATATTGAAAAGGTTTTTTACACTTAACGCACTGCCAAAAATTAGAGCATGGATATTGCCGTTGCGGGCATCTTGAAGAAATTTTTCTTTGATTTTTTTATCAGTCGGAACAGATGATTCATAAACGTAAATTTCTCTTACTATAGCACCTCTCTCTTTTAGCTTCTCTTTCAGTACAGGGTTGGCAGCTGATGTACGGGGAATAAAAATTGTTTTGTTAGTTATATCCAAAGACTTCAAATTTGCCACAATGCTCTCAGATGTGTACTGAGCAGGAATCAAGTTTACCTTTATACCGTTGGCCTTGAGTTCTTCTGCTGTTCTTGGACCTACTGCGATCACAAAAGACTTTTGAATCTCCTGTTTGAGTGTATCTAACATTTTTAGTTTTTCAGCTATCTTCAGTAGATGCTTTACGCCATTTACGCTCATGAAAATTATGTAGTCTACTCTACCCGCTTCCAGTTCTCGGAGAAAGTTATTGACAGGCGATAAATCTGAGACATCTCTGATTTCTATGGTTGGTATGAAGTAGGGTACGCCACCTTTTTGCCGAATTATTTCCGCGGTTTCCTCTGTTTGAGCTTGGGGACGAGTTATAGCAATTATTTTTTCTTTCAACGATAACGTTTCTCGAACCATCTTAGTTTCCTTCCTAACTTTACAACCTCACCTATGACAATCACAACGGGCGGCTGTATTTTTTTTGCTTGTGCTTCTTTTACGATTGAACCCAAATTGTTGATGATGACACGTTGTCGTTTCGTTGTTCCTTGTTCAATCATGGCTACAGGAACTTTTGGGTCTAAACCGCCTGCAACCAGTTTAGCTACAATACCTTCCAAAGATTCCACACCCATCAAAACGACAACTGTGTCTACTGTACCTGCAATTTTAGTCCAATCAATAGGTCTCTCTGAGTTTCCTGCTCGGTGGCCTGTTACGACTGCTACAGACGCCGCATATTTACGGTGAGTTAGCGGTATGCCAGCATATGCAGGAACCGCAATTGCTGAAGTAATGCCTGGTACCACCTCAAACTTAACGCCGCTTTCTACTAATGCTTCTGCTTCTTCACCACCTCTGCCAAAAATAAACGGATCTCCCCCTTTCAACCTAATTACATCTTCTCCTTCAAGAGCTAATTTGACGAGAAGTTCTGTGATTTTTTCCTGTGTGATCACGTGCTTTCCCGTTCGCTTTCCTACATAGATTTTTTTTGCTTCTTCAGGGATAAGTTTCAGAATATCTGAGCTGACCAGTCTGTCATAGACCACTACTTTTGCATTTTTCAAAAGCTCTGCTGCTTTAACAGTAAGTAGTTGAGGATCTCCTGGACCTGCACCAACAAGAAACACTTTACCTGTTGCCATATTTTTTTCTCCATTCTTCTTCAATTTGTTTTGCTCCTTGCATTAGCAGTTTATGTGCCACTTTCTTTCCTAATTCTTTTGCTTCAGTGAGTGAACCGTCGGCGAAAGCGGAAATCCTGCTTTTGCCATCCAGAGTAAACATAATGCCTTGAAGCGACAGGTAATTATCGCTGGCTTTTCCAATTGCGCCGATAGGGACACGGCAGCCTCCCTCAAGTTGTAGCATCAAACTTCTCTCAGCAGTTACTTCTGCTCTCGTTTGAGGGTGATCCATGATTTGCAGTAACTTTTGAATTTTTGTGTTGTCTTTTCTTGTAATTATCGCTAAGGCTCCTTGTGCAGGGGCTGAAGGAAATTCCTCTAGCGAAAAACGCTCTGTGATTAGTTTTTCTAGTCCCATCCTTTGGAGGCCTGCTTCAGCTACAATGATGCCATCAAAATCTTCGTTTTTCGCCTTTTTAATTCTAGTATCAAGATTGCCTCGTATTGGTACTACCTCTAAGTCTGGTCGAAGAAATTTTATCTGAGCTAACCGTCTTAAGCTACCTGTGCCGATTATTGCGCCTTTTGGTAGGGCTTTAAGTGGTAAGTTATTTTTTGAGATGAGCACATCATTTGGTGATGCACGTTTAGGCACTGCTGCTATTATGGTACCTTCAGTTTCCACTGTCGGGACATCTTTTAAGCTGGAAACTGCAAAGTCAATTTCTCCTTTTATAAGTGCGTGATCAATTTCTTTTTCAAAGATTCCTTGTCTGTCTATGGCAAAAAGCGGTTGGGTATTTTCAGTGTCTCCAAGAGTTTTTATCACCTTAATTTTAAACTCAACATTTGAGTATAGCCTTTTGAGTTCTTGCAAAAACTTTTCAGTTTGGGCGAGAGCAAGTTTACTGCCTCTTGTGCCAACTGTCAAAATCATGTTCAAACATTCCTGTTTACTGTGGATGCTAAACGCAAAGCATTATCAAAAGCGTTTATAGTATACTTTAGATCCCCTTCATCATGGGCAACTGACACGAAACACGTCTCAAACTGAGACGGTGGTATAAAAATGCCTTGTCTAAGTAATTCTTGGAAGTAGGCTTGAAATTTTTGTGTGTCTGAATGCTTGGCGCTTGCATAGTCATGAACTGGTTGTGGTGTGAAGAATATTTGGAACATAGATGCTATACTGTAAACTTGTGCTTCTAAATGGTGATTTGAAGCTAGATCTGAGAGCGCTTTTTTGAGTTCTTGGCAGTTCTTTTCTAGCTTGGGATAAATTTCTTTTCCATTTTCATTTAGGATTTGCAAAATGGTTGAAGCTGCTTTTAATGAAACCGGGTTTCCGTTGAAAGTTCCTGCTTGATATACCTTACCGACTGGTGAAATATGCCGCATTATTTCCTTTTTACCTCCAAAAACGGCAATGGGAAAACCGCCACCTAGCACTTTCCCCAATGTCGTCATATCAGGTTTTATGTTATAATATTCTTGAGCCCCTCCAAGTGATAGTCTAAAACCCGTGATTATCTCATCAAAAATAAGAACTATGCCATATTCTCTGGTTAATTTTCTCAGAGAATTCAAATATTCCTTCTTCGGAAGAATTAGCCCAATATTGCCCATCACCGGCTCAATAATCACCGCAGCTATTTCATTTCCTTCTTGTTTAACTATTTTCTCTAGTGCTTCGATGTTGTTGTAAGGTAAAACTATAGTGTTACGTGTGGTTTCCTCGGGAATTCCGAGAGATGTGGGTGTTCCAAAAGTAGTAGCGCCTGAACCCGCACTTACTAACACGCTGTCATGTGCACCATGAAAACACCCTTCAAATTTGACTATTTTTTTTCGTCCAGTAAAACCTCTCGCTACTCTTAGTGCATGCATAGTCGCTTCAGTGCCCGAGTTAACGGTGCGTAGCATCTCTATGCAGGGCAAAATTTTGCTTATCTGTGATGCAACTTTTATTTCTAGTTCAGTGGGTGCGCCGTAGATGGTGCCTTTAGAAAGTTGCTCTTCAACGGCATAACATACATTTTTGTTTGCGTGCCCAAGTAGTAATGCTCCATATGCCATGCAATAATCTAGATAGGTTTTGCCGTCTACACTCAGAAGTTTGGAGCCCTGAGCCGCCTCAACAAAAAAAGGATACGGTGTGAAAGCACGTACAGGGCTATTCACTCCTCCTGGAATCACATTCTTGGCTTTTTCAAACAGGTCTTTTGATTTTGCTTTCAAGTTGTGTTTAGCCATGATTTCACATCTTTAGCGAAATAAGTTATGATTAAATCAGCGCCAGCTCGCTTAATCCCGATTAGTGTTTCATAAATTGACACTCTTTCATCTATCCAGCCATTTTGGGCAGCTGCTTTAAGCATTGCATACTCACCGCTGACGTTGTAGGCTGCAAGAGGTACGTTGAATTTTGCTTTGGCAGCATGAATTATGTCTAAATAAGCTATGGCTGGTTTAACCATCAATATGTCCGCTCCTTCGTCTAGGTCTAACTCCATCTCCCGTAGTGCTTCTCTGGAGTTTCTATAGTTGAGCTGGTAGGTTTTGCGGTTTCCAAATTGTGGTGTTGATTCTACTGCCTCTCTGAAGGGTCCATAAAAACTTGAAGCAAACTTGGCAGAGTACGCTAATATGGCTGTTTGTTCATATCCTGTATCATCTAAGCCTTCCCTTATTAGGCGGACTTGCCCATCCATCATGGCTGATGGCGCTACCATATCTGCACCTGCTTTTGCATGACTTATGGCAACTTTTTGCAGCACTTTTAACGTGAGGTCATTTTGAATTTTTCCGTCTTTTACTATACCGCAGTGACCATGAGTTGTGTATTCGCAAAGGCAAACATCACTTATTACTACAAGGGTATCGCCAAATTCTTTCTTTAAATTACGGATGGCTCTTTGGACAATACCATTTTCAGAGAATGCCTCTGAACCCAGTTCATCTTTTTTTGAGGGCACGCCAAATAGAATTATCGATTTTACACCTTGTTCCAAAGTTTGTCTTGCTTCTTTTACAACTTGGTTAAGTGGTAGTCTATAATAGCCTGGCATAGACCTTATAGGTAGAGGATTTTTTGCTGATTCATCAACAAATATTGGATAAACTAAATCAGTCGGATTAAGTTCAACCTCGTTTGTAATCTCCCGTAATGCTATTGTTGTACGGAGTCGTCTCATTCTTACTGAAGGAAAACTCACGCTGTTTTTACTCCTAGAGTTTTTCGTTCCTCTCAAGATGTTTTTCTATAATTTGTTTTGCTCTCTCTTGTGCTTCTTGGAGTTTACCTTCCTTCAAAGCCTTTTTTATTTCCAAATTTTCTACTATGCTGTAGAGTAGCTCCTTTCGGATCTTTTGTTCCTGAACTTTATGTCTGAGCGTCTTTCTGATGTGATTTTGAAGTTTAACCTGTAATAAATCCTCATATGTGACTAAATTCTCGATTCTCCGTCGAAGAACACTTGCCATCACTGGGCTCTTGCCTCCTGTAGAAATACCAATTTGTATATCACCGACTTTTGTCACTGCTGGTAATGTAAAGTCGCTCTCCTCGGGATTGTCAGGCGCATAAACCATCCACCTTCTAGATTTTGAAAATTTGACCAGTTCTGCATTAAGCTGGTGATTATTGGTAACTGCTACTATTATATCGGGCTTTGGGTTAACGTTGCTCAAAAAAGTTACAGCACTTTGTACTTCTTCTTGGCGCAGTTTGATTCTATCTTTTTGAGCTAACTGTTTAATCTTCTCTGAGAAAGATTTGCTGACTACAAGAATAGACGCGCCGGCTTCAAGGAAATCTGTGGTTTTACGATAACCTTCGGCGCCACCGCCTATAATCACCACGTGTTTTCCAACAATTTTGAAATCTATCAGCATTTTTCTTCTTTTCCACCTTTGAGGTTTTTGAACATAGACTCTTCAACGAGTGCATTTTTGAATTTCTCCGAGAAAACCAAATAATCCATAGTTTTTTTCTTGGTGGGCGTCGCAAGTGTGAGTATTTTCTCTATGTTCAAGTGTTGCTCAGCAATTTCAAGTGCTTTTGCTCCGAACTCTTCATATTTAATTTCAACTTCTGGAATTGTGCCTCGTCCCTCTACGTCGACACGTGGAACTAACCCAACCAATTCGACTCCAGCATTCTTTAATGATCGCTGAAGGAAGTTTTGAATTTCGTTGGTAATGTAACTCATGCGAATTTTGTTGAAAATTACTCCTTTTACCTTCACTCCCAGTTTCTGACTCAACTTCACATAGTTTAATGTATTTACCAATGCGCTTTCTATGCCTTCTTTTTCGCAACCAGCAACAACAACTGTTGCCGCATCCAAAGTGGCAGCTACCTCTATGGTTGAACTTGGTTTTTTCGTCTTATTCATAAGCAACCCTGTGAAAGCACTCATAGCGCCTTCAACTATCAAAAAGTCATAATCTTTTCCTGCGTCAGCAACTGCATCAAAAATGGGTCTCCAACCGCTTTCCCCAATTTTAATCGAAGAGTACCCACGTATAGGCTCCTTTATAAGATAAAGTGCTGGTACCAAGTCACGTATGTCTCCACCTACTTTCAGCACGCCTACGTGGATTCCTCTTTTTTTTAGCGCTGCGGCCAAAGCGGTGACTATAAATGTTTTCCCTGAGCCACTACCCAAAGCAGTTAACAGTAAAAGGGGCACTTTTTGCAATTTTTTATTTTTTTTCTGGTTTTTGGTGTGGACATTTGTTGAAATTCCTATTTCCCTTTTAATTTCTTGTTGCAACTTCTTGTTTATTGCTCTTATTCTCTGTAGCTCAATAGGCTTTATGTCAAGTGATTCAGTGATTCCTTCAATAATTATGGGATTTTGATCAAGCAAGGAATGTAAAAGTACACCAACAACATTGCCTTCTTTGTTGGCAACTCCTGAAACGAGTTTTTGCTCGTCTTTGCGGTAATTGAGTCTTTTTGTCTGAGAGACAAGCATCGATTTTGCACTTTTACCAACAGTTATGCTCCCATAAGTATGACAATGAAAACCTAAAACTTCGGCACCCACTTTATTCGTCAAATAAGTTTTATCAACTACAGTCGCTTGAACGTGGTCTGTACAAATCAGTGGTTTAAATTCAACGTCTAGCAATCCTAGTCCTTCACGGATAATAGGCGTTGCTGACAACCTCCCAATGTCTGTTCCTCTTGAAAGAATCTGAAAACCTGAACATATTCCAAGCACAAATTTTCCTGCGTCTGCCATCTTCAAAATTTCTCGTGAAATTCCATCTCTTACAGTTTGGGACTCAACAAGGCTACCACCTGGGATTATCAGCATATCCAAAACTTCTGAACTAGGTTCGCCCGCAACGAGACCGTCTCCACAAACAATATCCGTAGGTAAATTACCAAAATTCTCAAAGCAGGGTAACGCTCCTGGTAAATACGCCAGTCCAATTCTATGTTTCATTTCGCTCCCTGCAGCTCTTTTTGGTTAATTACAACAAAGCTTATATTTAAGGCGGTCGGTTTATCCAACCATGCGCCCCTTTGCCACGCCGCTTCAGCTAATTAATGTGCGATTGACGCATAAGACGGCAAATGTGCCATTGTTGGAGGCTGCCTCTTTTAAAGACAGAAAGCAGGCGTTAGTTGAGTTTTGTGGTTTAAGGGGGGTACACGAGTGTGTTCTTTTACAGACATGCAATCGTGTGGAACTCTACCTGATCAGCGAAGATGGTGTTACTACCGCTGAAGCAGTAAAAGATACTTTGATCCGTAAAGTAGGTGTCTTATCTTCAGAGATCTCTCGTGCTGTCGAGATATCTTTGAATGAGGAGGCTTTACTGCATCTTCTTCGAGTTACTGCTGGTTTAGAATCCATGGTGATCGGTGAAGATCAAGTTATCACCCAAGTATGGGACGCTTATCTTGAGGCAGAAAATGCAAAAACTGCTGGTCCAGTTTTCAAACATTTATTCAAACGGGCAGTTAAAATTGGCAGGCGTGTCAGAAAAGAGACGGGTATCAATAAGGGGGCTGTATCAGTTGGTTCCGCAGCAGTTGAGTTAGCTGAATCTTTGCTGGGTACATTTAAAGAAAAGAAAATCCTTGTCATGGGCGCAGGCGAAATGGGAACTTTGGTGGCTAAATCTCTATCCAAACGCTGTCTTAACCCCATTTTCATTGCTAATCGAACCTATGATCGTGCCGTTCGTTTAGCCACCGAACTTTCAGGTCGCGCAGTTAAATTTGATAAACTTGGTGAAGTTGTTGCTGACGCGGACGTTATAATTTGTTCAACTTCTGCTCCGCATTATTTGCTCACAAAGGAGCTGATGGTACAGCATGTCCGCTGCGGGCAAAAAGGTAAACACTTGATTGTTATTGATATTTCAAATCCTCGTAATGTGGAGGAGTCTGTGAGAGAAATTGAAGGTGTGACACTCTACAATATTGATGACTTAAGTTTGATAACTGAGAAGAATAAGTTGAAGCGGCAAAAAAACGTTGAAAAAGCGCAGAAAATCATAGATGAAGAACTTGCTTTTCTGAGTCAAGAACTGAAAACTGAAACTGTGCGTGAAATAATTGCCAAACTTCTTTCCCGCGCTGAAAAAGCGCGGCAACGCGAACTTGAAAAAGCCCTGAGCATGATAGGTAACGTTGGAGAGAGAGAAAAAAAGATAATCAGCGATTTAACCTCTATCTTAATGAAACGAACTTTTGTTCCACTTGTAGAGAATCTGCGTTTAGCCGCTAAGAATAATGATATTCAGACAATTGAGCACGCAATTAAATTGTTTAATGTTGCATCAGACAATCAAAGTTAAAGGCGAAGTTAATGGAAGACAACGTTGGTTTAGTCATAATCGGTCACGGTAGCAAGCTTCCTCACAACCGAGAAAACCTTGAAAAATTAGCAGATATTTTACGTCAAAGATCACAATTCAAAACAGTAGAAATTGCATTTATGGTACGAAACACTCCAACAATCCCTGAGGCAATTGAAGTCATCGCTAAAAGAGGCGTCAAAAAAATTGTTCTTGTTCCTGCTTTTCTGGCGGCAGGTGTTCACACAACACAAGAAATTCCTGAACTAATAGGCATGAAAGACAAGGAATTACAGTTAACTGCTAAAGGAGTACAATTAATCTACGGCGAACCTCTTGGTTCAGATGAACGCATCGCAGATATAATAGCTGAGAAAGCTTTCAAAGCAATGGGCAAAGACGTGTATGCCCCGGTTTGGTCTACAACTTCCGAAATTCCTGTAGCAGCAAACGAAATATACAAAAAAAGTTTACAGCTCATTAGACCAGCAATAAAAGAAACTCTTGAAGGAATGCCTGAATCGCACATTTCTATAATTGAACGTGTTGTTCACACTACTGCTGATCCAGAATTTGCGAAACTTTTGTTCATCAGTCCCACTGCAGTTGAGGCAGGTGTTAACGCTATTAAAGCAGGAGCAAAAGTTTTTACTGACGTGAAAATGGTGAAGGCAGGCATAAATGAGGCAAGGGTCAAGAAATTCGGTGGAGAGATAATCAATTATGTTGACGATAAACGTGCCTTCAAATTTGCTCATGATAAATCAACCACTCGTTCTATTGCAGCGATGCGGCTAGCAGTTGAGGCTGGTTTGGATGGCTCAATTGTACTCATCGGAAATGCTCCGACAGCCGCTTTTGAATTAGTGAATGCAGTAAAACAAGGTTTAGCTAAACCTGCTTTAATTATTGCTACTCCTGTTGGCTATGTTGGTGCTTCCGAGTCAAAGCAAGCCATTTCAGAATTACCTATTCCATTCATAATTGTTAAAGGTCGCAAAGGTGGAAGTACTATAGCTGTCGCCATTTTTAATGCCCTCCTCAACTTGGCAGAGGAGTCTTTTCAGACAAAAGGGGACTGAAATGGCGCGGTTTCTAAAATATGGCATCAGTACAGGTGCTTGTGCAGCAGCCGCCTCTAAAGCGGCAATTATTGCCTTGCTGAGTGGTCCCGTGGAGCGAGTTGTTGTTCCTACCCCTGTTGGAATACGATTTGAAATTCCAGTAAAAGATAGTAAAAAACTAGAAGACGACACGGCGGTGGCAACCGTGATTAAAAATGCAGGTGATGACATTGACGTGACTAACGGGATAACAATCTCGGCAACTGTAAAGTTAAATGACGAAGGTAAAATAACTATTCAACGCGGGGCAGGGGTTGGTGTTGTAACTAAACATGGTTTACAAGTGGCAGTTGGTGAATCAGCAATAAACCCGGTGCCTAAGAAAATGATAATGGATGCTGTCGCAGAAGTTTTGCCTGTGGGTAAAGGTGCCGAAGTGGTAATCAGTGTTCCCGAAGGGGAAAAAGTTGCTGAAAAAACCCAGAACTACAAATTAGGCATAGTTGGAGGTATATCTATTCTTGGCACTACCGGTTTGGTTAAACCGCTTTCAATGGATGCGTGCCGACGTTCATTGATTCCGCAACTTGATGTTGCCTTAGCGCACGGTTATACTAACCTTTTCTTTGTACCTGGAAATATAGGTGAAAGAATTGCCAAACAACTGTTCAATGTTGCTGATGACCAGATTGTGCAAACAGGTGACTTTGTTGGTTACATGTTGGATAAGGCAGTGGAGAAGGGCGTTAAAGAAATTGTTGTGGTGGGGCACTCGGGTAAACTGGTCAAGTTAGCAGCAGGAATATTCAACACTCACCACAAAATGGGGGATGCACGTAACGAGGTTATAGCTGCATATGCCGGCGCTGCTGGTGCATCCACGCAAACTATACGCCAGCTTTTGCAGGCTAACACCACTGAAGAAGCCACAGAAATTCTCCAGAAAGAAGGTTTACAACGAGCCACTTATGACAACATCGCACAAAAAATCAATTTGCGACTTGTAGAACGGACAAAAAACAAAATCCACTTCAGTGTTGTGATAGTATCAATGGACGGGAAAATTCTTGGTCAAGATGAAAACGCGCGGAGTTTGAAACTATGACGAAGCTAACTATAGTTGGTGTAGGTCCAGGTTCTCCTGACTATGTTATACCTGCTGCTCGAAAAGCTGTTCAGGATGCACAGATCGTTATTGGCTCAGAAAGGAGCCTTCTCCTTTTCCAAGAAGAAATTCAAGGTGAGGCCGTGGAGTTAACATCTAAAAACTTGGAGGACGTTTTAAAATACGCGCAAGCCGCTGAAAAAAAAGGCAAAAAAGTTGTTTTGTTATCAACGGGAGACCCTGGTTTTTCGGGATTGCTAGGGTCGGTTCTTAGTCGAATCTATGGTAAAAACGAAGTTACTGTTATTCCAGGAGTTAGTTCTATACAGGTTTGCGCTGCCCGACTGGGAATGTGTTGGGAAGACGCCGTTTTATTCACTTTCCATAACGGTGTGGAGGAAAAGAAGAAAGAAGCTCTTTTTGAAGCTGTAAAAGCTGCTAAAGCTGTTTTTCTGCTTCCCGAACCTAAAATGTTTAAGCCTGCCGATATTGCTGCTTTTTTAATAAAAAAAGGCGTAGATCAAATGGTGAAAGTTGTTGTATGTGAAAATTTGACTTTAACAAACGAGCGGGTCGTGGAAAGTACGTTGGCCGAGGCGGCGCAGCAGTCTTTTTCGCCGCTATGTGTTATGGTAATACAAGGAAAAAATCTGCCAAATGGGTAATTGAAAAAGGCAAGGTAAACTGTGTATGTGGAAGTACCGAACGCCTGGTATTCCAGATGAAAACTTCAACCAAAACAGCAATGTTCCTGGTCCTACAAAGGAAGAAATCCGAGTGCTGACTCTTGCCAAGGCACGTCTTTGCTCCGGCTCATTAGTTGTAGACGTTGGGTGCGGTACAGGCGGATTGACGGTGGAAGCTGCTCTCCAGGTAGCCCCAACCGGCAAAGTTTTTGCTTTAGATGAAAACGAAGCCGCTATTGAGCTAACTAAAAGTAACTTAGCTAAATTTGGAGTGCAAAACACTGTTCAGTTAATTCATGGTAAAGCCCCCCAAGCACTTGATAATTTGCCAGAGGTGGATGCCTTCCTCATCGGTGGGAGTCGTTTGCTGAGGGACGTTATTCGAGTGGCCCATAAAAAGTTGGTTTCTCAAGGTAGAATAGTTGTGAATGCTATACTTTTAGAAACAGCCGTTGTTGCTATTGATGAGTTGAGACGTTTACCTTTCAAAGAAGTTGATGTGACTCAAGTTTTGGTGGCCAAAGGAACGTCTGTCAGTAGCGGGGTGATGATGCTGGCGCGAAACCCCATAACTATAATTTCTGCTACAAAGGAGAACAGGTGATGGTTGGAAAATTTGTAGGTGTGGGTGTTGGTCCAGGCGACCCTGACTTAATTACGGTGAAAGCTATTAAAACCTTGAAAACCGCAGATGTGATTTGTATACCTAAATCACATTCAAATAAACCTAGTATGGCTCTGGGGATGGTTAAACAAATTTTAAAAGAGCGGCACCCTCCTCCAGAAATGCTTGAACTAGTTTTTCCTATGACCAAAAATGAGTTAAGCCTCAGAAAACTATGGGCTGAGAACGCAAAAATTGTCGCAGGAAAAGTGAGGACGGGTAAAACTCTCGTTTTTATAACTCTTGGAGATCCAATGCTTTACAGTACTTTTATGTATCTTTATCGAAAAATAAAAAAGGACTATCCAGACATACGGCTGGAGATAATTCCAGGTGTAACGTCGGTTACAGCCGCAGCGGCAAGTGCCCAATTACCTCTTGCTGAAAGAGACGAAGTTGTTTCTATTATTCCTTCTGACCTTAATGTGGAACTGCTTAAGGAAACAGCGAAACATGCTGACACTTTGGTTTTTATGAAATGTGCACACCGCGTAAAAGATCTCCTACATATCTTGAAGGAAGCTGGGTTCACAGAAAATTCCACAATTGCCCTTGTGAAACGGTGCACTCTACCAGAGGAAAAAGTGCTCACTGGAAAACTTTGCGACTTATTAAAATGGGATGTAACTGCAGATTATTTCTCGGTTGCTATCCTGAAACGGAGCGAATTTTTAACTAACAAAAAGGTGGATACTTAATGAGTAAAGTTGTTTTTATCGGTGCAGGTCCTGGTGATCCTGAGTTAATAACCCTTAAAGGTAAAAAATGGTTAGAAAAAGCAGACATCGTCATCTATGCAGGTTCACTTTTGAACCCTGAAATCCTCAAGTACTGCAAAGCTGGAGCTAAACTCTACGACAGCGCAAAAATGAGTTTACCTGAAGTTTTGAAAGTGATGATTGAAGGCGTAAAGACTGGCAAACTTGTTGCTCGTGTGCACGATGGCGACCCCAGTTTTTATGGTGCCATACAAGAACAGATGGATGAGTTAGAGAAGGAGAAAATCGAGTACTTCCGAATACCAGGCGTAAGCTGTTTACAAGGTGGCGCCGCTAGCTTAAATCGTGAATTAACATTGCCCAACATCTCTCAGACTATTATTATAACACGTCCAGAAGGTAGGACTCCTGTACCTGAGGCAGAAAGTATCAGTAAATTGGCGAAGCATCAGGCAACAATGGTTATCTTTTTAGGTATCCCACATTTGGCTCGAGTAGTTGAAGAGTTAAAAAAAGGCGGTTATCTTTCTGATACTCCTGTTTCAGTAGTGTATAAAGCTACTTGGCCTGAGCAGAAAATTGTGCTCGGAACTTTAAATGACATTGTAGACAAAGTGAAGGCTACAGGGATAACTGAGACAGCTTTGATTTATGTTGGACGGGTGCTTAATCCAGGCAGATATGATTTGTCCAAGCTTTATGATCCTTCTTTCACAACGGGTTTTCGCAAAGGGTGTAGCCATGTACCCTAATGGAATAGCTGTTATCGCCATCACAAGGCGTGGGGTCGAAACCGCAGTCAAAATAAAGCAAGCGCTAATCAAAGCCGACTTGTCCTGTAATGTATATGTACCGAGAAAGTATTACCGTGAAGAATTGATGCCTTTAGATAAAAAACTCAATGTTTTCATAAAAGAAATCTACTCAAAAGTTGATGCTCTAGTATCCATTATGGCAACAGGCATAACCATACGAGCTGTTGCGCCGTTGCTTGAAGGCAAGCTGATTGACCCTGCAGTTATAGGTGTTGATTCTGCAGGCAAGTTTGTGATAAGCTTGTTGTCGGGGCATTATGGAGGAGCAAATTTGTTAACTCAAATAATAGCGGAGGGCATAGGTGCCACAGCTGTGATAACAACTGCTTCGGAGGCTCTAAACAAGCAGAGCGTGGATGAGTTTGCGCGTCTACTGCATTTGACTATAGTTAACCCTGAAAGTCTTGTAGCAGTTAATGCTGCTGTCGTGAATGAAGAGCGTGTGGCATTCATCGTCGTTGGTGATGTAAATCTTAGTGAAATCGTCTCAACTTCAAAAGTTCAAAGAGTTGATACAATGAATCAAGCAGCAGAGATCGTTGGCAGTTACGACGCAGCAGCTATCATAACTAAAGAATCAGTTGTAACAACGAGCTTTCCAAAACCTGTTACACTCTTGAAGCCTAAGCGAATAATCATAGGTATAGGTGCCAGAAAAAACGTTGCTGAAGATCAAGTGATTACAGCTGTTAATGCCGCTCTATCTAAGGTAAACTTGCCTATAGAAAGAGTTGATGGTTTAGCGACAGTTGATCTCAAAAAAGAAACAACTGGTTTAGTTAACGCGGCTGCAAAGTTGAGGCTAAAACTTGCATTTTTAACTGTAGAAGAACTGGGTGCTCTAAAACATGATAAACTTAGTCCCGATTCAGAGTTAGTTAAAAAAACCATTGGAGTTGGGGGAGTATGCGAACAAGCGGCTCTAATAAAAGCAGGAAAAAACCCACAACTAATCTTGAAAAAACAAAAGTTGAACGGTGTCACTATAGCTATAGCCGAGGGCGAATAAGCGTCGTCGGAATAGGTCCAGGCTCTATCGAGCACATGACGCCAAAAGCACAGCAAGAAATCGAAAACGCAGACGTTGTAGTAGGTTACAAAACATATGTTGCATTAGTGCAAAACCTGATTAAATCAACCGCTGAAGTTGTATCTGGCACCATGGGGCGAGAAGTGGACAGAGCTAAAATCGCTGTCACAAAAGCACTGGAAAACAAAAACGTCGTGGTAGTCAGTAGTGGCGATCCGGGCGTTTATGGGATGGCCGGTTTGGTTTTGGAAGTGGCTGCAGCAGAAGAGGCGCCTGTTCCTGTTGAGATTGTTCCAGGTGTAACCGCGGCGACTGCAGCTGCATCAAAATTAGGGGCGCCCTTAGTGAGCGATTTTGCTGTAATTAGCCTTAGTGATCTGTTGACACCCTGGGGCTTAATCGAAAAACGGTTGAGAGCAGCTGCGGAAGCCGATTTTTCAATTGTTTTATACAATCCGCAGAGCGAGGGTCGTAAAGAGCCTCTAATTAAAGCTTATGAAATTTTATTGAAACATCGTAGCTCAAGTACTCCTGTAGGTGTGGTAAGGCAAGCCGGAAGGCACGGAGAACAATCCGTCATTACTACGCTAGATAGACTATTGGATTGTGAGATTGACATGGTCACTACCATTATTGTTGGTAACTCCAAAACTAAAGTTTTAGGCGGTCGCATGGTGTCGCCACGGGGTTACAATCTTAGCTGTTAGGTTGTTTTTTCAGCATTTTGAGAATCTCTTTTCGTGCTTCGCTAATTGTTAATGGCAGTTGGTCATCTATAGGTAAGTTGTCTTCTTTTTTTAATACTTCAAAAAGGTGAGTGATCCTAGGCGACCGTAAATTGGCGTTGCGAATTAGTTCGACGTTGGAAAAAATTTCTTTCGGTGTACCTTCAGAAACGATCTTACCCTTGTTTAAGATGTAGAGGCGAGTTGCAAACAGAGGCACCATATCCACGTCATGTGTGGCTAGGATCAATGTGATACCTGCATCTTTGTTTAATCTAAGAAGCAGATGGAGAATTTCGCTGGTTGCTATGGGGTCAAGATTTGCAGTCGGCTCATCCATTATGATGGCTTCAGGCTGCATGGCTAAGACGCCTGCTAATGCTACCCTCTTTTTTTGTCCTAAACTAAGAAAGTGAGGTGGTTTTTCTGCAAATTCGTTCATGCCTACCGTTTTAAGTGCTTGGTCTACTAGCTTTCTGGTTTCGTGTTGGTTGTAACCCAAGTTTAGTGGTCCAAAGGCTACGTCCTGTTTGACTGTGGGCGCGAAAAGTTGGTCATTTGGGTCTTGGAAAATGAAGCCTACTTTTTTTCTCAAAGAGAGCAATGATTTGGTGTTATATTCTAATGGTGTGTCTTCGTAGTATACGGTGCCTGATGTTGGTTTTAAGATGCCGTTTAAGTGATTTAGCAGCGTGGTTTTTCCTGAGCCGTTTATACCTAAAAATGCGATTCTTTCGCCTTTAGTTATGCTCAAGGATACCTCATTAAGGGCGAGTGTTCCATCTGAGTAGCAGTAAGACAGTTTTTCTAGTCTAAACAGCATTTCATATGACCCCTATGCTTATTGTTAAAATGATTAAAACCAACATTGCTGCATCAAACAGGGCAATGCCTATGAGTGCTATTTTGGTTGGTTTGGGTAAGTCTTCGAGAACGTGTAGGTTTCCGTCGTAGCCTCTAGCGTTCATTGCAATAAAGGTGCGTTCTCCTTGCTCCAAAGTTCTAATAAAAAGGTTCCCTGCAACCAACGCAATAGCGCGAATTCGGTTGATGAATCCTGAATTTCCAAGTCGTAGCGTTTGAGCGGTGTTCATTTTGGCGGAAACTTCCAAGAAAACAAAAATGTAGCGGTATATGAGCAAGGATAGCTCGACTATTGTTTTAGGAACTTTAATTTTTCTCAGTGTAATGAATATGTCAGTTATGGATGTTGTTAAAACTAGAAAGAACAGGCAGGAAAGTGCACTTTCCACCCTCAAAAATGTCGTTATGCTTAAGGTTACACCATTTTTGAAAATAACCCACGTAAAGCCAAGCATTCCAATTTCCGCTAGTTTTTCACCGTAACCAAAGAATAACGCGATGAATAAACAACTCAACATCAGCATTATAGTGGGTAAGGTGAACATATCAAAGTAGAAGTGAAAGGGTATCTTGGCGACATATAACGTTACAATTGTTGTTATTAAAAAAATGGTGGCAGACAATAGTGCTGACGACGAAGAAACGCTGATTAGTAGAGCTGAAACCGCAAAAAAACCTTTGGTAATTGGGCTACACTTTGCCAACGCGTTAGTGTAGGCATACCTGTCAATTTGGGCATAAAAATGACTGTGTTCCATTTTGCTATGCGCCTGTAGTTAACACTGGTTTAGCTCTACGTAATCTTTATGTCTTTGCTCGCTTGCCCCGCTCATATCCGACGAAGTATCCAATGACGAGTGCGCCTATAGCCGCTTGTAATGAGAAAAGTAACGTTTCTATTTCACTGCTTGGTGGTTCCCAAATGGGGCTAAACCACGGCTCGTAGCCTGTGTCGCTTATAGCTGCTTCAGCAGCGCTGTCTGCTCCGCTGTATTCTGCTGAAGGTGCAACCAGTAGTGGCGTAACAAAAAGGGCTATCAAAACTGCTGTTAATACTATGTAGTAGCGGGCTTTCATTGCTTTGCAGTCTCCTGTACAGTTTTACTTTGAGGTAGTTTGATAACTTTCATTTTGTCTAAAAGTTGTCCTTTATATTTAGCTAAGAAGTCAAAGAGCATCACAGCAAGTATCCCCTCTCCGATGGCAAGGGGAATTTGTGTTATAGCAAAAACGCCGCTGAACTTCAAGAAAGCATTAAAGAAACCTGTGCCTGTTGGGAAAACAAAGGCTAGCTGAATAGAGGTGACAATATAAGTCAATAGGTCACCCAAAGCCGCGGCAAAAAATATGCCCACTGAATTTGATAGGCGCATTTTTTTACATGTAAGCCAGATCATGTAGGCTACAATTGGTCCAATTATGCCCATTGAGAATACATTGGCGCCTAGAGTGGTCAGTCCTCCATGAGCAAGAAGTAATGCTTGAAAAATCAAAACTATCAAAGAGAGAACAGACGTTATTGCTGGACCAACTATTACTGCAGCTAATCCAGTGCCTGTTGGATGTGAAGTGCTGCCTGTTACTGAAGGAAGTTTAAGTGCTGAAAGTACAAAAACAAATGCTCCCATCAACGCCAAGAGTGGTAATGCTTCAGGGATTTTCTTTGTAATTTTAGTCAATTTGTATACTCCATATGCTATGAAGGGAATCGCTATTATGAACCACATTTCCCACCATGGGTGAGGTAGAAAGCCTTCCATTATGTGCATGTGTTACTCTCCTAGTTCTTGGATAAGCCATCCTGAAGGTTTATAAATTTTTGTTTAACTTGAGTTAAGTTAAGGTTGAATTAGTTTGCGCAAACAACCACCTAGTATTCTGCAGGAAAAAGGCGAATTCACAAAATTTCAGATTCTTCTCGAAGTTATGCGGAACCAACCTCATGTGAAGCAAAAAGACATAAGCGAATCCCTCGGAATCACAATCCAAGCCATATCTAAATATTTCAAGAAGTTGAGTCGTGACGGTATGCTTGAAACTGGTTCTGAACGTTCAGATTATCGTTTAACTCCCAAAGCCATAGTTAAAATGCAGGAAGACTTGCGCAAATTAGAACAATTTGTTAGCGACATCAGACATCAAATCAAAGTTGAACACGCTTGGCCTGCTATAGCTACCAAGCCTGTAAAAGCAGGTGAGCAAGTTGGTTTGGTACTAAAAGAAGGTGTTCTTTACACGGTAACGGCTGATAGCCCACTTGCTGAGGCTAGAGGTACTGCAATTGATGACGCAGTGGCAGGGGAGGATGTGGGTCTGAAGGATTTGCGAGGTAAGATCCAAATTAAGCATGGTAAAATTTTGATTGTTACTTTACCAAGTATACGGCGTGGGGGTTCTAGGGTGGTTGATTTAGTAAAAGTTCGCGCTTTTTACAACGAGTTTAAACCTGACCGGGTGGGGGTTATGGGTGCTGTTGGTCGAGCGGTCTTAACTAAATTAGGGCTTAAGGCAAACATTGAATTCGGTGTGGGTCGTTCTGCGGCAATTGCCGCTTCCCGTGGCTTAAACGTGTTTGTGCTTGTTGTGGGCCGAATGGTGAATCGCATAATAGAAGAGATAGACGAAATTAACATGCAAAGTTCATCAGAAATAACATATGAAGTCAAAGATGGTCGACTTAGCTGAGTTTTATGTTTAGGTGTTTATGATTAGTTTTGTTACTTCCTGCACCGCCTTTATTGAAACCTCTAGCATGTCATCAGTAGGCTCTTTTGTGGTTAATAGTTGAAAGCCTAGCCCTGGTGCAATGAAAACTTTGAGAATAGGTGAATTGCGGTATTTGCCGCTCAATCTTAAAAGCTCGTAGGATATGCCAGCGATAACTGGAATTAACAGAAGGCGGTAGGCGATTTTTCCTGTGAAATCAAGGTTCGGCATAAGCGAGAAAAGGATTATGCTGACGATCAGTACAATAAAAAGAAAACTAGTTCCGCATCTTGGATGTAACCGCGAGTATTTCTTCACGTTTTCTACTGTTAAATTGACGCCTGCTTCATGGGCATTTATGGCTTTGTGCTCTGCCCCATGATACTGAAGTACTCGACGAAATTGCCCCCACATAGAGATAAGTGACAAATAAGCAATAAACAAGGCTAAGCGTATTATTGCTTCCGCTATGTTGAAAACAATTCCCGTTAAATTTAACCATGTTGCGAGCAAAAAAGGCACTAAGAAAAAGAACGCGGTGATGCCCAAAGTGCCCAAGGCAAGTATGGCGAATTCTGTGTAGCCAAGTTTTAGGCTTTCGCCTTTGTCATCTTTTATTTCTTCAACAGAAACATTAGCCGAGAACAGCAGCCCTTTAATCCCTAAGTAAAGCGATTCAAAAAGCGCTACAATACCTCTGAGGAAAGGCAAACCCAGAACTTTGTATTTAGCAGCGAGGGGATTGAGGTGTTCCACTTGCGTCACAATGTCAGTGTTGGGTTTTCTGACGCAAAGAACCATATAGTTTTTGGATCGCATCATGACCCCCTCGATGAGGGCTTGCCCACCAAACGCCAGCGATGGCTCTTTTCTGTTTTGATCAACCATTTTTAATGCAGCAACTTAGTTTAAGTCTTTTGAGATTCTAACAAAAGCTAAAGGTTGCATATTAAACCTACCATAAAAAAACTTTTGGCCTAATGTTTGTTTTGCATAGGTGGAAAATTAGTGCTCAATTGGTGGCGGGCTCGACGGGAATTGAACCCGCGACCCCCGGATTAAAAGTCCGGTGCTCTAGCCTGACTGAGCTACGAGCCCACAACTAAATGCTGTTGCTCATAGTGCAAAAAGGGGTTTTTTAGCGTTTCGATGAGGTTTTCAAGAAAAAATAGAAAAGTTGTGCCTGTTAGGCTTTAAAGAAATCTTTGGGGGAAACTGAGCTGTAGATTGCTTTTTCTGTGTTCAGATTAAGATAAACTTCTGTTCAAGTATATGTTTGAATTTGATGTAAATTAAGCTTAAAAAATAGTTGAGTTGTGATTTAATTTTAAAATTTACACTTTAGATCGGAGAGGTGACTGATTGGTTAAATTTTTGTGTTTTATACTGTAAGAAAAATTTCCATGTTTAATTATATATGCAACTCCTGGGCAGTGCCTTTTTGAATGTATAGTTTCGATTTTCAGAGCTGTGTTTTCTGTTTCTAACAGTGAGCGATATATGTCCATGTTAACAAAAGTTATTTCCTATTTTACTGCTAAACATTGCTGGTGCCTAAAATTGATTTCGTGGAAACACTCCTTTAACAGATTAAATGAAGAATATGAGTTAGCTAAGAAAAAGAAGCAAGCTTTGGACAACTTGCTAGAAAAAGGGCGTATTTCTCAGTCTACCTACGACTCGTTTAACAGTGAAATAGCAATAGCCATTGCAGAACTTGAAAAACAGCAGCAAGCTCTACTTAGTAAGATGCAGCTGAAAACCGCTGAATTGGAAAATCAAATCAAAACGTTAGAGATGCTTTTGGCAAACTACGAGATCCAACATGTTGCAGGCGAAATAGACGAAGAAACATACAAGTTAGAAATTGAGCTTCTATCTAACGGTCTCGTAACGACCAAACATGAACTAGAAAGCATCAAAGAAGCCACAACTCAACTGTGTGCTCCCCCAACTTTAGAAGCAGCAACTGCAGTCGTTTCGTCCCCGCAAATTGAAGTTGCTCCATCACCACCGGCAATAACAAATGTTGAAGCAGAAGTTGTGCCTGCATCAAACATTGCGGTTCCTGATTCAACTGAATCTGTAGTTGATGCGCCAGTTGCAACTTGCGAGCAAATCCCTGTGCCTACAGCGGAAGAAGCTACAGTTGAAGAAACCACTGCTGCAGAATCAATTAACATTACCCCCGCTCAAGTTCAACAAGATACTGCTCCGACAATAGAAGAACCTGCTGCAGCTGAGGATGCGTCCGAAATTCCCGTAGAGCAAGTAGCAGTTGAAGTAACTGAACCAACAATTGAAGAACCAACGCCAGTTGTAGACCAAATAATAGTTGAGCAACCCACCATAGACGAAACCGAAGTTATAGAAGAAACAATTCAAACAGAAACTCCTGCGGTAGTAGAGGAGATTGTTACGGAAAACCCTTGTCAAGCGCCCGAAGCGGCGCCCACAGAAAACCACGCAGTCGCCCCCGAGGCTTGCGAAGAAACGCCGCCGGTGTCGATTCCTACCGCAAAAGAACATATCTCCCTAGTCGAAACTTCAGGTAGTGACAATAGCAAAGAAGAATAAACATAGATTTTCCCTCTTCTTTTTCTTTACTTTTTCTCCAATTTTATGTCCTTTAAAAGAAATCTTAACATTATCTTATGGAGAATTTATGCTCACTTTCTAGAAAGACCTAATAGGATTTGAAGTCTAATTTCAGCAGAATCAGGAGAAATATTATGTCCCGATCTTGGCATTCACAAACTCCAGACGAAACCTTAGCTGAACTTAAAGTCGGAGAGCAAGGCTTAAGTTCTGATGAGGCTCAAAATCGGCTAGTTCAGTATGGACCCAACGAGCTTAAAAAAGAAAAGGGCAGGTCTCCTATCAAGCTTTTCCTCTCTCAGTTCACTGATATTCTCATGATCATTCTTCTTATAGCTACAGGTTTGTCTTTGGTGGTGGGGGAAACTATTGATGCCCTCATAATCATAGCCATAGTTATTGCAAGTGCAGTTTTAGGCTTCACTCAAGAATACCGTAGCGAAAAGGCAGTGGAAGCCCTCAAACGTATGTCTGCACCAACTGCTACAGTTATTCGTAATGGCAAAGAAGAAAAGGTTCCTGCCAGCCAACTGGTGCCTGGCGATATAATTCTCCTCTATACAGGCGACAAGGTTCCTGCCGATGCTAGGCTTATAGAGACATTTAACCTCAAAGTTGAAGAAGCGGCGCTTACAGGCGAATCTTCACCAGTAGAGAAAATTACTTCTGCCATCAAAGAAAATACGCCCATAAACGACAGGCGCAACATGGTTTATGCTGGAACTATAATTGCCTATGGGCGAGCTAAAGCGGTTGTAACAGCTACGGGGATGCAGACAGAATTTGGCAAAATCGCTCAGATGGTTCAAGCTACTCAACATGAGCCAACGCCTCTTGAAAGGCGCATGGCATCAGTAGGGAAATTAATTGGTGTTCTAGCAGTAGTTATCTGCATTGGCGTAGCCGCGGTTGGCATAATCGTAGAGCAACGTCCTGTCCTTGACATGATTTTGTGGGCGGTCAGCCTTGCTGTGGCAGCAGTGCCGGAAGCTTTGCCTGCCATTGTTACGGGTGCACTTGCAATAGGTATGTATCGCATGGCTAAAGTTAACGCAATTGTTAAACGATTACCTGCAGTAGAAACTTTAGGTAGTACCAGTGTTATATGTTCTGACAAAACTGGAACAATGACTAAAGGCGAAATGACAGTTCAACGTATATACACCAATAATAATGTTTTAAAAGTAACAGGCGTTGGCTACGCTCCAATAGGTGAGTTTTATTTAGAAGATAAAAAGGTAGCTCCTGACGAACACTTGAAGACTCTTTTGAAAATTGCTGTACTCTGCAATGACTCTCATATTGAAAAAGATCAAAAAACCGAAAAATGGACAGTTAAAGGTGACCCCACCGAGGGTGCGCTTGTGGTTGTCGCTGCAAAGGCAAACCTTCGGAAAGAAGATCTTGACAAACAAGAGCCACGTATTGCTGAGATTCCTTTCTCCTCTGAACGAAAATGCATGACAACAATACACGCTGTAGACTCCAAGAGAGTGGCTTACATGAAGGGAGCGCCTGAAGTGGTCCTACAAAAATGTACTCATATTCTGCTGAATGGTAAAGTGCAAAAATTAACAAGCGAAAACCGTGCTAGAATCTTGAAGGTTACTGAAGAGTTGGCTTTGCAAGCACTACGCAACTTGGGTTTTGCCTACAAAGAACTTTCGGTCGACATGGATAACTTTACTGAGAAGGTGGAAGTGGGCTTCGTTTTTGTAGGTGTCATGGGTATGATTGATCCACCACGTAGTGAAGTTAAAGATGCCATTGCCATTTGTAAAGAAGCCGGTATCCGTGTAGTAATGATAACTGGTGATCATAAACTCACTGCAACAGCAGTCGCAAAAGAGTTGAATTTGATTGGCGAAAACGAGGAGGGCAAGGTTCTCACGGGCGTTGAGCTTGAAAACATGAGTAATGAACAGCTAGAAGCAGTTATCGAAAACGTCGTCGTTTATGCACGCGTAGCTCCTGAGCATAAGAGTCGCATTGTAAAAGCTTGGAAAGCCAAGGATCACGTTGTTGCCATGACAGGTGACGGTGTGAACGATGCGCCTGCTCTAAAAATGGCTGACATTGGAGTTGCTATGGGCATAACTGGAACCGAAGTAACCAAGGAAGCTTCTGACATGGTTTTGACTGACGACAACTTTGCATCAATTGTGAAGGCTGTCAAAGAAGGGCGCGAAATCTACGACAACATAAAGAAATATCTGACATATCTACTGCGTTGTAACATTATGGAAATTTTAGTAATGTTCATTGCTGTCGTCTCCGTTCCAACTCTTGCTAATCTGTTTTCTCCAGGTTCTGATGCCGCATCTATCAGTAACGCAGCCATTGCGTTGACGGCAGTTCAAATTCTCTGGATTAACTTGGTAACCGATGGTTTACCTGCAATTGCTTTAGGAGTGGATCCAGGAGACCCTGACTTAATGCAGCGGCAACCAAGAAAACCAAAAGAGAGCATCTTCACTCGAGACGTGAAAATTTACCTCATAGCTACACCCATTTTAACCTCAGCTTTACTGTTGACTGCATTCTTCTCTCACCAACCTTGGTTAGGCGAGTTGCAACTGTTGGAGGCAAGAACTCAGCTTTTCACGGCGATGGTTGTAATTGAGCTAGCAATTGCTGTATCTTCGCGTTCACTTAAATATCCAGTATTCAAAGTAGGTGTATTCAAAAACAAATACCTATGGTACGCCATACTTTCGTCATTTGCGTTGCAGTTAGTCGTTCTTTATGTTCCTGGCGTTCAGACTATGTTTGATGTACATACTCCTGAACTCGTAGATTGGGCTGTAGCTGTAACTTTGGCTGCAATAGTCTTCAGTACATTAGAAATTGGAAAATACGTAGCAAATAAACGAAGGAAAACTTGAGGCACCAGAAAGGTTATATGCAAAAATGTTAAACAACGTCCTAAACCATTGCAACTCGATGTGAAATAATGAGTGAAAAATTAGCTAATCCCGCACCTCTTGGACTACTAGGTTTCGGCTTAACTACCGTGCTGTTAAACCTACATAACGCTGGTCTCTTCCCGCTTGACACAATGATTCTGGCGATGGGCTTAGCTTACGGTGGACTCGCGCAGCTTATTGTTGGTGTCTTGGAGTTCAAAAAGGGCAACACCTTCGGCACTGTAGCGTTCACTTCTTACGGGCTTTTCTGGTGGTCTCTTGTATTGCTCCTTCTTTTGCCAAAAACAGCCTTCTTCGCTGGACTCAATACACCAACAAATATTGCGATGGCAGCATATTTTTTCATGTGGGGCTTGTTTACTTTCGCCATGTTCTTTGGAACTTTGAAAGCAAATCGCGCTGTGCAATTTGTTTTTGCCAGCCTGACATTGCTGTTCTTTCTGCTGGTTGCACGAGAGCTCACAGGCAACACCACAATTGCAACCTTAACAGGCTACGAAGGCATAATTTGCGGATTAAGCGCCGTCTACTTGGCTTTCGCTGAAATTCTCAACGAGGCACACGGAAAGACTGTACTGCCAATTTGCCCTGTAAAATAACCTTCCCCTTTCTTTTTGTTATTTTAAAAACAAAGCTTTAATATAATGTGACCTGTAAGATTCCCCCCAAACTAACCTAGTGGTTGATGTGAATGTCTGAAGCTAGCTTACCTTTCAACGAGAAATATTGTCCAAGTAGCGTTAGCGTTACTTCAGGAGAAAAAAGGAGACAGGAATGGGAAAAATCCATCAAAAACCTCCAAGAATTCTGGGCTGAAAAAGCCAAAGCTATAGACTGGTTCAAACCTTTTGACAAAGTGCTGGATGATTCAAATCCTCCCTTCTACAAGTGGTTTGCAGGCGGAGAGCTCAACGTCTCATATAATGCATTGGACAGGCACGTGAAGGCTCATAGGAAGAACAAGCTTGCCTACATTTGGGAAGGCGAGATGGGTGAAGTCAAAACCTACACTTACTATCAGCTTTACCGTGAGGTAAACAAGCTTGCGAAAGTTTTCAAAGACTTCGGTCTGAAAAAAGGTGATCGCGTTGCCGTTTTCTTGCCTGTCATTCCAGAGTTGCCTATAACTTTGCTTGCAACTGCAAGAATCGGTGGGATTCACGCTGTTGTCTTTTCTGGTTTTAGTGCTGAAGCATTAGCTGACCGAATTAATGACTGTGGCGCAAAAATCTTGGTTACAGCTGACGGTTCATTTCGGCGCGGTAAACCTGTAGCCATCAAAGAAACAGCCGACCGTGCATTGTTGACCACAACTTCTGTAGAGAAAGTTATAGTTGTAAAACGTACAGGTCAGCCCATTCAGATGAAGGAGGGGCGTGACGTTTGGTATGATGATGTGATGACGAAGGCAGGCGCAAATGTTTATGTTGAACCTGAGCATATGCAGTCTACGGATCCGCTTTTTATCCTGTATACCTCAGGTACCACAGGCAAGCCAAAAGGTGTACAGCATGGCACGGGTGGCTACTTGGTTTGGGCTTATTGGACACTTAAGTGGGCTTTCAACCCCTCAGACGAGGATATATACTGGTGCGTTGCCGACATCGGCTGGATTACAGGACACACCTATAATGTTTATGCTCCATTAAGCTTGGGTGTGACGGCGCTTCTGTTTGAAGGTACACCTGATTATCCAGCCCAGGATCGCTGGTGGGACATAATCGAAAGGCACGGTGTAACTATCCTATATGGCACACCTACTGCTGTAAGAATGTTCATGAAGTTTGGTGAACAGTGGGTTCTCAAACATGATCTGAGTAGTCTTAGACTCCTTGGGACAGTTGGAGAGCCAATTAACCCTGAAGCTTGGCGATGGTACTACCGTGTCGTAGGAAAAGAGAAACTGCCTATTATTGATACTTGGTGGCAAACTGAGACAGGCGGATTCATGATTGCACCGCTTTCAGGAATAGAACTTACTCCTCTAAAACCAGGTTCTGCAACACTGCCTCTACCCGCCATAAACGCTGATATTTACGACGAAAAGGGTCAATCAGTCGGCACAGGAAATAAAGGCCTACTCGTGGTAAAATCCCCGTGGCCTGGTATGTTGCAAACTTTGTGGAAAGATCCTGAACGCTTTAAGCAGACCTACTTTGGAAAATGGGCTAACATATACTGTACGGGTGATTACGCAATCAAGGATCCTGATGGCTACTATTGGCTCTTGGGTAGAGCCGACGAAGTTCTTAAGGTTGCAGGTCACCGCATAGGCACTGTAGAGTTGGAAAGCGCTCTGGTTTCACACCCTGCAGTTTCTGAAGCCGCCGTCATGGGTAAAGAAGACTCTGTTAAAGGTGAAGTTCCAGTAGCTTTTGTTACCCTCAGAAGTGGCTTCCAACCAAGCGACGAGTTACGCGCTGAACTTGTTAAACATATCAGGACAACCATCGGTCCCATAGCAACCCCAGACGCCATTGTTATAGTCAACAAGCTACCTAAAACCCGTAGTGGGAAAATAATGCGCAGGATCCTCAAAGCAGTGCTAGTTGGCGCTCCTATCGGTGACGTATCTACTCTCGAAGACGACGCTTCAGTAGAAGACATAAAAGTTACATACGAAGAACTAAGAAGGCAGATAAACAAAAAATAACTCCTTCCTTTTATTTATCTCTAATTTAATATCGCGGTTTAGTTTTTAATCAAGATCTTTTTTCAAGCAACTACCCACTTTTTGCCGTAATATAGCTCTCATTGCAACATGAAAAATCGTTTGGTTCTGTCTAAGTTAAGTAATAGATAAATTCAAAAAAAGCAATAAATCTAGTAGAGGGCAAACCATGTGTATGGCACGTGTAACTTTGAGTTGCCCCCATTGCCAGCAAGAACTCGTAGTTACAAGACCTGACAGTTCTCACAGTTGCTGGTCTTTTGAAAAACCCAAAGACAAAGAGTTGGAAGCTGATATTGTAGAGCAAGCTTATGTCTGCAAAAATCCCGGTTGCAAGGCTAAATTCACAGTTTATTGGTATGATACACAGATGTACTTGGCGCGAGCTTGAAACGTCACAAAAATCGAGCTATGGCACACTTTACTCTCCTCTTCCTTTTTCTTTGTTTAGTGGGTAATTGTAAGGAAGTGAGTAATTCCAACCAAGACGTACTGTACCGCTATGGCTGCTATAATTAGAGCCATGACACGTGCAATTATTAAGGCGCCTGTTTTTCCTAAAAACTTGTAGACCGTGTCTATGAATCTGAGGATAACCCATGTGAGAGACAGTACAATCAGAACTGAAAGCACCGTGGCTACTACTCCATAGGCTTGTAGGTTTAGTATTGTGGTGGTTATAGCGCCTGGACCAACAAGAAGAGGCATTGCAATTGGGACGGCGCCTATAATTTCTGGAGATTCTGATTTTTCCGTGGGGTTGCCTGAAACCAAAATTCGGATGGCGATTATTAACAGTAGAATTCCCCCCGCAATTTCAAAGCTGAATATAGAAACTCCAAAAATGTTGAAAATTTCTTGTCCTGTAAATGCGAAAACTAACAAAAGCACAAATCCGATGAGAGTTGCAGTGTTGAAGATTTTCTTTCTCTGTGTCCTATTCATGTTCTCTGTTAGACCTATGAAAATGGGTATATTGCCAAATGGATCCACAATTATGAAGAGAACTATAATGGCTTTAGCTAAGTTGAACACGAAGTTGACAATAACATCTGTCATTCCTTTTTCCCCAATGCTAATGAGAGAGTGTCAGGCATAAAAATATTTAATAAAGCCCTGTTTCTGAATTGCGGTTTAATCCACCACAACAGATAAAAACGAGCGTAGTATCCCTGCAAGTGTTTAAAGGTGAAAAAGTGTATGCCCGTTGAAATCCGTGATGCAGAAAGGTTCATTGCGATGAGCGCAAACGCCAAACACTGTGCTGTGAAGCGTCTAAAAAACTTGGTTAAACTGAAACTCCGTACGTCCAGTACGCTTTACACTTTGAAGATTGAACCTGTGAAAGCTGAAGAAACTATAAAGAAGCTTAAATGTCAAATACGCGAGGAATAAAACTACCTAAATTTTTTAGTTTAGTTTACCCTCTAGCAATTTTTACTTTTGTTTTTGATATTCTATGTTGTTGACGATTTGGGAGAGATTTGGGAAAACTCCACAAGCCATAAAAACTCGATAAACCCCCTAATACGCGGGGTTGACATGAATAAACGTGGAGTTGCCACAGTTTTTTTTCTATCTCTAATGCTCTTTTTGCTTTTTGAGGGTGTTGCCGCGCAGTCAATGCCTGTTTCTGTCGGTGTCTCACCCGGAGACGAATTCAGATATGACCTTACTTTTTACTGGTACTCTACGAATCCTGCGGATCTGGTTCCTGCGTATCTGATTGAGCAGAACCAAACTGACTATTTCCAACTTACTGTTCAAACAACCACCAGCACAACTGTGGTTTTTAATACCTCTTGGAGGCTCCTTAATGGCACTATCTACAACAGCACTGAAATAGCTGAAGTCAGCTCCGGCGTTACAGGTTGCGTGTATGTTTACGCCGCAAACCTGTCTGCAGGAGGGTTGCTGTTTCCCTCCTCTACTACCCTTCCTTGGCGTATCAACAGCACCGAATTTCGTGTTTACGCTGGTAGTTTTAGGGAAATCAACCACATCTCGGTCAACAGCACCAACATCGAAGGTGTAGTTTATAGTCACATGGATCTTTATTTTGATAAATTAACAGGCATTGTTGTAGAGTACACACTGACGGAAGTGCGTTCTTCTGCTCCTAACCAGAAGATTGTGCAGCATCTTATTCTGAAAGACTCAAATGTTTGGGTGATCCCAGAGTTTCCCTCAATACTTGCCTTGCCCATAGTCATGGCTGTTACAGGTGCCACTTTTCTGATTCTGAAGAGAAAAAAATTGAAATGATCTAGCTTGAATTGGCTGTTGTGGTTTTAGGCAACTGTGACGTGATAGTAGTATCTAAAACTTGTTATCTTTATAAATTTTTTTAAGAATTTATTTTAGTTTTAAATTTTATCAGCAGTGAACGCTTTTGAAGTTGACTCTTTCTATTCACTTGCTCAGTCAGGTGGGGTGAAATAGAATCTGGCGAAAACGAACTGTTTTTGATAAGAAGCAGGTGTTCTGTTGAGGAAGAATGTGAATTCAGATTAAACGTGCCAATGGTCTGTGAAGTGATTTGGCTTAAGTAGTTAAGGTGTGCAATAAAAAGTATAAACCACCGGGGCAACTATTGGGGGGGAGATCGAAAATTAGGTTTTGGTGTGGTGCGGTTGCCGGGATTTGAACCCGGGTCGTCAACGTGGCAGGCTGATGTCCTAAACCAGGCTAGACTACAACCGCTTTCTGTGTCTTTAATTGGAATCGTCAATGTATTAATTAAACTTAAGCTTTCTGGTTTCAGTGAAGAAATTTAGTTAAGCAAGCCATTTTGTCTCTGCATCTTTTTCTTGGTTGATGAGTGGCTGACGGGTTTGAAAGTATTGTTTTAACGTTCACAGTCATAAAACAATGATATAACGCGGATCCTAACTCAGACTGACAGCAGAACAACTTGGCAATAAACAGATATTAAAAACACGCTGTATCTGTCATTCCTCTTAGCTATGAAGGCTTGAGTGAAGCGTCATTTTAAGTAGCGCTATATGTTGCTCTTGTCTTTTTGTTGGATTGTGGTGTCCTAGTTTTGTTTGGTGTGGTGGTTTTGGCGTGTTTTTTTCAGGTTTTGGTTGCTTTATAGTCTATAGCTTAACGTCAACTCCAGAAAAAATGAGCGCAACCTCCGAATTAGTTGACTTTGCTGAGCAACTCAGTCTTGTAGAACAAACAGAGCACCTCTTAGATTTCAGCAAGGACTACGAAGAAATGGGTATTGAAACTCCACTTGCTATGAATGCAGAAGAATGCTTCAACAAGCTGTTACATTGTTTTCTGATCTGTCAAACATTCGTGTCCTAAACAACTTAAGTGGGCTCACAGTAACCGCCGACTCTATGCTCACAAAAGTTTTTTACAATCTTATTGACAACTCCCTGAAACACGGCAAAAAAGTCACCACTATAAATGCTTATTTCACAAGAGAAAAAGACAAAGTAACCTTAACTTATGAAGACGACGGAGTCGGCATCCCCAAAACAATTAAAGCTACCCTGTTCGAGCGCTGTGGGGTACATGGGTTATTCCTAGTTAAAAAAATAATAGACCTCTACGGTTGGTCAATTATCGAGGTCGGTGAACCCGGCAAAGGTGCAAAAATTTGTGATAACAACCTCTTGATCTGCATCCTGGTTGCCTGATGTGTAATTTATGTTTTATGTGTGGTAATACCATACCACATGAAAACTTTAGCTATCACGGGTATTATAAATCCTGCTGCTACACGCGGCAGCACTGTAAGCAAGAACCCCTCTACACCAGTTACAACATTTGAAGGCGAAAGTTGAAACATCCCAAAAAGAAACACTCCTGCTATGGTTGTAGATACTACACCAGAGATGAGCATCCTTCGAAAGTTTTCAGAACGCTTATTCAGCGCTCCACTCATATATCCAACGAGCATAGAGCTGAGAACATAACCCAATATGGTCGGACCAAAACCTGCGCCGCCTCTGCCAAATGCAGCCGCTGAGAACACACCATATTTGACGGCAAACCATATCGCATAAATACTGCCCAGCAGAAAACCTGAAGCACCACCCGCCCAGCGGTTCCAAACAAGCCCCAAAAGCAACGGTACACTCACTATTATGACGAGTTCCTCTATTTCGCTTATGATCCCTATGAACAAACCTACGGACTCAAAATTGCCTCCGCTGCTTCTCAATAAAAACGGTCCCACTAAGGATAACCCCGCTATAACTAAAACGACGACGAGGGGTGCTACAATCCCATAGATTATATCGTTGCGTTTCCACTCTTTCCAACTGAGATCCATTAGAATCTTACTCCTATGGCAACTTTGGGAAGTTAAATATATTTAAATGTATTTATGATTCAGTGATTTCAAATGAAAAACATGATCACCATTGACATAATAGGCGTTAAACCTCCATGTCCCAGATGTAAAAGAACTGAAGAAAACGCCCAAAAAGTAGCCGAAAGGCTAGCACAAAAAGGTGTAAAAATCACAGTTACAAAGCTTGATGCAACTGCAAAAGAAACAACTGAAAAGTACGGTGTAGTTGCAACACCTGCTATCGCAATTGACCGGGTGTTAAAAATTATGGGCAAAGAACTTGGTGCTAGAGTTATAGAAAGACTGATCTTAAAGGAGTTGTAAGCAAATCTTCCAAAAGGAGGGGACCTCCTTTTTGTATGTTCGCTAAAAAAGCTAACCTTTGGTCGTTGATGTTCCATGACTGATGGTCATGTTAGAATCAGAAGCTGGAGTGAATTCAAACGCTTAGTTAACGAAAAAAAACCCGCTTCTATCGTATTTATTCTCGAGCAAAATGGCTTTTCGCCAAACAAAGAACTCACCACACTAAAACTAATTATGTTGCATGATAGACGCTACTTTATGTTCTACGATTTTCCAAAAGGCGACACGCTCAGAGAAACAGAGATACCTCTCCACAAAAACAAAAATGGAATCGCTAACCTAGATGAGGATGAAGTAAAAGCCTATCTTAAAAAACAATTTCCTGCCTTGGAAATTTTCTCTTTTTGGACAGCGTAGTAACGTTTACGGCTGAACTGTGATGTTTCTGACAAAGTGAACTTTGCAAGTTAATATGAATATTTAAATATTGATATCTATTATGTTTTTGATAGCAACGCAAGTCGTGGGCTTAATAATGCTAGAAGAAACATACGAAGGAATTCCACGTGAGAAAATACCTTGGGGACCAAAAATAGACTACACCAAATGTATATCTTGCGGTAAATGCGTAGAGTTTTGCCATAATAACGCCTTTGCCTTCGAAGAAAAAGATGGAAAAAAGCTCTCTGTGGTGAAAAATCCAAACAACTGCGTTGTATTCTGCAGGGGCTGTGAAGACATCTGCCCTGTTGGTGCCATAACGCATCCCTCTGAAGAGGTGATTCAAAAAATAATTGATAGGCTGAAAAGCGAAAAAACCAAAACTTAAGGTAGTGAAAAAGGTAAATTTTTAGCCTACACACCACCCGAATCTTTGTACCGTTGCAGGATAAACTCCTTCTTCTTGCATCAAATCCCTTAGGCAAAGTGGGTCAGATTCCAAGTAGTCTCCGGTGCAGGCGTAGGCGCGCCCCCTACATCCGCCACAATTCTCTCGGTATTCGCATTTGCCACAGGCATTTTTCAGTAAACATCTCTGTCTAAGCTCGTTGAGAACTTTAGAGTTGTGCCATATGTCACTAAGACTTTGCTCACGTACATTGCCGACTTTAACTGGCAAGAAGGTGCAGGGGTAAACGTCGCCGCTTGGTCGTAAACTAAAATACAAAATACCTGCATGGCACCCCACAGCATTATGAACCCAAAATTCTTTCAATAGTAAATCTTTCGGTTTTGTGTCGTTTGCTTTATGCATAGCAGATGCAATCTCGGGATAAAGCGGCTGACCACCAGACATGGTAAAAACCATCTCTGAGCTTTCCTGCCTTTGCTGCAGATACCTTATTAGATTCACACGTTGCTCTTGACTCATCGCCTTATCCATGACGTCTTTTCCCCGTCCCACTGGCACTAAATCGTAAACTGCAACTTGATCTGCACCCAACTTGGAAATCAGATCTATCCTTTTAGGTATTTCATGCACGGTATCTTTCAAAGCCATTGTTGTGATGACAACTTCCAAGTCCACATCTTTGCAAGTTTTGATTGCATTAACAGCTTTGGCAAAGCTGCCTGACATATTTCTTAGTGAGTCATGGTCAGTAGGATCCAAAGCGTCAATAGGCAAACCGACTGCCATTATGCCGGCTTCTTTCAACTCCAACGCTACGCTATGATTGAGCAACAGTCCATTTGTGAGCATAGCAGGAATTATACCCAAGTCTACACAGTACTCTGCCAGAGACAAAACAAAATTTTTACGAAGCAAAGGTTCACCGCCGCTGAAGATCAATGCCTTGGTTCCAAGTTCCGCCATCTCTCCTATAACTTGCATAGCCTCTTTCAAGTTCAACTCGTTAGCCAATGCCTCTTTTGCCTCTACATGACAATGAAGACAGCGGAGGTTGCAGGCTTTGGTGACTGCATACGACACAATAAGCGGTGTATTCGCTTTGCCTTTCAACCCTTCATTGAAGAGTTTTTGGCGAAACAACAACTCTGCGAGTCTAAATCCTACACCCACAACCACTCCTCCTTAACTCTTTACAATTGTGAGGTTACTTTGTTTGAATTATTCAATTTTTTACTGTTTAAGATCTTGAGTGAATTATCCACATCTGTATTGCTCTTCTCAAAACCCATGCTACTGCAAAAACTACTGCCACCACTATAATCGCCGTCAGCATATTTGATCCTATGTCAATTTGAGATGCAAGGGTCTTCCCTGGGGCAGTATTGCTAATTTTGACCTCGTCTATTATGATTTTGGAGTCATGACCAAAATAGTATTCAGTCCCGTTCACTATCTTGCCTACCGGGTTCTGAACTCCGCGGATAACGCGAACTTCCTGCTCGTAACCATTTACATAAAGGTGCATGCCGGTAGCAGTGCGAGTGAACGCTACATGTAACCACTGATTTAGCGGTATCACAGGCTCCGTGGTTACTATCTCGTTGGCTCCACCTGTATCAGTAAAAACAAACCCGCTCAGTGCCCCCTGTGGAACCGACACGCCGTCTTCAGAAACTCCTGACCTGATAGCTAGACCCACCACGCGGCTAACATTTTCCCATGAAGCATCTCGCCGATCACATTTAACTATTATATTATTGTATGTTGCGTTGGTGAATTCCTGCACGTTAATCCATGCTTCAAGTTTTATTTCTTCTTGAATGTTAAGGTTAGGTGAAATAGGTATGTATATCGGTTGAGGGGACGGCGGAAAACCAACTAAAAACGAGATGGGCACATACACAAAGTTTTCCCCATTAAAACGCAAGGCTCTGTCAAATTTACCTTCAACCACCATATTTGAGGTGTCCACACCTACAATTCCATGATTTACTCCTGTTGCATCCGCAGTTATCTGACGATAACCGTCAGGTAAAATTTCATCAAGATGCCACAACCCAACCGTATAGGCGTCAACGACACCTTGAGCGTGAACCGAAAGCATTAAAGTTGTGAAAATTGTTAAAACCAAAGTTAAAATTAATCCACTTGTTACTTTACGATTTGATGTATTCACGTGGTGTTTCTCCATCTTTTATATTACCTTCCTATTTATTGCGATGAACTCTCATTTAGCTCTCCCTCAAGAACAATGGTGTTCTCCCAAGAGAACACTCTTATTCAAGATAACTCAAAATTAGTTAATTGTTAAAAAAAGCCGCCTGTGCGGTTTGAAATCACACAAGACTGTATCTTGTGTTTCTTTTGTATTAAATTTTCTTTTTTCTCGGGAAATATTTCCTTGTCCGTAGTCCAAGCTTAACCAGCGAAAGCATCAACGGCACCTCAAACAACGGACCAATAACTGTCGCCAGCGCGGCACCTGAACCAATGCCGTAAAGCGTCACTGCTACTGCTATGGCTACTTCAAAGTGACTGCTGCTACCTATAAGCGTGGTGTCTATGGCGCTTTCATATTTCCAACCCAAGAAATAACCCAAAGGATAAGTCCACGCAATCATGGTTACGTAGTGTAGCAAGTTTGGCACTGCAATGTATCCCACAAGGAGAGGGTCATTGAGGATTGTTTGTCCAGCAAAGGAGAAGAGCACTATCAAAGTTATAAGCAAAGCTACGATGGAAACTTTGCCTACTGCGGCAGTGTACACGTTTTGGAACCATCCTTCTCCCTTTCTGTGGATAATCCATCTGCGGGATAGTGCACCTGACGCAACAGGCAAGGCAATGAAAGCTAAAACGCTAACTGCTATGAGATCCCATGGTACGGGGATGCTGCTAACTCCCAAGTATAACGCTGCAAGGGGCGCATAAAGTATCAGCATGAGCATGGCGTTGATGGCGGTGTTGATTAAACCTTGTGCCATGTCTCCTTTTGCTAAATACATCCACCACATAACCATGGCGGTGCACGGTGACAAACCTAGGAGAATTACGCCTGCGATGTATTGGGGATTACCTGCAAGAAAGATGTTGGCGTAGACGGTCATGATAAGAGGTGCTACAACCCAATTAGCGAATAGAGTTACAAAAAGAGGTTTGGGGTTTTTTGAAGCCATTTTTATGTCGCTGAAGCGTATGCCCAAAACAGTAGGGTACATCATGAAAAATAGGAGTATGCCTATGGGTATGGAGAGGTTGGCAAATTTAAGTGAATCCATAAACTCGCCAAACGCGGGGAAGAATCTGCCTACAAGTAAGCCTACAACAATGCATATGGCTATCCAGAGAGTTAGGTATTTTTCCCACATGCCTAAAGAGCGTTCTTGGTTGACGTGTTCTGCTTGATTTTTTTCGGTTTTCATGGTGAACCCTTTTTACTTGTTTGAGACGTTTTATATTTAGATATTTAAATATGTTGTTGAAAAATATTAAAATCCTTATTTACTGAGGTCAACAGTTTTATGCGAATCCAGCAGGCTATAGAAAACCCATTTGCCTTCTTTTCGAGCTTTAATTAGACCTGCGTTTTCTAAGATTCCAAGGTGATGAGACGCTGTGGGCTGTGTAAGCTCCAGCGCCACCATAACTTCGCAGACACACATCTCTCGAGTTGCCAGCAATCCTAATATCCTTAGCCTTGTGGGATCAGCGAGGCTTTTGAAAAATTTACTTTTTTTTATAGCTTCCTCTTTGCTTATTTTGCTATCTGCCATTTTTTTGAGTTCTTCGGCGTATTCTGATGCTTTTTCCTGAGAACAAGCGCTTGATTCTGTTAACCTTTTCAGTCTTTTGTCTGCTTGCGAGGTTGCCATGTTCTTCTTTCCAAAAGAAGTGTGATTTCATAACGTATTTAAATATGTTATTAACTGTCTATTTTCGGTGTAATCCAATTTTTACTGTTTTTGTTGGCACCAAAACAGATTTGTGTTTAACTCAAACTGTAAAACAAGAGAAGTATACACTTATTTTCAGTTTACATTTGTTTGTATATCTACAGGAGTAGATAAACCATGATTTTTCGTATGTCTGGTTTCTATATTTCTACGTTATTTGTTCAAGCAATTTTTCTTTGAATATGCTGGCAAGCTCGGGGGTTACGTCGTCAAGAATATTGAAGATTCTTTGATCTGTTATCGAATAGAGTCTTCGGTTACCCTCTTTCCTAAACTTTACGATGCCGCAGTCTTTTAGAATTTTCAGGTGCCGCGAAACTGCAGGTTGGATGAGTTTTACGTTGGACATTATTTCGCAGACACATTTTTCGCCGTCACGCATAAACTCCAGTATATCAAGCCTGACAGGGTCTGAGAAGGTTTTGAAAATTTTTGCTTTAAGCCTGTTGTGGTTTTGAGTTTTTTGCGTCATCACCAAAAAGCTGAAAAACGAATATTTAAATATTGTTATGTAACAAAGTTTTTAACAAAGCCACACTCAATGTTGGGTGGTAAATGTTCTGTTTTTAGATCCACCTAATTTCTATACCAAAATGAGCGGCGTGTTTATTCTTGTATTATTTCAAAAGACGACGTTATAGGTACAGCTTTCTGTAGCATGCCGCCTACAGAGCAGTATTTATCCTCTGAAAGTTTGATGGCGTTTTCAACTGCCTGCGCGCTTACGTCTTTTCCTTTGACTATGTATTTGAGGTGGATTTTTGTAAACACTCTCGGCGGTGGATCTTCTCTTCTTTCTGCTGTAGCTTCTACCGAGTAACCTGTAACTTTTTGTCTTTTCTTTTTTAATATTGTTAAAACATGAAAGCTGCTGCATGCAGCAAGGCTTGCTAAGACGTTTTCCATAGGAGAAAGAGCTGTCTCTTCCCCTCCATGCTCTTTCGGCGCATCAAATTTTACCGCTATACTTTTTTCATTGTGAGCTTCTAATCGGTAGTTCCCTTTCCATTCAACAATCATTTTTTTGATTGAGGACATATTTTACAATAAACCCTTTCATCTGCTAATAAGTTTTACCAAGATCTATTCTTTTTGAGGTATGTCATATTTTGGATGTTAAAAGACGTTTCAAATCCTTTCAGCAAAATATTTTAAGATTACCAACTTTAAATTAGAAAAATTATTGGAGAAATTAAAACATGTATGTGATCCAAATTCTGAAGCACTCCCCTGAAAGTTGCCCTCTAGGTAGACCAGAAAATCTCGAGGATATGAAAAAATGGCTAGAAAACATTGGAACAATAGCCGAGAAACATGGTATCAAGTTGGCAGGTGTATGGACTGACCGCTGGGGACACACATCATGGGCTGTTTACGAGACTCCGAATATGGATACATTTGCAAAATTCGAGTTAGAACCTGCGAATCTTAACATTGTTACTTTCAATCACATTGAAACGAGGCGCGTAACTTCAGCTAAAGAAACCTTAGCATTTTTCAAGAGGCATCAACAAGAAAACACAAAATAACCTATAAATCTTTTATAGCTTAATTATTTGTGTTTCTTTTTCAAGAAAGTTGGCGCTTTCAATGTGAAACAGATGACTGGTGCAGTGGCAGTCTGAGACGCCAAAGCCTTCTACCGCTTCGCCTTGTTTGGCGATTAACTGAGCAATTTTGCATTCTTCTTTTTTGTCTCCATTTTTGGAGCGTACCTCTACAACTTTGACATTTTCACTATCCAAAAGATAGTCGATGTGCCAAAATTTCCGTTTCTCTTTTTTGAGGTGACGCCTTACTCGGTGTATTAAATTTTTTTGTGCAGAACCCACGTACGCGTAAATTCCTCTTTTTAACTTTGCTTTGCCTAAAGCGCCAATGGTTAACTGAAGCTCTTTATTCACTTGGATGATCAGAACATAAATTCCTTTCAGATCTACCTTTTCCATCTATGAAACCTGTTTTAGTGCCGCTTCAAGCGCGTTGAAGTCTTTTACAATAATGTCTGAGTGATAAGTGATCCATGGACTTAGGCACTCCATGTCTGAGACAACAATTATTTTTTTGCCTTTTAGTTTTGCGTAAAATAACTCCATGCAAGCACCAGCAGAAATTTTAGGCATATAAACAACCATAATGTCACATCTTTCTGCATCTTCAAGGTCTCGCTGCACAAAATCGGCGACTGGTACGTTGTTCCACCAGCACGGCTCTTTTTTGCGGTAAATAACTTTTTCGCGGAGCCACGGGTCAATTACATCGAAGCCTAACCTATTGCAGACCTCGGTTATGTGCTGCCTATATTCCTGCTTGTTTTCCATGCCGTGTATGGGTCCGGAGATAAAAACCTTCTTTTTCATGCCGTTAGCCCGTTCAAACTTTGACTTTTTATATTAAACCCAGTAGTTCCAAAATTTTTGTCTTATCCGTTGTGGGGGCTATGCACGTTTGGTCGCGACAGACGTAAACGGTAGTTTTTCCATCAATTTTTTCGTAGTTTGTGCCTGCTTGGTTTGGTTGTTTGATTGAAATAACAACGTTGGGTACATAGTTCTTTCTTAGCGCAGACAACATCTCCACCATGTCTTTTGAATGCGGCTCCCCGGCTAAAACAACATTGTATGCAGGTCCCAACGCGAAATCTAACCCACAAAGCATAAATGTGTAAGCTTGCGGTGCCTCTTTCACTTCTTCCGCGAATATTTTAAGTGTTTTCCTTGCAACTTCTTCGTAGTCCACCTTGCCCATTAAACGGGCTAGACGCAACAGATTCAGTACCGCTGCAGAGTTGCCAGATGGTAAAGCTCCATCATAAACGTGTTTCATGTTTGGCATGGTGGTTTCAGCGTTTTTGCATGAGAAATAGAATCCTCCATTTTTTATGTCCCAAAACTGAGACATCATAATGTTGGTCAAATCTGTTGCGGCCTGCAAATATTTTTCTTCAAATGTTGCCTCGTATAACTCAATTAACCCAAACGTTAAGAAGGCATAATCGTCTAAGAATCCATCCACGGCTTTTTCTCCTTTAACCCAAACATGACAAAGCTCTCCATTAGGTTTTCTCAGATTGGACAGGATAAAATTTGCTGCTTTCGTAGCAGCCTGCAGATATTTTTCTTCATTAAAAATGGCGTTTGCTCTAGCTAATGCAGCTATTATCAGTCCATTCCAATCCACTAGAACTTTTTCATCTCGCGTTGGTCGTATACGACTTTTTCTTGCTTCAAAGAGTGTATTTCTAATTTTGCCTAAGCGGCAAATTAATTCATCAAGCGTCAAACCTGTCTCAGAAGCTATAGCTTCCAACGGCTGGGGAAAATGAAGAATATTTTTGTTATTTCGACTACCAATAATTGCATCGACATAGTTGCCCTCAGGCAAAATTCCAAAAAGCCGAACTGCCAACTCTTCTTCCTTTGGCAACGCTTTTTTGATTTCTTCCATTGTCCACAAGTAAAATTTACCTTCTTCTCCTTCAGAGTCCGCGTCTTCAGATGCATAGAATCCCCCTTCAGGGGAAACTAAATCTCTCAGAACATAATCCAAGGTTTCTTTTGCAGTCAACTTGAATTTTTCTGCGCCGCTGACTTGATACATTTCTGTGTAGGCTAACGCCAGCAACGCTTGGTCATAGAGCATCTTCTCAAAATGTGGCACCAACCACTGTGAATCAGTGGTGTATCTGTGAAAACCAAAACCTAACTGGTCAAAAACCCCTCCCAAACGCATGTTACGCAGTGTTTTCTCTGACATTTCAAGTGCTTCTTTTTTGCCTGTTCTCTTCCAATAACGCAGCAGAAACAGAATAGTGTGAGGACGGGGAAACTTGGGGGCGGTGCCAAAACCTCCACTTTCTACGTCAAAGTCTGCGCGTAGTTTTTCATAAGCGTCATCCAAAACCGCCTTTCCCAGATCTTCCTCGCTTTCTATTCTTTTTTCTAAAGCCTCTACACGACTTCTAATGTCTGCACCAACGATCTCTAGCTGTGCTTTTCGTGTTTCCCAAATCTCCATAACCTGTGGAACCAACTCCATAAGTCCCAGTATACCGCCTCTGCTGTTTTTGGGTATGTAGCTAGCTGCAAAAAACGGGTTCTTACGAGGAGTCATCAGAATATGCAATGGCCATCCACAGTTGCGTCCTAGCGCTTGGCAAACCGCCATGTATATTGCGTCTAAATCAGGGCGCTCTTCGCGATCCACTTTTATGCACACAAACGCTTTATTCAAAAGTGAGGCTACTTCTTCATCGTTGAAGCATTCTTTCTCCATGACATGACACCAGTGGCAGGCAGCGTAACCTATGCTGAGGAAGATCGGTTTGTTCTCTGTTTTTGCCTTTTCAAAGGCTTCTTCGCTCCACGGGAACCAATCGACTGGGTTATAGGCGTGTTGAAGCAGATAGGGGCTCTTTTCATTTATGAGCCGATTAGGTTTTTTCTCTGTGTAGACTTCAGTTGACATGAAAACTCTTCCTTTCAGAAGACATATAACTGACGTTTAAGTGGACTTTCTGTTCATCTCTGGGTGAACCTATTTTATTAACTCTTCGTGTTTGCTTTAGTATTTGACAGTTAAATACAAGAGTACCGATAACGCTGCAAACTCGAACAAATCTGGCAAAAACGCAAATGGTCCTAAACCGAAGATGCCAAAGCCAAATGCGCCAATTATAAAGGGACTCCAAGTGATGTCTTTTACGAGGAAAAAAATTGCAAAAATCAGAAGTCCTATTGTGAAGTGGGAACGTGTTTTGATGTATATACTACCATACGTAGTTATGAGGGCAATTAAAAGCGCTATGTTAATTGTGGAAAAAACTGTGCGGGCTATGTAGTAGAGTTCTATATCTGCAGGGTTTATTCTCTGAATTGGCATAGGCCTAAATGGAAAAGGCGGGGCGGCTCCTACGCGTGGCTGGTTAATTGTGTATACTGCCCAAAACGCTGCAAGCGCAGCTATCGCGAAAACAGCTGCCGTTACTATGATTAACCAGATTTTTATGTTCCTGCTCATACGACTTTTCCTCTTGTTCCCTTCCTTTTCTACTTTTTCCAGATTTTATTCAGAATCTCCTCAAAGACGTCATAGTTGTCTTCAACAGTCTGCGATAGAAAATATGTGGAGCCATAATTGTCGCCAACTGAGGTGACAATTCGATTTTTTTCCAAAACTTCCAGATGGTAACGAACTGTTTTATAGTCCAGCTTAAGTCCATTAGCTAGCTGGTTTGCATTTTGCGGAGTCTCATGTATCGCTTTAATTATCTGCGCACGGGTTAAACCGCCTCTTGTACCTGCAATTAACCATCCAAGCAGATACTTCAACGGGCGAGCGCTCGTTGACATGTACTCCGCTCCATAGGAGATTCTTTGTTTCACCTATTCCAAATACCGTAATAAGCTTGTTCCCAAATTGACTGAATCTGATCGAACCCAAATTTGATTAGGGAAAAATTTGGGTATAATTCTGAAAAATCATTTTATAATAACTTCCTTCCCTCTCAAAGTAGAATGTAAACATAAACACCCTCTCTCGAAAACTTGTCAGTTCAGGGCGGAAAAGTCTTCCTTCTTTTCTTTGCTCTGAATTGACGAGAACCAAAAAAATAACCACAAAAAGGTAAGATTAAAAATGAGTAAGACCAGTCATCATCAAACATCAAGACGATTAAACCCAAAAAACGTGTTATCTCTTTTTCAAAAACCAAGGTTGTGTAATATATGGGCGTTTTAAGTAGAGCTTACCGAAATATTTCAAGACGGAAAATCCGTGCGCTACTTGTTATTTTAGCCTTGAGTTTTTCGATGTCAATTCTAATTTCCATACCTGCCGGCATAACTGCAAATCAAACTGCTACTCAAAACTTGACTGTAAACTTAAGCGAAACAATTGCTAGAACAGAAGCTTCTATTAATCAAGCTTTAACCCAAATTGAATGTAGTTTAACCCCCAGTTTTGAAGGTTTTGGTTTTTCCCCTCCTCCTAGCGGCAACTTTCAGCGCCCTGAAAACATAGCAGACAATTTCATGCCGGGCCAATTTGGAGGCGGTCGAGTGCCTGGTCAGTTTGGAGGTGGTCCTTTTGGCGGAAGAGGAAACGTTGCTATGAACGAAACTCTATACACAGATATCAAATCAATTTCAGGTGTAGCTGCGGTTGTTCCAATTCTGGAGGTTTCTCAAGGAGAAAACCAAACAATCGAGATGTTCGGAAGAAGTTTTACCCGTATGGTTCCAAATTACATAATTGAAGGTATTCCCCTAACTTCTCTTGTTGACAGCTACCCTATCCTCCCAACGAACATCACAGCTGGCAGAAACTTGCAGCCAGGTGATAGTGGGGTTGTTCTTTTAAGCGAAAATAACACGCGGTTTTTTAACGCAGGTGTAGGCGATAAAATCGAAATTTTAGGACAAACTTTTGAAGTAGTCGGGGTATATGGATCGACTGGCGTTTCAGATGTTATGACCCTCTATATGAACCTCACTGACGCCCAAACAGTAACCAACAACGTGGGGTACATAACTAGCCTCTTAGTTTTCACCAACGATAGCAGTAGCGTTTCTGATGTTGCTGCTGCTTTAAATTCTTTGCATCCAGAACTTAACGTAGTTACTGCTCAGCAACGTCTGGACCAACTAAACGATATGCGCGAGCGTTACACTGCTGAGCTTCAAAATGCCCAGACAACTCTAAGCCAAACACAAGCTACTGCCCTCCAAGAAATTGTTGTTGTAGTGGCTGCTACCAGCTTGATTGTCTTATTTGTAATGTTGTATACTGTGCGTGAACGGACAAAAGAGATTGGTACTCTCAAAGCCATTGGTTTTAGTAACAGAAACATTTTGAGTCAATTCGTTCTTGAAGGCATTATGCTAAGCGCCGTAGCCGGTGTAGTTGGAATTGCAATAGGCACAATAGCAGCGCCGTTCATCTCGTCTATTTTAATTCCAACTGTAAACCCCATAGGCAATGTAGTACTCAGAGTTGGTACAGGTATTACTCCAGCAGTCAACGTCGTTACTGTAGACCCTCAGCTTATGTTGATGACGTTTGGTGCATCTATCCTGTTAGGTATGCTAGGCAGTCTTTACCCTGCTTGGCGTGCATCAAAAATAAGACCTGCGGAGGCGATGAGATATGAGTGAGACAGTTTTGAAAGTTGAAGGTGTAACAAAAGTGTACACCCTTGGGAAACGCAACGTCCATGCTCTTTCAAACCTTAATTTACAAGTTAAAAAAGGCGAGTTCGTGGCAATCATGGGTCCATCAGGTTCAGGAAAGACCACTTTGTTGAATATATTGGGCTGCATTGACAAACCAACGAGTGGTAAAGTGATCTTGGACAATGTGGGTGTTGCAGACTTGCCAGAGGCTGAACTCTATAAAATTCGAAGAAACAAAATTGGTTTTGTGTTTCAAAGTTTCAACCTGCTTCCCTATTTGAATGCCCGAGAAAATGTTGAGCTACCTATGGAAAACAATGGAAAATCAAAGAATGAACGACAAAGCAAGGCTAAAGAATTACTGGCTATGGTTGGCTTATCAGGAAGAGAAGAACATCGTCCTCAGAGACTAAGTGCCGGCGAGCAACAGAGAGTTGCCATTGCACGCGCCTTAGCAAATGACCCTGCTATTATTTTGGCTGATGAACCTACAGGAAACTTGGATAATAAAAATAAACAAGAAATTGTAAAACTGCTTGCAAACCTAAATCTTACTCAAGGGACCACCATAATTTTGGTTACCCATGACGGTCAAGTAGCTTCACGCACTGAGCGGATACTTTTCCTAAGCGATGGAAAAATAACGCGGGAAAAGAATGGTCTTCATTTGGCAAATAAATTGATGTGTCCCAACTGTGGAAACAAACTGCCGACCACCGAAGCGAAATGTCCAAACTGTGGTTCTATTTCAAACATAAAAGAACCGTCTAATTCACTATTTGAAGAGGAGGTAGCTGAAGACTAATGGAGTCATCTAACGTTCCCCAAACTCTTCCGCCTCCACCTGTTAAAAGAAATCGTTTTTCCGCTGTACTTTTAATTAGTCTGCTTCTTGCTGGTTTAGTAGCAGGTGGAGTAATCGGTTCCTCGTTGAGCTACGTCTCGCTTAATGGGAAAATTGAGGACCTGAAAAATAGTCTGCAGGCGCAACTTAATAATTTACCCGCTCAAAACGTCACTTATGCATCTTACCCCAGCACTACCTATATCATGGGTGAAAATGTTTCGCTTTCCCAACTGTACGACCAAATCAAAGATTCTGTAGTAGTGATTCACGGCTTAACTGTACAGTACGACATATTTCGCCGACCATACTACTCCGCAATTCAGGGTTCAGGTTTTGTCTACAACTTTGAGGGACAGATGGTAGTCATAACCAACAACCACGTAGTACAGGATGTGCAGAATATCAGTTTGACTTTCATAAACGGCAATGCTTACGGCGCCACAGTTTTGGGTGCTGATCCTTACGCTGATCTTGCGGTGCTCTCAACGGAAGCTCCTCCAAATGAACTAATTCCCTTGGAAATTGTTGATTCTTCAACTTTAAGTGTGGGGGACTCTTTGATTGCAGTTGGTGGTCCTTACGGTTTGGCTGGAACAATGACTACAGGTATAGTTAGTGCTCTAGGCAGAACTATAAGTGAAGACCTATCCGGTGGCTACCCGATCGCAAACGTTATACCTGTCTCTTATACACATC
>JAOAIX010000007.1 GCA_026414485.1 Candidatus Bathyarchaeota archaeon
GGAGACCAAACCCTAACCACAACAACAACCACACAAACCCCACGAACAATCAGAAAAGAAATCCTAGACATCCTAGACTGGAACGACATCTACTACAGAATCCTAGAATACAAAAACGAACGCGAACTCTTCAACATAGCCATCACCAAAGAAGCCCTCAAAGAAATCATCTACAACCAAAAATACACCTTGCTCTGCGACTCCGAACTCATAGAACCAAAAACCTTCCAAAACCTAGAACAAACCACCGACATAGTCACCCTCATACTCCAAAAATACCTAAACCTCTACTACGCAAAGAAAAGAAACGCAGCCGAAAAAACCCACATAGAACTCAAACCCCTCAAACAAGAAGACGACAACATCCTAACCATGTACCGCATCCAACTAAACCAAGAAGACCAAGTCCTCATCAGCAACATTGAAAACCTCATCAAGACAGGAAAAATCTACAGCTCAGCAACCGAACAAAAATTCATAGGCGACCTGAAAACCTACACCGACCAAACCCCAACAACCTTCAAAAACGCGCACTTCAACGGACACCTATACCAACCGCTACTAGTAAAACAAGACAACACAAACATAGTCACAATTCCAACCGGGCTAAACGTAGGCGAAGCAACTTTTATTGAAGACCTAAAAAACTACCTCAACACACACCAAACAGACGCCCAAATCTACCTCCTAAGAAACCTAACAAGAAGCAAAGGCGTCGGATTCTACGAAGCCCACTCATTCTACCCAGACTTCATCATGTGGATAAAGAAAAACCAAAAACAAACCATAGTCTTCATAGACCCAAAAGGCTTAACACACATGGGCTTAGACGACCCCAAACTAAAACTCCACGAATACCTGCATGAACAGATAGAGAAAGAAATCGGCAACCCAAACATAAAACTCGACGCATTCGTCGTCTCAGTTACACCCTTCCGAGACCTCGCAAAACTACATGGACCACACTTGACAATGGACTACTTTGAAAAGGAAAAACACGTCCTCTTCCAATCCACAGACACTTGCGTCCCAAACAAATCATGCATAGAAAAAATGTTCCAAATAATCAACAACAAATAATATCCGAAAAATGTGTTTGTTTAGAAGGCCACCACAAATTTTTTAATAAGTACCCTTGAATCTGTGAGTAAGTCTTATCCGAGGGAATTATGCCCGCACATGTGGGATGGGAGCACTAGGATAGGAGTCGCCTTTCCTTACAGCAATCTACTCGGTTAATGATTTCTACGAATTTTTTAGGCACCTGTTTAAGGAACAAGTCAAAGTCTTCTGGCGGTTGAACCACAAACAAGCTCCGCTCAAACGGTTCCTCCAAAACAGACGACAACTCAAAAGACGCTCTGTTCCTCAAGTTTGCACGGTACCTGCTAAAGTTCAAACAGGAACGAATCTTTGACACTGCTTGCTCTTTTAGGTCTTCAATCTTGTAGCCTGATTTCTCAAGCACATACAGGTCGTAAAAATCACGCAGCTTCTGACCACGCCTAGTAAGCACAGCCCTTACTTTTTCGCACAGAATCTCTTTTTCACTATATGCATGCAAATTAAACTGCCCGTAGGCGCTCAATTCCTCTGCAAAATATGCCCGATCATACTTTGACAACAGGGCGCCATCCAACAAAGTCTTAACAGCAACCGTCTTGGCTGCAAAAAGAATTTCATCAACAAAATTAACCTGAATCTTGGTGAACTCTGAAGCCTTCCACAACTTGCACGTCACCATCCTGCAGCCACCCCCAAACTCAAAATACCTAGTGTTCTCAGGCTCATTCTTAAAATCTAAACCAAGCTTCTGAGCAGACTGCTCCAACAAGGCACCTATCTTTGCAGTTTCTTCCAGCAAACGCTTCCGCAACTTATGCTTCCCCAAACCAACCCAAACAGCTTGGTGCCGCCAAGTAAAATCCAAATCCACGCTAAACCGATAATAACCAAAATAACATTTAACAAGACAGCTTCCACCTTTGAATAAGTAATTCTCCGCAAAATCCCCTGAACCACACAAATCTCTAAGAATCCTGTGAATAATTATATCCTTCTCTATCAAAAGCGGTTTGGCTACTCCTGACTTTTCGGCTACAAACGCGACAAACTCAGACAAGTCTGGCAGCTCTAATCACTCTCCCAACCGCTTCAGGATACGCCGCTAAGTACTCTTTAATCTTGATAGGCGATACCCGCTCACGATACTCATCGATTAAGGAAACAATTTTTCCCTCTGGAAGAGAACGATATCGTGAAATGTACACAAGATCCAAAAGCGTCTTATCAACATCAGAATAACGCTTACCCTCACTATTCACAACTCCAAAATCGACCAGTCTACTCGCCAACTTTATGAACTTGACCTTTTCCCCTGCAACTTTAATTTCCTTGGGACGATAAATCGTGTCGTTGATAACAAAGATTGTGTCCGAAAACTCATGAGTCAACCCGTTAAGCCCCAGCGCAGTGTACAATCCAAAATACCATTTGACTTTCAGCTTATTTAGCCCAAGAAAGAGCACCTTGTAAACGTCAACAGCTTTTCTTAACGCAAACTCCTCTGACGTCTTGACATAGTAAAGTCCCCTCAACACACGCACAAAATAGCCATAGGATATCATGAAATTAATGGTGGCATCTGGGTCTGCGCCAAAACGCTTGCACGCCTCAGATACTTCACTTTTAACGACAGCATTTCCGCCGAAATGAGAGAGGATATATTTCGTTAACCTTTTCATAGTAGTTACTTATGTAACAACCTTTAAAAACTTTTAAGGTTGATACATGAAAAAGCCTAATTCGCGCTCCAAAACAAGTAAACTTTAGATTGCGAAAGCAACCCAACCAGCTTCACCAACCTTGCAAGCTTAACCAGATCAGCATCCCGTATACACTGGAGATAGTCAGCTGTTTTCCGAAGGGTCGATGTCGGCTGACTGCAAACTCTTTCTTAAACCGAGGATGCGCACACTTGCCAAACGCTTCTTTCAGTCTCTCAAGCTGCTGCGGTGTCAGGTTTTCGAGTTTACCTGTGACATGGCGTTCGCTGCCTAAAAGCTGCAGGTCAAACCCCAACTCCAAAAGCGTCTCAGAAACCACAGAAACGCTCTTAACGGTTTGCTGTTCCGCTACCTTACGCATGTCCGCTTTCTCCGCAAACGGGCTATACTTCGCCATTACAGCAATCATCTCCACGTAAGGCGTCCCCGCAAGCGGCAACGTCTCAGATTGATCTAACCCTGGCGTCTCCCAAGCTTTCAGTGCTGCGCTTAACGTTTTTAGGGCTTCTTCAACGCTTGGCAACTCAGAAGGCTTCTCTAGACTGGTTGTTGTTGTTCTTTCTGCTGCACTGTGAACAACAACTTCTAATCCTAGCCGCGCAATCTTCATGCGGACGCAGTCTCGGGTTTTACCCAGAGCCTTCGCTATAGCCCTGATAGACCTGTTTTCCCGAAGCATCTGCTCAAGCAGCTTTTCCTCTTCAGTAGAAGGCGGCTTACCCTTTAGTCATAAAAACGACGGAATCATGTGACCTCGCTTGTTCTTTTGCTATGATGCAGCAGCCTAAACTGCACATAACCAACGCTTCAAAGGATTTTTTGACTCTGCAAATTAAAATCGCTAACTACTAGTGATCTAATGAAAACTACGCAACCAAAGCTGGGAGCAAGTTAATTTTGGGGAGGACTCGTCAGATCTGTAAGTCGTATTTTGTGTTGATTACTTCTTTTAGTGTGTTTTTGAAGGTTTTTCCTATGTCTTCCATGAAAAGAGCTCGGTTCTGAATGCCTTTCTGCACAGCGCCCGCGGCGACAAAGCCTGCGCCTATAACCTCACTTATTGGGGTAGGTTCGGGAAAAACAATTAGAGCCATGCCAATTTGGATGAGCTTGGATTTGTTTCCTTCGCGCCACAGCTTTTTAGTTGCTGCCACATCCTGGATTGTGCTCCGCAGTGAGCTGACGCATTCCTTTTTGTTTTCGTTTAACTGGGCTAGTGTTCTGGTGGCTGTTTTAATTTTCTCTGCTTGATCTTTCGCAGCATTGGTTTGCATGCACGTATAGAACATATTTTTTGATGAAAAACTTTTAGCCTCAAAAACTATGGAGAAACCAATGTTCTCCGTCTCCTAAAAGCCAAGTATTTGCTTAGTAATCGTAAATTATAACAGTGCTGAATTGCAGTTTTTGCTTTGAAACTCAAAAATCGTCAGTGCATCGTTTATATTACCCCCTCTTAACGAGGCTTTCCACCAGAAATCTTCTGCTGTGCCAAGCCCCTAACATCAACTAAAAATTTGAGCAGACAAGAGGATCTTTTTGGCAATTTCAGTGATTACAGACGCATTTAGGCTATAACGACTGCAACTTTTCATTCTGCTACAAATTGCTCAATCTTCTTAAAGAAATCGCCGTGGATCAGTGTCAATGTCCACAATTGTGGCGCGGTTTGCTGCAAGCGCTTTTTCAACCGCAGCTTCCAGTTGGCTTGGCTCTGTAACTTTGATGCCTAATCCACCTGATTGTTCAGCAAAACCCGCAAAACTAAAGTCGTATAGGTCTGTTTGCGTACTAGGATAACCTTCAACTTTTTGCTCCTGCATAATCATGCCCAACTGCTTGTTGTTGAGTACAAAAACTTTAACGGGCAACTGGTACTTTAACGCCGTTAAAAAGTCGCCCATAACCATAGTAAAGCCCCCATCACCTGAAATACATACAATTTGCCTGTTAGGATAAGCCAACGCTGCCGCCATGGCTCCAGGTAAACCAAACCCCATCGACGCTAACTGCCCACTCATTACCATTTTCTGAGTTTTTTTCATCTGGAAATTTCTACCAAACCACCAACAGTTCTCTCCCACATCCAACGCGATTATAGCGTCAGAGGCAACTTTCTCGTTTAACACCTTCATAATGTAGGGAGGTCGAATAGGCTTTGCCTTTGGATCAGCCTCACGCTGAAGTTGCTCAAGCCAACGCTGCTTTAGCTGAACAACTTCGTTCAAGTAAGCTTGATTCTGTTTTCGCTGCACCTTCGCTGTCAGTTTAGGAATCAGTATGGCGCTGTTGCCCACTAACCCCACTTCCACAGGGTAAGTCTTAGCAATCATCTTCATGTTGATGTCAATTTGTACAATTCTCTTTTGAGGCAGCTTAGTCATTTCACTAAATGAAGAACCAATCACCACCAGCAAATCCGCTTTACGTACAAGTTCAGCTGAAGCTGTAGAACCCATGCCACCGTGGCTACCAGCACATAAAAGGTGACTTTCATCAATAACCCCTTTTGCCCTAAAAGTGGTTACAATAGGCGCACAAATTTTTTCAGCTAACTGAAGCAACTTGGTTCCTTGCCCTCTAGCTCCAAACCCTGCCACTATAACCGGACGCTCTGAACGGTTTATAACATCCACTGCTTGCTCAACAAGCTTATCATCAGCACCAAAAGCAAGGTTAGGCATGCGCCCCTCAAGCGGCTGAATTGGCGCATCATAAGGCAACTTCTGCACGTCGTTGGGGATGCCTACGTGGCTGACCCCACGATCCAGCAACGCATGCTTAACTGCAAGCGTCGCCAGCATCGTAGTCTGATCTTCAGACATTAGAACTTTATTGTAAACACATATGGGCTCAAAGAAACTGTACTGGTCAATCTCCTGAAGCGAACCTGGCCCTATCAGCTGCCGTGCAACCATCCCCGTCAAAGCAAGAACAGGCGCATGATCCAAACTAGCATCGTAAAGTCCCGTAGCAAGATTAGTAGCCCCCGGCCCCGAAACCCCCAAAACAGCCGCCACATGCCCCGTCAGCTTGCCGTAAGCTGAAGCCATAAACGCGGCAACCTGCTCATGCCGCACCTGTATATACTTAATTTTACCGTTTTTCCTTATAGCGTCAACTACCCCAAGCGTCGAGGTACCAGGCACACCAAAAACGTACTTCACACCCCACTCAGCAATTTGGTCAACAAAAACCTCTGAGACAGTTCTATCTCCCTTTTCTGGCTCTTCACTTTCTTCTGTAAGCAACACAAAAGCAGTTTTTGGAACACCACAAACAGGACAAACCCACTCGTTGGGCAACTCTGCAAATTTTTTTCCCTCTCCTTCTTCATCGTAAACATAATTACATACAGTACATCTGTATTTTCCCATAAATAAACGCCCTCAAGAAACATCTATTTGTAATAGAATTCTTGTTTTGAGTTTATGTGTTTTTTGGCTACTGAACCCTAAAACTGCAATTCAACAATAAACCAACCCTTCATTTTCACAAAACTATAGCTTTTAACACCCAAATTAGTTATGAAACGTATATAAAATTCACACAGTTAGACTCAAAATAAAGAAATGCTTAACTGTACAGACGTAATACAGTAACCTCTAGAGAGGAGCGATTTGCCGTACCTGGGCATATTCCGTAAACCCAAAAAAGAAGATGAACCCCCTATGGAAGAAAAACCCGAAGCAGCCCCTTCCGAAACCGTCGAAAACAAAGACGAAACCTCCAAAACATACCTCAAAGCAATGCCCCTAAAAGACTTGGCGGACTTGGAGGCAATAAAAGCAGAGATTAACAACGGAAACATCCTCATTCTACGCATAACCCCGCTGGCAAACAAAAGCCTCGAAGACGTCAAAAAAGCCGTTAACGACCTCTACGAATTCGCTGAATCCATAAACGGCGACATCGCAAGATTAGGCGAAGAACGCATCGTCCTCTGCCCGCCAAAAATTAGAATCTGGCGAGAAAAAACTCCAGTAAAAAACGAAGCAGTTCCTACAGCAGCTTAAACGTTTCCATTACTGCAGGAACAATCGTATTTATGCCCGCTTTGTTTTGAATGAAGTTTGCCAAGTTGTAAATTTTTGACTTCTCCCCGTGAACTAAGAAGATCCTCTCAGGTTTAGGATTAAGGTTAGCTAAGTAATTAACCAGTTGTTTGCGGTCACTGTGCCCCGAAAAACCTTCAATTGACTCCACATGCAGATTGCATTGAACCACACCCATCTTGCCCTCATTATCAATCATCATCACTTCGTTGACTCCTTTCTGCACCCTACGCCCCATCGTGCCTTCAATCTGGTAGCTAACAAAAATAATCGTGTTCTTCTCATCTTCAGCCCAATTCTTGAAATACTCAATTACCGGCCCACCTTCAAGCATACCTGAAGTTGCAAGCACAATGCATGGTTCCCCTTCAATTATGCTCTGACGTACACTGGGATGCTCCACAATTGTGAAGTAGTCAGATTGGAACGGATTAATCTCCTCGTGGAGTATACTATGACGTACCTCTCTGCCCAAATATTCAGGATAAGCAGTGTGAATCGCGGTTGCTTCAGATATCATGCCCTCTATGAAAACCGGAGCCTCCTTCATCAACCCCCTCTTCATATAACCGTCGATTATCAACATAATTTCTTGTGCTCTTCCCACAGCGGGGACAGGAATCAGAACTTTCCCTTTACGCTCCAAAGTCTCATTTATCACTTTAGTCAAACGTTCTTCAGCTTCAGCACGAGTAGGCATTACATCATCTGCTCCACCATAGGTACTCTCAGTTATAACAGTCTCAACTCTCGGAAATTCGTTAGTAGCTGCCTCAAGCAACGTTGTCCTCGCAAACTTGTAGTCACCTGTATAAACTATGTTATGCAAACCTTCCCCAATATGCAAATGAGCCACAGCAGCACCTAAAATATGCCCTGAATTATGCAGCGTCAACCGAATATCAGGCGCTATATCCGTAACCACCCCATACCGCAGTGGAATAGTGTGCAAAACACATTCACGAACATCCTTTTGATCGTAGAACGGCGTTATTCCCTGCTTTCCAGCTACATCCAAATAGTCCAATTGAAGCATAGTCATCAAATTGCTAGTAGGCGCAGAACAGTAAACTGGCCCATCATAACCGTACTTGTAAAGAAACGGCGTTAACCCACAGTGATCAAGATGAGCATGAGTGATGACCACAGCGTCCAGCGCATCTATCTGAAATTCAGGTGTATCAAACCGTGGAAAAGACTCAAACGGCCTTTGAGAGCCGGGATTTATGCCACAATCCAACAATACACTGCTTTCTCGAGTCTTCAAAAGAAACGCCGACCGCCCTACTTCCTGTGCGCCTCCCAACACCGTCAAACGTACATCGCCAACATCGTAGGTTTTTGGTCGAAAGATACGCTCTCCGATCGTGCGCAGAATTCTTTCACGCTCTTTGCTTTCTGAGTGCAAATAGTGGCGCATGTTGGTTATGATCTTAGATTTTATAGGCGGACTACGTAAAACCTGAGGACGCCACTTAGTTTTCTTTATAATTTCCTGTAAAACAGCACCGTTTCTGCCTATAACCAAACCTGGCTTTTTCGTTTCAATTATAATTTCGCCCAGACTTGGATCAAAATTTATGTCGGTTATCTCTGCCTCTTTTGGAATAATTTCACGAGTAATTTTCTCTGCTTCTGTCTCCTGTAAACGTACCATCGGATCAGGGCGAACAACAATACGCTTACGTATAACACCGACGATTTCTGCTATAACACCACTTTGCTCCACCAATATCTCAGGTTTTTTTGTGTAAACACTAAGCATGGGCCCCTCATATTCTATGCGGGTTACTTCCGCTTCTGTGGGAACATGCTGCAGAATATACTGAGAAATTTCTACTTTATCCTTGTCTTGTGGTTGTTGTGAACGTGCCACAGATTTAACTTCCCTTTGACAAAAGCTCCTTCTTTTCGACGTCCGTAAGTTCCCTATAGCCTTTTTTGTCGATTACAACAATGTTGTAATTGTTGCCGCTTGCAACATCCCGCTTCATAGCTGCATTAACCGCTTTTGCAACAACAGGCAACGCTTCTTGAACGCTCATCCCTTCCTGAAACTGATCTTCTAAAACACCAATAGCCACGGGAGAACCTGAACCTGTAGCCGTCATTTTCTCTTCAGTTAGACTCCCAAAGGGATCCAAGTTAAAAACATGCGGTCCACTATCGTCTACGCCGCCAACAAGTACCTGAGCCATTAAGCCCCTAGCGCTAAACAGCAAATTAGAGGTCATGCGCGCCGCAGAGCTGATGGGCATAGGTCGATTGAGATTGATGCGGTAAAGTTGAGCGTTTGCAGTAATAATATCAATGACTTTTTGCGCGTCAGCCACTGAACCAGCAATGGTCATGCCGATGTGGTCATCGATTTTGTAGACTTTTTTCCCTTGTTTGTGAGCAATAAAGTATCCCATTGTTACTCGTGTGTCTGAAGCTAAGATCACGCCGTCTTTGCAGACGACACCAATTGTAGTTGTTCCTTTTACAGCTAGTTGATTAATTGTATTATGAGCCATGTTGTTTGTCTCCCTAAAACTTTAATTTGGAACTCACAGGGAATTCCATCGGTAGGAAGTAGGCATGGATGATATCACTATGCCAACTTTATTAATATTACGGTTAAGGAAAACTGAACAAAACACACGTCTTCCGAGAATCCTAAGGTACATCTCTTCTACAGAACGCAGTCTTTTTGTGCATACCTTACACACTTAGATGTAAAAAACTGCTCTGTACAAGTCCATCAGCACTTTTCGCAACTTTTAAACCCTTCATATGAGGCTAATACTAAGAGTAAACGAGTGTGCTAACCAAGTTTGCCTCTGCAATACCACTACATGCAACTTCCACGCGAAGTCATCGTTGGAAAGGGCGCAATAGAAAGAGTACCTGAGGTAATCAAACGCCTCAAACTTAGGGGACCTGCATTGATAATTGCAGGACAAAAAAGTTGCGAGGTAGCAGGTCAAACTGTTAGGGACCTTATAACAAAATCAGGCATAGACGTTGACACTCTTTTAGTTGAAACATCAACAACACGCGATGTACTACTCGTAGAAGAGCGAATCCTCGAGTGGAAACCTCAAGTGATTTTTGGTGTAGGCGGAGGAACAAAAATTGACGTCGCAAAACTCAGTAGTGCTCACCAAGAAATCCCATTCATCAGCGTACCCACCACAGTTAGCCACGACGGCATAGCCAGTCCACTGGCTTCCATACGAGGTTTCGGTAAACCCTACAGCGTCATGTCACAAGCACCCCTTGCTATAATTGCAGACACCGAAGTTATAGCACATGCACCATGGCGCTCCGTAGTAAGTGGCTGCGGCGACGTTATCGCAAAGTATACCGCTGTGAAAGACTGGAAACTGGCACATGATGAAAAACAGGAATATTATGGAGAATACGCAGCAAGCCTAGCCATGATGAGTGTGAAGCTTGTTGCATTAAATGCTGAAAAAATCAAACAGGGCAACGAGGAAGGTTTACGAGTACTTTTGGAGGCATTGATAAGCTGCGGCGTAGCCATGAGCATAGCCGGAAGTAGCCGACCTTGCAGCGGCTCAGAACACCTCTTTAGTCACGCTTTGGATATGCTTAATCCTTCAAAGGGTATGCACGGGGAACAGTGTGGCTTGGGTACCATAATGATCGCTTACCTTTATGGTGCAAACTGGAAACGCGTCAAACAAGCCCTCAAACAACTGGGCGCTCCCACCACTGCCACAGATTTAGGCGCTGCAGACGAAGACATTATCAAAGCGTTGGAGCTTGCGGCTTCTGTACGCCCCGACAGATACACTATTCTACAGAAATTAAACCTCAACTACGCGGCATGCGAAAAAGTGGCAAAAGCCACAGGTATAATAAATTAGAGTGAACAAAAAAGTAAAACGCGTTTTTTGTTTAGCTTTTTGTTTCCTCTTCAGTTGCTGTTGGCTTTGCTTCAACCAGCTTTTGAGGTGCTTTGAATGTTTCAACAAACTTTGTTGTTTCCAAGTCAGGGAAGAATTTCTGTACGTCCAATGCTATGCCCCGTTTGGCAATTTGAATGCCCTCAAGGTAGAAAGTCTCTTCAGGCATATCAATTGTGAGAGTTTTCTCTTGTATGGCAAATTTGAATTTGTTTACATCAGTAATTGGGATTCTCCGATGAATCAACGCTGCAATTTTTTCGTCGTTGCTTTCAAGTTTCTTTTCGACAACTACATCGTAGAGGAGAGTTTTCCCTGCAAGCGGAGGATTAAAATCTAGCAGTACACGTCCCGCACCTATGCTACGTATGACGGCGTTTTTACCTCCATATTCAACACGCATACCTATTACAGGGTTAATTCCTTTTGCAACTAACTGCTTTATGGGTACGCGCTTAATTTTCTCAGGATCACGTTGTCCAAACGCCTTCTCAGGGGAAATTTCAACCTGTGTAGGTTTGTTTGGTTCCATCGTGGAGAAACTTTCATCTAATGCTTTGAGAACCCACCCCTCACCTACAACAATTAGGCGGGGTTCATATATGTCTCCCTCTTTCTGGAGATTCTCTTTTTTTGCTATCTCCTCATAGGTTGTATCGAAAACTTCGTTTGTTTCCTTCACTTTTGCAGTGTAGTTAATTAGTATGAAGTCGCCTTTTTGCAAACTCATAACCTTCCACTTTTATGCGTTTCGAAACTAAGTTTAAAAGGCTAATAAATACATTTGCCTTGTTAAATTAATGTTGTGGCGTCTAATATTCTTGAAGTGTACCATAACTGTTTCTTCTCCTCAAATAATGTAAGTGATCAGGGAACGGCAAGTGGATATAGTGGTTAATATCTTCCGCTGCAGCCGTCTTCATTGGAGCCAAACTTAAAAAGGCAGCGTTTATATGGGGTGTACAGACCTTTTGAATTGAAGATGAAGATTGTATGAATAAAAACGAAAAGTACACCCTAAAACCTGCCCACCCGCTTACTCTTACAGGTTTAATCAATTACCAAGAAGGCGCAGTTGTAAGTAGGACGCTCATCGATAAACAAGTGGGAACGGTAACTCTGTTCGCTTTTGATGCAAATCAAGGTTTAAGTGAACACACGGCGCCTTTTGACGCCCTAGTTTATGTTTTTGACGGTGAAGCGGAGGTCACCATTGCAGGCGAGTCTGTGCAACTAAAATCAGGCATGCTTACAATTATGCCTGCTGGAAAACCACACTCTGTTAAAGCTTTGTCGCCTTTCAAAATGATGTTGATAATGATTCGGGCTTGAATGCTTTCTTCTTTTTAGACGTAACGCTTATTAACTGCTTGAATTCTTAATTTACGATAACTCGTAAAAATTACGAGATATCGTAGTTTAGATGAGAGGTCACCAAAAGTGGAAACTACCCTGTCACGTGAAGCTGAAGAATACATAGAAATTATTTACCGGCTGCAGAAGCGGCAAGGGGTAGCAAAAACTAGCGACCTTGCTAAAAATTTACGCGTAGTCCCAGGCTCAATAACAAACACCATTCAACACCTAGAGAGTCATGGTTTAGTAGTTCATGAACCTTATCGAGGAGTAAAGTTAACCAGTGCAGGCGAAAAAGTCGCTTTGAACATACTTCGCCGTCATCGATTAGCCGAACGTCTCCTTACCGACATACTAAACGCAGAATGGACTGCTGTCCATGAAGATGCTTGCCTACTCGAGCACGCCATGACAAAAAATTTTGCTGCGCTCTTAGAAAAGCGCTTAGGCAACCCAACATGTTGCCCTCATGGAAATCCAATTCCATCTGAAACCGGCATCTTAAAAGAAGAAGAGACTGTCATGTTAACCGAAATAGAATTAAATAAAACCTGCCAAGTGGCGCGGATCACCGACGAACAGGCTGAGAATCTTTCGATTCTCGCACGAGCAGGCATTAAACCTGATGCAACAATCTGTCTTCTAGAAAAGTCATCGTCGAAAGTTGTTGTTCGCGTCAACAAGAAAGAAGTCACACTTACTTATGCCCTTGCAGAAAATGTCAGAATTAAAACCAGTCCGGAGGTTCTCTAGTGTTTGGCGTAAAACACAGCAACCAAAAAACTGTGCGATCATTAGAATGTAGTTCTGACGAAGTTAGCCTCGCCGAGCTGAAAGAAGGCGAGAAAGGAATTATGACCCGCATAGTTGGCGGGTCAAGTGCTATGCGACGGCTGACCGAGCTGGGATTAACGCCGGGTTGCGAAGTTAAAATGCTGAGAAAATGTTCTTTTCATGGTCCCGTGGAAATTGAAGTTCGCGGTGTATCTCTTGCGTTAGGCTATGGATTGGCTTTGAAAGTTTTTGTCCAGCCGATAAAGGTACCTTTCAATGAAAATTAATCCCTCAAAAAGCGTTTGCTCCTGCGGAAATCAACGCAACGTTGATCCATCGTCAAAAGCTAGAAAAGAAAACGAGTTAATCGTGGCTTTAGCTGGAAACGCCAACGTAGGCAAAAGCGCCATCTTCAATCAACTTACAGGTTTAAACCAAGTTACAGGCAATTGGCCGGGTAAAACGGTAGAACGCGCCGAAGGAACTTTACATTTTAAAGGATACACCATACACGTCGTTGACTTGCCTGGCACCTATTCACTTTCAGCCTATTCTATGGAAGAGCTTGTTTCACGGGAGTACCTAGCCACAGAAAAACCTGACATCATAGTTAATGTGGTGGACGCCTCAGCACTTGAACGGAATCTGTATTTAACCCTGCAACTTTTGGAGTTAGAAGTTCCTCTCGTTATAGCCCTAAACCAAGTAGATTTTGCAGCAAAGAAAGGTCTGAAAATCGACGTAGAAAAGCTCTCCAAATTTTTAGGTGTAAAAATTGTGCCTACGGTAGCTGTCGCAGGAAAAGGCATAACCGAGTTACTATCAGTTGTGGTGAGTGAAGCTACCCAAAGAAGAAAGCAGACAGCGGTAAACGTTGTCTACGGCAAAGAACTTGAAACACAAATTGTTGCGGTTCAAAAACTGGTGGCTTCCAAGCTGCCTCAGTTTTGCGTCGTGTATCCTGCACGTTGGGTTGCCATAAAGCTGTTGGAAAAAGATTCTGATATAACTGAAAAAGTCCGCTCTTCTCCCGATGGCAGTGCTGTTCTAGAGTTGGTGGAGAGATTAACGGCGGAACTTGAAAAAGTTCATGGTGAGAGTGCGCCTGTTGTCGTGGCATCTGAGCGTTACACTTTAGCCAGCAAAATTGTCAAAGACACTGTAACGGTTGAAGCTAAACCAAAAATCAGCATAGAACAAACGTTGTCAACTATTACTACCCATAAAATACTAGGTTACCTCATTTTGGCGGCTGTTGTGGTGGCTACCTTCGGAGTTATTTTTGCTGGTGGCAATTACCTTTCAAGGTTACTTGACGAATGTCTCATGTGGTTATCCGACGGCTTTGAAGGATTGCTTGCGCCTATCTTACCCGCGTTTGCAGTTGATTTACTTGTGAAGGGCGTGTTGGGCGGTCTTGTCTCAGGCATAACAATTGCGCTACCCTATATTGTGCCTTTTTATGTGGTTTTAGCGTTACTCGAGGACAGTGGCTATTTACCTAGAGCCGCCTTCCTTATGGACAACATTATGCACAAAATTGGGTTGCATGGGAAAGCCTTCATACCCTTGATATTAGGTTACGGTTGTACCGTTCCTGCCTGCATTGGCTGCCGAATCATGGAAACCCAGCGGGAACGTTTACTTAGCGCATTTGTTGTGGTGTTGATTCCATGTGCAGCCCGAACAGTTGTAATTTTAGGTTTGGTTGGGCAGTATGTGGGGTTGTCTGCGGTCGTGGGACTGTATGTGTTTGATTTAGTGTTAGTTTTTGCTTTAGGCAGAATTGCCTTCAAGGCTCTCCCTGGTGAACCTGTGGGGTTAATTATGGAGATGCCCAGCTACAAGAAGCCGTCTCTGAAGACCTTAGTTATAAAAACTTGGGGTCGCACCAAAGATTTCGTCTATGTTGCCTTTCCCATAATCATAGTTGGCAGCGTGATAATCGAGGCATTTGCACTGTCGGGTTTAATGCCCTATTTTGTGGACATTGCAAGCCCCATCATGACGGCATGGCTAGGATTACCTGCCATCGTCGCGATTCCACTGCTTTTTGGAATTTTGCGCAAGGAACTCACGCTAATTCTCTTAGCTACAACATTAAGTTCAATTGGATTGAGCTTGGAATCTCTTAGCGCAGTGCAGATGATTGTTTTCGCATTGGTTGTTATGATTTACATTCCATGTTTAGCTACTATTGCAGCTTGTAAACGAGAGTTCGGCTGGAAAAAATCTTTGTACATCACCATAATAGACGTGGGGTTGGCTCTGATAATTGGTGGGTTAGCCTTCAGAATCCTGAGCGCTTTAATGTCTACGTAGCAAAAGTTCATTGTAGTGGTTTGCTCCATTCTTCAAAAAAGGCAACGCCTTGAATAGGTAGCCTCTGTGGAGCTGTTGGTTCCTCCGCAGCATATCCAAAGACAATTAAAGCTTGGGGCTCCACCTCTTTAGGAATCTTCAATGCATCCCTTACCGCACTTTTAGAAAAAACAGGTGCACAATACCAGCACGAACTCAGTCCCTTTGCGTGAGCTATAAGTAACATATTTTGAATAGCTGCCCCTAAACTCTGTACCGCTAAGTCGTGTTCACATTGCTGCCGTTTCCTGTCAGGGAACTGATTCATATTCTCCATGGTCAAGCACGCTACGACAAGTACAGGTGCCTTTACAAACCGCTCAATTGACGCTTCCATAGAAGACTCGCTGGCGACGCAAGTTTTTCCATCTTTTTTGAGGTCCAAAAGCCACGCTTGAGCCATAGCAGTTGCCAGTCGCCGCTTTGTCATCGTCTCAGTTAATACAATGAACCGCCATGGCTGGGCGTTATGTGCTGAAGGTGCAAACCGCGCAGCATCTAAAATTTCTAGCAACAACTCTTTTGGGACAATCTTAGATGAGTATTTTCTGACGCTTCGTCGTCCAAAAATTACTTTGACAACTTCTGTCATGACTGGTTAATAGGGCTGTTTGTGCTTTTATGTTTATCAACCTTCAATTGGGAAAAATTATAATTTGGTTACAACTTTTTTGATAAAAACCCGCAAAGCAAAACTTTAAACTAATAGAAGGTGATCCAGCAAAACCTTCACGCCGATGCCTATTAAAATTAGTCCTCCAACAGCCTTGATTTTTTCACCAAAAAATTTCCCCAAAGCGCAACCGAATAACACCCCTATGTAAGAAAGGGTGAATGTAACTATGCCGATGACTGCGATGGGAAAAACTATGGTGCTTTGTAGAAAAGCAAAGCTCAATCCCACCATCAGGGAGTCAATGCTTGTTGCAACCGATAAAGCTAGCAACGCCGCTAAGCGTAATTCATAATTATGCTTGTTTTCGTCGTTATCTCTGAGTGCGTCGTAGATCATCTTTACCCCTATGAACGCTAACAATGTGAAAGCTGCCCAATGATCAAACGCCGCAATGAAACCGCTCAAACTTACCCCTACAATCCATCCAATTAGAGGCATCAACACTTGGAAACTGCCAAATGACACCCCAAAGGCCACTGCCGTTTTGTGCCGATTCTTCGGCGCTGTGGTCAAACCGCTAGCTATGGATACCGCAAATGCATCCATCGCTAACCCTACAGCAATTAAGAGAGCGACAATTACCTCCATCTTTAACACGCTGTATTGGCTCCAGCAAAGCTTTTCCTAAAATATAGGAGTTGCTCTGCAACGGACTGGAGTATTACATGAGTTTAGCTTTTATTATAAGAGCCGTTTCTGAGTTGCACAATAGCATCGTGAGCTTGCTGCTTAACTCATTTTGCCTCTGAGTTTTGAAATAATCTCGTCTTCAACCCATTTCTCGCCTTGGATGGTTAGTTTAAACTCGGGTTTTGCTGGGTCAGGTTTAAAAACTTGACCGCGTTTCGTCATTTCGTTTAACCTAGCGGGAACCATACTTTTGATTCCGCTGGATTCTAGAAGCTTCTGCACTTGGGCAGCAGTGTTTTTGCGGTCGTCTGACGCGTAAAGAATCAGCCCCACTGCCTCGTAGTGTGTAAGGTTTTCTCGTGTCACGATAACAGGGCCTTCTGTGGTGGGTTCGACTATGCCTTTTAGCTGTGCACCTGAGGGTACAAGTTTAGACGTTACGAAATCTGATATTTTTTCCAAAAAGTTCTCTGGTATGTTTTCTAGTATGTTTAAAATTTCTTGTGGTGTATCTCCTTCGATTGTAACTTCGCCAAACGAAGTTTTGATGTGTGTTACAATACGTTTCATAAATTACTCTCTCCATTTGTTTCAATGTTGTTCTGTTCAGCTAGAATGTAAACAAATCCTTGATTGGTATTCCATCGCTTTACTAAACCCTTTTCTACTAAAGCTTCAAGAACAGATGGCAAAACTAATCCGGGATATTTGAGGTTGTTGTATTTCATAACTTCGTTGAGCTCCTCAATGGTCCTCGGGCGCCATTTGCCCCACTCGCTTGCAAGAGCTTTTAAAATTGCCTCTTCCGGCTTTGCCGTCGTCGCAATCTTCGGGTAACTCTGGAGGGGCGTTTCCGAAGCGGATGTGGCTTCTGCAGTTTTTACGGTGATTGTAGCCACAGTTTTAGGCTTCGCGCCCTCAAACGCTTTATTAACGTTGGCAATAAGTTCTGGAAGATTCTTCAGAGTTTTCATTACTTCACTGTGCGATCCGCTGAGCTCCACTTCGTAATCGCCAATTTTAACCCGTATAAAGAAGCCTTCAGTTTTTTCATCTACCAGTTTTCTCTGCACCGTAACCACGTTATACACGTGTGCTTTTCCTTTTTAGCATTTTTGCAACAAAGATGTTAAACCTGCACAGCTTAATGAAATCAAAAGCTTCAAAAAGAGAGTTTCTGTTTAACTAACATGCTAACATCGTTAGGATTTGCTTTCCCTCGTGCTTCCTTCATTACCAGCCCCATAACCAAGCCAAACGCATTCTTACCGCCTTTTTCTATTGAATCCTTATTCTCGGTTATGACTCGCTCAACTATCGCTGCCAATTTCTCTTTTGAAAGCATTCTCAGCCCCAGTGCCTCAATGCAATCTCTAACAGTTTTGCCTTTGTTTTTGGAAAGCCACGCAAAAACATCTGAAACTGCCTCTTTAGCCAGTTCTCCTGTTCCAACACTTTGGAAAATCGCTTTAATCTGCTCGTCGGTTACGTTTTCAACCGCTATGCCTTCACGTTTGAGTGCCTTCAAACTTTCCGTCAGAAAAACCGCAACGATTGTAGCAGAAACACGGCTTTCTTTTACTATATTTTCGAACAGCAAATTGTATTCTGACTCGATGATTTGCCCCGCCAACTTTGCGTTCAACCCATACTCCTTCATCAGTCTGTTTAGCCTTTTTTCGGCGGACTCTGGCAATTTGGTGCGTACTTGTTCTACTAATTCACGTGTAATCAGCATAGGCGGAATGTCTGTTTCAGGATACATACGTGCAGCGCCAGGTCTGGGACGCATATACCTTGTTGTTCCATCCTCTTTTGCCATACGTGTCTCTGCAGGTACACCCGTCAAAATTTCTCGTGCACGTTCAACTACCGCTTTCAAGGCGTCCATCACGTTTTCAGCAGTGTCTGCCACAAAGACCACGGCGTCTTCTGCTTCAGCAGCTACAGTTTTGCGCAGTTCTTCAATTTCTTCGTTTGTTACGCCGTAGTTAGGCATTTCGTCGGTGTGGAATATGCCGCCCACTCTGCCCCAGAATTTAGCGCGGTCTGACAGTTCAGTGCCCACACGGAAATTGGGCATTAACTCGCGCCCAAGAAACCCTGCAAAACCGGCAAGTTTTACGGCTTTGACGACGTTTTTTCCATCTAAAGCTTTCTTGATGACTTTGCATTTGGTATTTTTAAAAACAGCAGTGACGTCTACGATGTCTTCTTTTATGTCCGTGGGTTTGATGCCTTTGCTTGTCAGTTCATCTCTCATGGCTAACAGATTTAGCTGCCGCTGAACTTCGTATTCCACAACCGTGGCAATCAACTCTAATTCTTGAACACCTTTAATCTCTACAAGTGCGCCGTTGGGTATGGAGACGTTTAAATCCTGTCGTATGGTTCCTAAGCCGCGCATAACTTTGCCTGTATCTCGAAGAATTCGTCCAATTGCCAATGCCACTTTCTGTGCTTCCGCCGGGGAATATATTACAGGTGCTGTTGCCACCTCAATGAGTGGTATGCCTAAGCGGTCTATGCGATAGCGGATTATTTTTCCGTCAGCTTCAGTTCCGATTTTTCTTGCGGCGTCCTCTTCTAAGCTTGTTGCCTGTATCGGAATAATTTTTTCGTCCACTTTGATCCAGCCGTCTAAAGCCACTATGCAGGTACGCTGAAAACCTGTGGTGTTAGAACCATCTATAACGGTCTTACGCATAACATGCACTTCATCAACAGGCTGCATGTTCATCATTAAAGAAGCCATGAGCACGGTTTCTACGGCTTCCCTGTTTAGAGGATGCGGTGGCTCTTCATCCATCTCCACAAGACATGCAGTTTCACGGTTGGCTTCGTAGAGAATTTTGACTCCCTTTTGAAATTCAAAATACGCTGACGGATCAATTTGTCCTAGTTCACTTTGAGTAGGTCTAAGCCTACGCAGGAAAACCACTTCTGGGTCATCTTTAAACAGTTGTGGGGGGCAACCACAAAACAGTTTAGAGGCTGTGGCTAACTGTTGATGAATTTCTAAACCCACTTTCAAACCAAGCTTGACGTAGTCCACTGTCACTTTATGTGCCTCCTTCTTTTATTTGCCTCTCTTGCGGTAGTGTCCGCGGCGAAAACTCGCCTGCAATGTTAGTTTTAAAAAGTTTTTTTGCTTCTTCTAAATCGCGGGTTTGCCCAAGAACCCACATAAGCTTCACTAGGGCGGTTTCAGGAAACATGTCATCACATGGAATCACGCCCAGTGCAAGCAAGTCTCGTCCTGTGTCGTAGACGTTCATGTTAACGCGCCCCCAGATACACTGCGAAGCCAACGCAACTATTACTCCGTGATCAATGGCTTTTTCTATGGCTCCAAAACATCTGGCGCTGACGTGTCCCAGACCTGTGCCTTCTAGAAGTATACCTTTGATTTCTCGTTCAGCATACCAGTCGATCACGGAGGGGTCAAAACCTGGATAAAACTTTACTAAAGCAACTTTTTCGCTGAAATTTGGCTTCAAAGTTAGTTGTGCTGACGGATCACGTTTTCTGTAGTCTGATGTTAGCATTGTTACGTCGCTGCCGTTTGCTGTTCTGGCGATGGGTAAACCGTTTACAGGTTTGAATGTGTCTCTTCGGCTGGTGTGGCATTTGCGAACTTTGGTTCCTCGATTGAACGCTATGGTTGTGTCTGCTATGGTTTCATGCATGGCAACTGCTACCTCAGCAAATGGAGCATATGCTGCTGCTTTGACGGCGCCGATGAGGTTTGTGGCGGCGTCTGAGCTGGGTCTGTCTGAGCTTCTTTGTGCGCCTACCACTATTACTGGGACAGGTAAGTTTTGTAGAGCGAAACTTAGTGCAGCTGCGGTGTAAGCCATGGTGTCTGTGCCGTGTGCAATAACCACCCCGTTTACCCCTTGTTTTATGTGTTCGGCGACGGTTTGCGCGATTTGTGTCCAGTGCTTTTGGGTTATGTTCTCGCTGTATATGCTGAGTAGAATTTGGGTATCTATGCGAGCAAGGTCTGCAAGTTCAGGAACAACTCCATATAGGTCACTTGCAGATATCGCTGAACGAACCGCGCCTGTGCGGTAGTCTACTCGGCTGGCTATTGTGCCGCCGGTGCTCATAATGACCACTTTCGGTAGTTCTTCCCTTTGTGGGGGAAGTGGTGGTGAAGCAAAAGTGGGTTTGATGCCTTTGCCGACTTTTTCGATTTTCATGTTAGGTTCAAGGCGGATACCGATGTTGTAGCCGCTTTTCATTTTTACAACTACATGTTTGTCGTCGCCTGCTTCGGCACGGGGGATTAGAATGCCTTCGTAGGTTTTTTCTTCTTTGGTAATTCGTATTATGTCGCCTACTTCGCATCCTGCTTGAGTGAGCACGTTTAATGCTTGCCCTCTGTAGCCTAGTGGGGCTTCGTTTTGGTTCATGTTGTATTCCTCAAGTTTTTGGAAACATAAACGCCATCATGGCTGTAGCCAAAGCGCATATAATACTTCTTTGTACCTAGGGCGCTTATAACTAAAAGCTTTTTCAAATCAAACTCTTCTTTTGCTAGACGCTCTGCCTCTTTTAGTAAGATTGCTCCGTAGCCTTTATGTTGCCATGCTTCAGGGGAGTGCTTACCTACTGGCACCAGTGGACCGTACACGTGCAGTTCCCTTACAATGGCGGCTGGCGTGGAGGGGATTTCGGGTCTGTGTGCTTTTGTGGAGGGTACGCGTAAACGTAAATAGCCAATTAACACGTCGTTGGTTGGATCTTCAGCTGATAAAAACACCTCTTTTCCCTCTGACGCCTCATATGTGGTAGAGAGAATTTTGACTTGGTCTAAGTCTGGTTTAACTTTGTTAACGAGGGTTTGGTGACCTACTTCTCGGCATCGGATACATCTGCAGCGTTGTCCTTGCTCTGCTAGTTTTTGATGCACCATCTGTCGCAAATTGCTTTTGTTTACTCCGGCAGTTATTAGTCGGGCTGGTATGTCTCGTTGTACACGCATAACTCGAATCCATGGTGGGATGATTTTTTTAACTTCTGCAATTAACTCTGCTGCTTCTTGGGTGGAGTACGGTTGATACCTGCCTTCTTTGTGCCATTGGCTGATTTTTGTGCCTTCGATTACAAGGCAAGGATAGATTTTAATCATGTCAGGTTTGAAGGCGGCGTTTTTGAACACCGTTTTAAAGGCTTCCAGATCCTTCTGTTTATTTGAGCCTGGCATTCCAGGCATAAGATGGTAGACAATTTTTAATCCTGCGTCTTTGGCGATGCGTGTTGCCTCTTCCACGTCGGCAACTGTGTGGTTTCTTCCAACTGCGCGGTAAATTTTGTCGTTGGGGTTTTGTACTCCCAGTTCTATGCGTGTCACTCCCATGTTTAACATGGCGTCTATGTGAGTTTGTTTTGCCCAGTCGGGTCTGGTTTCTACGGTTATGCCTACGTTGCGGGTTTTGCTGGTTTCTGCGTTAGCTTTTGCTTCTTGTAGGCTTGTTGAGGTTTCATTTGTTATGGCGTCTAGGCATCGCTGTATAAACCATTCTTGGTATTCTGGTGGGGTGGCTGGAAATGTTCCACCCATTACTATGAGCTCGATTTTGTCTACGCGGTGTCCTATGGCTGTGAGTTGCTCGATTCTGCTGCGAACCTGCAGGTAAGGGTCGTAGCTGTTTTGGGCTCCGCGCATGGCTGCTGGTTCATGTCCTGTGTAGCTTTGGGGTGCGCCGCGGTTTGGTCCGCCTGGGCAGTAGGCGCATGGTTCAGGTTGGGGGCATGGTTGTGGTTTGGTCATGACGGCTATGACGGTGACGCCTGAAATTGTGCGGGTGTTTTTGCGGCGTAAAAGCGGCAAAAGTGCTTGTTTTTCATTTGGGTAAAGGGCGGCTATTATGTCTGCGTTTGATGGTGTTTGTTGAAGGTGGTGTTTGGCGGCGGCTTGGAGTTTTAGGCGGTTTACGTCCTCAGGGGTTGGGTTGGGTAAAAGCTGTAGGGCTGATATGATTTCTCGAAGAGGGTTGTTTTTATTCAACCGGAGTTACCGTTTAAAATTTCTTTTTGCTTATAAATAAAGTGAGCTACTTTTTGTAGGGGAAAAATTTGTTAAAAAAGGTCGTTTGGTGGCTGGTGTTTACATCCAGTTTTGGCCAGGCTTGCGTTGCAGAATAATCCGTTTTTCGTAGTTACGGCGTGTTCTATTTTTTGGGCTTGCTTTTGTGTGTTCTTGTGCTTGAATTTTTGGTGTTTGTGCCCGGACTTTTCCTGCTTTGGAGAGTGAACCGTGAGTTGGCATGATTTTCTACCTGTTTGCAATTAAAGAATTGATGTAGCACTTAAACCTTTGGTTGTGTTTTTTTGGTGTTTTGATGTTGAAGTGGTTTTTTGTTTTTGTATGGTTGTGGATATTGCGGTTTTTTATTTAGAGAGCAGAAAGAGGGCTGTTTCGGCAAGCAGGTTTGGTGTGAGGCGTATTTTTTTTCTGTTAGTGAGGTATGCTGTTTTGTGAATTTGTATGTTTTTGTTTTTGCAGTAGTTTTTGAAATCTTTTATACTTAAAAAGTGCAGGTTTGGTGTGTCGTACCATTGGTAGGGAAGCGCTGTGGTTATGGGTACTTTGCCTTGGAAGAAGATTTGGAGGCGTGCGTGGATGTGGGCAAAGTTTGGGAATCCAACTATAACTTTTTTGCCTATGCGTAAGGCCTCTTTGAGGGCAAAATCGGGTTTTTTTACTTGCTGCAATGTTTGGTTTAGTATGACGTAGTCAAAGTTTTTGTCTGTGTATTCGCTGAGGCCTGTGTCTATGTCTTGTTGGATTACGTTTAAGCCTGCTGCAATGCATTGGTGAATTGCTTTGTCTTGGAGTTCGATGCCTTGCGCGTGGATGTGCTTTTCTTTGATTAGTAGTGACAGTAGCTTGCCGTCTCCGCAGCCTAAGTCCAGAACTGTTGTATTTTCTTCGATCCAGTTTGAGATGATTTTGTGTTCTAGTGGTATTTGTTGTTTCATTTGTTTTTGTCACCTTTGCCGTTTTCTTTTGCAGTTGTTTTTAGGAAGTGCTGTATTAGCTTGCTTTCCTGTTCGATTTCTAGTAGGAAAGCGTCGTGTCCGTAGGTGCTGTTGATTTCACAGTAGGAAGTGTTTACGCCTGCGAGTTTGCATGCTTTGACAATTTCTTGTGATTGGTAGGTGGGGTAGAGCCAGTCTGATTTGAATGCTAGGACGAGGACTTTTGCTTTCAGGTTTTTGAAAACTTCGTTGAGGTTGTGTCCATTTAGCAGGTTGAAGTAGTCTATGGCTTTAGTTAAGTATAGGTAACTGTTTGCGTCGAAACGTTTTACAAAGTTGTCGCCGCGGTGGCGTAGGTAGTCTTCTACTTCAAAATCTGGGCTAAATTTGGCTGTTTCTTTGTTTGGGTAGGTTTTTCTGCCGAATTTTTCTGCCATGGAGGTGTCGCTCATGTAGGTGATGTGGCCGATCATTCTTGCTACTGCTAAACCTTTGGCGGGCACTTTTTTGCCGTAGTAGTTGCCGTTTTGCCAGTCTGGGTCTGCCATTACTGCTTGGCGTCCTACTTCGTTGAAGGCGATTTGTTGGGGTGTGTGCTTTAAAGTTGTAGCTATCGGAATTGCAGCGCATATTTTTTCTGGGTAAGTTGCCATCCACTGGAGAACTTGCATGCCGCCCATGGAGCCGCCTATAACTGCTAAAAGTTTGTCAATCCCCAAGTAGTCGACGAGTTGGCGTTGAGCTTCAACCATGTCGGCGATGGTTATGAGTGGGAAATCAAGTGCGTATGGTTTGCCTGTTTTGGGGTTGATGGAGCTTGGTCCTGTGGATCCTCTGCATCCGCCGATAACGTTGCTGCAGATAACAAAGTATTGGTTGGTGTCTATTCCTTTGCCTGGTCCAATGAGGGAGTCCCACCAGCCTGGGTTTTTGCTGTTTTTGTGCCATCCTGCCGCGTGTGCATCTCCACTTAGGGCGTGAAGAACTAGCACTGCGTTTGTTTTGTCTTGGTTGAGTTGGCCGTAGGTTTCATACGCCAAGGTTATGGGTCCAAGTTTGTCTCCTAGTTCTAGCCTTAACTCGTTTGGGGGCTGGGCAAACGTGAAGTGTTGAGTTTCTACTGTGCCTACGCTGTTGTCTGCCACTTCTGCGGCTCCTCCTGAAAAGTTGTTTTGGTCTGTTAGTTTCTTTCACCTTTTTCTGTTGCTGCTCTGAGGGCTTGCTCCAAGTCGGCTTTGATGTCCTCGAAGTCTTCGATGCCCACTGATAAGCGGATGTAGTCCGGTGTAACGCCTGTTGCTGCCTGTTCTTGTGGGGTAAGTTGTTGGTGAGTTGTAGATGCAGGGTGAATTACGAGGCTCTTTGAGTCTCCTATGTTTGCTAGGTGAGAGAAGAGTTTGACTGAGTTGATGAATTTTTTCCCTGCTTCTAATCCGCCTTTTATGCCGAAACCGACTATGCCGCCGTAGTTTCCTTTAAGGTATTTCTTTGCTAATTGGTAACTTGGGTGGTCAGGTAAGCCTGGGTAATTAACCCATTTGACGCGGGGGTGCTGTTTGAGGAATTTTGCAACTTTCAATGCGTTTTCGCTGTGTTTGCGTTGGCGGAGCGGTAATGTTTCTAAGCCTTGTAGAAACAGCCAGGCGTTGAAGGGGCTTAAAGATGGACCTAAGTCTCTGAGCAGTTGTAGTCGCACTTTGAATGCGAATGCTACGTTGCCCAAATTTGGAAAGTTGCCAAATTCATCCCAGTATTTGATGCCGTGGTAGCTGGGGTCTGGTTCAGTGAATTCTGGGAATTTGCCGTTGTTCCATTTAAAGTTGCCTGAGTCGACTATTATGCCGCCTATGCTGGTTCCGTGTCCTCCTATGTATTTTGTGGCTGAAGCTATGACGATGTCTGCTCCATACTCTATGGGGCGAACTAAGCCGACTCCTACGGTGTTATCAACGACAAACGGGATTTCCGCTTTATGCGCTATGTCTGAGATGGCTTCAAAGTCGGGTATATCCAGTTTTGGGTTGCCTATTGTTTCTGCGTACACTGCTCTGGTTTTGTTGTTGATGGCTTTTTTGAATTCTTCAGGTTTGGATGAATCTACAAAGATTACTTTTCTGCCCAGTTTTGCAAAAGTGTAATGCAGAAGTTGGTAGGTGCCGCCGTAGAGGTTGTTTGCAGCAACAATTTCGTCGCCGATTTGTGTGATGGCTAAAAGTGCTAGGGCTTCTGCAGCTTGTCCTGATGCAACGGCAACTGCGGCGGTTCCTCCTTCAATGGCGGCGAGGCGCCTTTCAAATATGTCTGTGGTTGGATTCGTTATTCGTGTGTAAACGTTGCCTATCTCTTTTAGTGCAAATAAGTTGGCTGCGTGTTCAGTATTTTTGAAGACGTATGAGCTTGTTTGGTATATGGGGACGGCTCTTGCGCCGGTGGCGGGGTCTGCCGTTTCTTGTCCGGCGTGAAGTGCAACTGTGTCTATTTTTCTTTTTGTCATTTGTTGCTTTTTCTCCGTTGTTTGTTGTTTGGGGAAATTAGTTGATAACGACGTTATATGCGTTTTTGTCTGTTTTATTCCAAAAAGAATATCAAACCATCTGTGCTATTAGTGATTCATGTTTCCACAACTTGAAGACATAGGTAAAAGACGACGACAATTAGGCTTAAAACAGTCTGAACTGGCAAAATTGGCAGGCGTAAGCCAAAGCCTAATTGCTAAACTTGAAGCAGGAAAAATTGATTCGTCTTATACTAAAGTGAAAGCCATTTTTGATGTGCTTGAACGGCTCGAAATAAAAAATAGGATTCAGGCTGAGAAAGTGCTTCACAAGGAGGTTATTGGTGTCCAAAAAGAGGAGCCAGTAGCTAAAGTTGTCCAGTTGATGAAGGAGCATAATTTCTCGCAAATTCCGGTTTTCAACGGCAAACAATCAGTGGGCAGTGTATCTGAAAAAACTATCTTGCGGCAGATTCTTGCGGGTTGTGATCTTGCTGAAATTAGTAAGTTGCCAACAGCGAAAATAATGGATGAGGCTTTTCCGCAAGTCAGCGAGGATGCGCCACTTTCACTTATTTCAAATTTGCTGCAAGTGTACTCTGCAGTTTTAGTTTCAAAGCAAGGTGAGGTCATGGGTATAATAACTAAGGCGGATCTGCTTAGGATGCTCTAAACTTTACAAAACATCTTTAAGTATATGCATGTTATATTCAGAGTCGAGCACCTATGTCACTTTCATGTGAAAGCGTAGCCCGTCGTGTTCTACCTGTGTACCGATCTTTTGTAGCTAAGGAACTTATCCTCAGGTACAAGTTGACGCAAAACGTTGTTGCCAGAAAGCTTGGCACTACCCAAGCTGCTATAAGCCAATACGTTAACAGTAAACGCGGTGTTAAAGGTATACCAAACTACGCAGAAATTGAGGCTCTAATTCAGGAGGCAGCAGCTAAAGTGGCCCAGCGGATGGTAACCTCCAATTTTACGTCTGAGGAATTCAGTGACAGTTTCTGCGACTTATGTATGGAGCTTCGTAAAAACAAAAAAATATAGCGTTTACTGGACGGAGCTGAGTTCTGTGAGTATTTCTTTTGCTCTGTCCATGCGGATCTTTCGTTCTTTCACCATTATTTCAGCGACTAAGTCAACAAGTTTGCCTGTAGCTCCAGCTTGCACGGCAATGTTGCGGGCGTGAAGCGACATGTGCCCCTTTTGTATTCCTTCGTGAGCTAGCGCCCTTAATGCTGCAAGGTTTTGGGCTAAACCTACTGCCGCTAAAACTTCAGCGAATTCGTTGGCTGATTTTACGTTAAGGATTTTCATGGCGATTTTAGCGGTTGGGTGGGTTTTTACTGCGCCGCCGACAAGTCCTACAGCCATGGGTAATTCAATTTCGCCAACCAAGTTGCCTTCTTTGTTTTTCTTCCAGGTGGATAACGTTGTGTATTTTCCGTTTAATGCGGCGTAGGCGTGTGCACCGGCTTCGATGGCTCTGTGATCGTTGCCTGTGGCTAACACGACTGCTATGATGCCGTTTAAGGCGCCTTTGTTGTGTGTTGCTCCTCTATAGGGGTCTGCAGCAGCAAATGCTGAAGCGTAAACTATGCCGTCTACCACTTCTTCGCCGCCCACTGCTTCTTTGGAGACTGTGCACCATGCTTTTGCGAGCCTTTTTACGGCGAGGTTTGAGATTATTCGCAGGTAAACGCGTCCCCCTGTTAGACTTTCAATTAGGGGTGCTATAGCTTCTGCCATTGTGTTTACGGCGTTGGCGCCCATGGCGTCGCGGCAGTCAACGTATAATTCAGTGATGAGCATGTCGCCTTGGGTTGTGTGAATTATTTTTGCATCCAAGTCTTTTGCGCCGCCGCCTACAGAGTTTAGAAGGGGGTCTTGTTCGTTGGCTTTTTTTAGGAGTTCTTGTTTTGCCGCTATCACTTTTTCTTTGGCAGCTTGTGCATCTTTGATGGCTACGGTTTGAATTTGGCCGATCATTATTGGCGGGGTGCTGCTGGTGTGGAATCCTCCGCTTTCCCGCACCATTTTTGCTGCGTAACTGGCTGCTGCCACGACTGAGGGTTCCTCGGTTGCCATGGGAATTAAGTAATCTTTGTTGTTAATTGTGAAGTTAACCCCTATGCCGAGGGGTATGGGTATGGCGCCGACTACATTTTCTATCATTCTGTCTGCTACTTCCATTGGTAGCGCGCCAGTGTTCTGGAGGATGGTGCATTCTTCGTCTGTCAGGTTTGCGAACTCTTTGACTTTTGCTAACCGCTCTTTCGGTGTCAACTTGTAGAAGCCTGAAATGGCTGAGGATTTGGTCATGGATAACACTGGGTTTTACAATTACAGCTTGTGCTTTTAAGTTTTAGCAGTAACCCTTCAGGGTGATGAAGGAAACATGCTTCTTTTATGCCGCTGTTGTGGGCATTGCTGTTGCGGGGATGCCGAGGCGTTTTTTGATTTCTTTAGCAAGTGCTTCTCCGTGGGCTCCGCCGTGGTTGTATGTGATTACATGTTTTGGTGAAGCTTGCTTGACATATTCGAGTAAACCGTTGAAGTCTGAGTGGTCACTTAATGCAATCATGTACTCTTTTTCGCCTATTCGTCTGCAGGGACTGCGGAATTCTCTGCCGCTGACGCAGATGCGCTCGTTATTCAAGCCGACGTTGCCGCGGGAGTTTATGTGGTAAAACGCTACGCAGGGAAGATTTTCCTCCAGCAATGTGTGTCCTTCTTTTGTAGTGGAGAGCGTGAGGCATCCAAGTTTCATGCCGTGTTTTTCGCAGACTTTTGAGATGTTGTAAACTTTTTCCGGCATCACAAAGGGCACTGTAACGTCGGCGTCATGTAGAGTCTGCATAACTTCTTGTAGTTTGCCATGGTAACCAAAAACGTAAACTGTGCCTAATTTCAGTCTTTCTTCTATCATAGTCACTAGGAGCTTTCGGATGTCTCCCTCAAAGGAGCGTTTGCACATCGGGCTGCCGTAGGTGGCTTCAACCACTAAAGTGTCGCAGTCCAGCACGGGGGTGCCGTCGATTTTGAAGTCGCCTGTCCAAACGATTTTTTCGCCTTGGGCGTTTTCCAGTAAAACCTGAGCCGCGCCTAAAATGTGCTCTGCTTTGAACAGTGTGATTCGTTCTCCGTCAAAACGAAACGGCTGGTTGTATCTCAAAGTCTTTATGTGTTTAGCTTTTGATCCAAGTGAGCCCTCCAAGACCTCAATGAGGTCGCGGGTGGCTTCTGTCATAAGAACCTTTCTGCATTCCTTTAGGCTCCAGCGTAAACCTCCAGTGTGGTCTGCATGGGCGTGTGTTACAACTCTCAGAGGGCGGTTTTCGGCGTAGGCGTCGCAGGCAACTGTGTTGCCTAAGAGTACGGCTCCGCGCTGTGTCACTGAAGCCTGCAGTGGTGTGGAGAAAGCTTCAATTTTTTGTTGTGCGTGGCGCAAGCCAGTCGATGAGCTCCCGGGGGTTTTCACATTTTACTGTAATTTTTATGGGTCCAAGTGGAGATTCTGCAACTTCTTCTGAAAAAGAGATGTGGCCTGCGAAGGCGACTTGTTTGTTTAAGTAAAACGTAATTGTGTTGTTGTTTACGCCTTCAAGTAGCGGCTTTCTTGCGGCGTCGCGGATGCGGTCTTTGCGGAGTAAATTGCGGAGCGTTGCGAGGGCATCTAGTCCCTCTGCTTGCGCTTGTAATATGCTGCCTTTAAGAGCGGGAGTTATCTGTGTGGGTATGTCTCCGAAAAGGTTCCATATTGCCTTCTTAATTTTCTCTTCTGATTCTGTTGGGTTAATTTCTGTTTCTACGTAAACAACTATTTTGTCCATTTTTCTTCAATCTCCTTCAGTGCCTCTTTGACTTTTGCTTTGGCGGCTTCTTGGCTGCTTTCGTTGATAATCATGAATTGTGCCATGGCTATGGCGCTTCCTATTCCTACGCTGAGTTCACGCATATCTCGTTCGTGGAATACGTCCCACGTTTTTGGGTCGTCGCTTCTGCCTCTGTTGGAGAGGCGTTTGAAGCGTGTTTCCGGAGAAGCGTGAATGGCCATCAAGGTGAACTTTGGAAAATGGGTTCTGAAAACATCTACTTCGTGTAGGCTTCGGATGCCTTCCACAACTACTAGTGAGCTTTTTTTCTGTTCAATTTTTTCGATGCATTTTTCGGCGATTACGTTGTTGCCATGTTTAGCCCGGAGTTCAAGCATAACTGCCCCAACGTTTTTTGGGTTTAATTCTAAGCCGCGTTTTGTGGTTTCCTCGCGGATGACGTCTCCCATTACGACGACGTCGTAGCCCAGTTCATGTGCTGTTTCGACTAGAACTAGTGATTTGCCTGCTCCTGGCATTCCAGTTAAGCCTACAACTGTTTTGTCTGCGTTCATTATGTACACTTTTATGTTTTAACATTAAGCGGCGTCGAGAATTAAAAGCATTTATGAAGGAAACCTGTTAAAACTATTGAGGCTGCAGGGGAGATATGTCGCAGTTTGTACGCGCCTTCTTGGCTTTCGACATCGAAGATGTAGCTGTAAAAAAGAAACTTGAGGATGTGCAGCTGCGTTTAGCTCAGACAGGTGCTGACCTTAAACTTGTTGAAGCTGAAAACGTCCACATAACTGTTCGTTTCTTAGGCGATGTTGGCGTCGGTGTTGTTGACAAGGTTTTTGAGCAAATGAAAAAAATCCAGTTTAAACCTTTTGATGTGCAAATTAGCGGTTTAGGAGTTTTCCCGAATCTTAATTTTCCCCGTGTCGTTTGGGCGGGGATCGCGGGAGGTTCAGTGCAGCTGCAGGATGTTTTCACGCAGCTTGAGCCTCGATTGCGCGCTTTAGGTTTTGTAGCCGACCAAAAAGGTTTTGCGCCTCACTTGACCATTGCGCGTGTACGTTCGGCTCGCAATAAGTCTCAGTTATCAGATTTCGTATTGAAGAACAGCAGATACGATTTTGGTAGTGTTAAAGCTGTTTGCCTTAGGTTAAAAAGAAGTGAGTTAACTCCCAGAGGTCCTATTTACTCTACCCTCAGAGAATATTGTCCCATGTAGTGTGTATATAGGAAATGCTTATGCCCACGCATAATGAAATGGACGCTGTACTTCAAGAGGTTCTGGAAAAAATTACTCCGACAAAGGCTGATAAAGCCAAAATGGAAGCTATAGCTAAAAGTCTTGAACAAAAAGTAATCCTTGCCTGCAAGGAATTTGGCGTTGATGCCAAGGTGCGGCTTGAAGGTTCAGTTGCCAAAGATACTTGGCTCAAAGGAGAACCTGATATTGACGTTTTCATGCGTTTACCCACTTCTGTTTCTCGTGGCGACTTGGGGGTTTTAGGGCTAAAAATTGCAAAAAAAGCCTTGGAGGATTCCAAACAGCAAATTGAGCGTTTCGCTGAGCACCCCTACCTTGAGGCTTTTGTAGATGGCGTGCGGGTCAACGTTGTACCTTGCTACGATACGAAGCCTGTTGAGTGGTTGAGTGCCACTGACAGGACGCCTTTCCACACTGACTACGTAAATGCTCATTTGAACGAAAGATTGCGTGGCGAAGTTAGGTTGCTTAAGAAATTCATGAAAGGCATCAACGTTTATGGCGCGGAAATTAAGGTGGGCGGGTTTAGCGGTTATCTTTGTGAGCTTTTGGTTTTGTATTACGGGTCGTTTGTGTCGGTTTTGCAGGCGTTTGCTGAGCACGTGCCCAAGCGTGTCATTGACATGGAAAAGCACTTTGCGGGAAGAGAACGTGAAGTGGCGCGGCTTTTTCCTGAACCGCTAGTAATAATTGACCCTGTGGATAGGGGGCGTAATGTAGCCTCTGCCGTTCACCCTCAAAGGTTGCATGTGTTTGTGGGTGCAGCCAGAGAATTTCTAAAACGCCCCAGCAGCCGCTTCTTTTATCCGCAAAAACTCGCATCCTTAGGTTTCGCTGAACTGAAGGTTCAATTTAGCAGTCGCGGTTCAACTTTTGTCTTTGTGGTCACCGGCGGAGTCAAAGCGGTTCCAGATGTTTTGTGGGGTCAAATCTACAAGTCCCAGCGTGCTCTCCGCAGGTTGCTTGAACTTAACGATTTCTCAGTTTTCAGGTCTGACGTTTGGAGCAGCGAGACTGCCGACTGCATAGTTTTTGTGTTTGAGCTTGAGCAGCAGTTTTTGCCTGCCGTTAAGAAGCATCTTGGTCCGCCGCTGGAGAGGCAAAAAGAATGTGCTGACTTCTTAGCCAAATATTTAGGCGTTTCAAATGTGGTTGCTGGACCCTACCTTGAAGGCGGCAGATGGGTTGTGCTGTTAAAAAGAAAAGTCACCGACGCCGTAGACCTTTTGAAAACTAAGCTTGTCGGAGGTGGGAAAGAAGTTGGAGTAGCCGAGCTTATCGCCAAGGCATTGCGGCAAAACTTTAAAGTTTTGGTCGGCGTTGAAGTGGTTGAAGGTTACGTAGCCGGCGATGGTTTTGGGGAGTTTTTGACGGGATTCCTTTTAGGCAAACCCTTTTGGCTGTCTCCTCAAGAGCGGGTTGATGAAGGAAAGTTAAGCTGAACAGGCAACGTTAAAGTTATAATGTAGATTTTATCACTTAATGGTACTCTAAGAAGCCCGGTGGTGTAGCGGCCAAGCATAGGGGCCTCTGGAGCCCTCGACAAGAGTTCGAATCTCTTCCGGGCTACCACCCTCTAGAGTGTGATTTATACTTTTCAACATGGCGAACAAGGGGTTTGCCATTTTCCTCAGAGAAAACAGCGTGGAAGACATTCTAGAACAAGCCACAGACACCCAATCAGCACTGATCTTACTGGCACTTCTGAACCCAGTCGCGCAAGAAAAAGAATAACCACCTTTCACACTCAAAACGTCAAAACTCACTTAGCCTCTAGTATTCCAAGAAACTCGCTCACTGATAATATCCGAGTTTTCTTATAACCGCCTATTTTGAGCAGGTGCCTATCTCCGCTGACAATGTACTCTGCACCTGCCGCCAAGGCGCACTCGATAAACTTGTCATCTGCCTGGTGCTCCACAACAACACTAACGCGCTTAGATACCTCAGCGAACCTGACAATTTTGAGCACAGCTTCAACAAGGTCTTTGTGACTCAAACCCGCAGCTTGATACACCTTTCTAAGCTTAGGATAGTTCAAAACTTGACTAATTTCTCCAATGATCTCCTCAGACGCTAAAATGGCAACTTTGCCTTCTTCAGCCGCCTTTACGATTTCGGCAGGTTTTCCGCTCCAAAGCAAAGCGGAAACCCAAACGTTAACGTCAAGAACTACTCTGGGCACGCGCTTCCTCGATGAAGGCACCGATGTCCTCCTCCGAAAGCCCCAACTGCCGAACCTTGCTCCAAACTGGCTTCATGGCGTCTTCAAAAGACTTATCCACAATCTTCTTGAGCACAACTGTGTCGTCAATGGCTATGGCTAAGATTTTTTCGCCCTTCTTTAGGCTGGCTGCCCTGCGCACGTTAGCCGGGATGACCACTTGACCTTTGGAGGAAACCTTGGTTGTTGACGCTTCAACCACGCTCTCACCACCAAACAGTAAGAACATTCTTACTTATAACCTTAATGCAAACCACCTCACAAAAAGCACCAAACCGCCAAAAACACACAAAAACATCAAAACCCAACAACCAGAGAAGACGCTATACTGAAGTTTTAACAGATTTGCCTAGTTTCCTTGCAAGCCCCAGCAAGGAAACTCCGAATAGGGGTCTCAAGGAGTTTCCTTGAAAGCGACAGATAATTTTTGAATTCTCGCTGCAACATAGTCTCAGGTGAAATCGCATTGGTTAATCTTGTTGATGATTGGGAAGCGCTGGAGGAGTACGCAGGCGAAAAGCAAGGCTTCTACCAGCTCTTAGGCGTGGACGGCACCATAGAAATCCAAGACGGCATAGTATGCGTTGGCAAACGTGCTGGTGCCCTTTACCTTCGGCGCTGTATCTGTTTTTGTAGTTATCTATTATTGTTTTTTCCTCGAAGGCTTCCATTAATTTTTAGGTGAAACCTCAAGCTTGAAATCACCAGCAAAATACACTCTCATGCTGCCCTTGCCCTCGTCGCATGTTTTGATGAACCAAAGATTATTTAAGAGAAACAAAACAGATAGCCAACTATGAAACCCTGTATAGTGTACTTTTCAAGAACTGGAAACACTAAGCGCATGGCAGAAGCCATTGCTGAATTAACAAAAGCGCCCATGTTTGACCTCACCTCTTCCGACCCCTCAGTTGTAGCAAACTATGACTTTCTCTTCATAGGCACGCCCGTGGAGGGTTTTAGACCCGCAAAAGAAACCATGAAATTCGTTGAGCGCCTGCCCAACGCTGAAGGAAAGAAAACTGTTTTGTTCTGCACCTACATGCTCTTTAAAGGCGTTACATTTAGCACCTTGGAGAAAGCGCTTACAAATAAAGGCTACAAGTGCATCTTGAAAGTTTCAAAGAAAGGCTTAAGACCAAACAAACCGGCAGATTTTTCACAGTGTATAGATGAAATCAAAAAAGCCCTCATGAAGTAACCTGAAAATTACCTACACGCACTCTTTTTTGCTACCGAGCTCAAGAGGAGCCTCATTTAAAAAACGCTTATAGCCTTGCGCAGACAATATCCCACGATGTAAAATGTCCATCGAAGGGTTCACTGAGTACAAAGCAAGAGAATTCTGTAACGACGTAAAATGCCCTGTCCAACAAACACTAAATGCTCTGAAAGACAAGCCTGACGCCTACGAATTAATCAGGCAAACCTGCCGCACCGCATGCCGTTACTCTACATGGCAGTTTCACCATTGGCTTATCGAAAAAGGTTATCTAATTGTAAAGCCAAAAGAGACCACGGAGCGATAAAAATGGACTGGGGAATGAAAAACCGATTATCCCAACTAATCCAAAAAGACGGAAAAGCCCTTTTCTTGCCGATTGACCATGGTTACTTCCAAGGACCAACACACCGTTTAGAAAAACCAGGCGAAACCATAAAGCCAATTTGGCAATACGCCGACGCCCTCATGATGACCCGCGGCGTTTTAAGAAACTGCATCGACCCTGCAATTTCTAAACCTATAATCCTGAGAGTCTCAGGAGCAACAACAGTCGTCGGAGAAGACCTTGCCAACGAAAACCTCGTAACATCCATCCAAGAAATCATACGCCTCAACGCCAGCGCCGCCTCAATGTCCGTCTTCATCGGCAGCAAATACGAACACCAAACCCTCTCCAACCTAGCCAAACTCGTAGACCAATGCGAAGACTACGGCATCCCCGTCATGGCAGTCACCGCAGTCGGAAGAGAACTGGAAAAACGTGAAGCTAGATTCCTAGCACTAAGCTGCAGAGTAGCCGCAGAACTAGGCGCACGTGTAGTAAAAACATACTACTGTAAAGAAAAATTCGAAAAAGTTGTAGACGGCTGTCCAGTCCCCGTCGTGATCGCCGGTGGACCCAAAACAGAAACCCAACAAGAAGTCTTCGACTTCGTTTACGACGGGATCCAAAAAGGCGCCATCGGAGTAAACTTGGGCAGAAACATCTGGCAAACCGAACACCCCGTAGCAGCCATACGAGCCATACGCGCAATCATCCACGAAAACTTTGACGCAAAAGAAGCCAACAACCTCTACGAGCAAATAAAAGCTGAAAAACCCTAAAGCCTTCCTTTTCTCTTTTTGCTCTGGTGATTTTTTGCTCGTTGCCATGTACTACAACAACAACGACGTCCGAATACAAGAGGTGCCCACACCCCAAATAAGCGACGACGAGTTGCTGTTGAAAGTTATGGCTTCAGGAATCTGCGGCAGCGACGTCACAGAATGGTACCGTGTCCCCAAAGCACCCAAAGTTTTAGGCCACGAAGCCACAGGCATAATCGCCCAAGTCGGCAAAAACGTCACCAAATACAAAGTTGGCGACCGAGTTTTCGTTTCACACCACGTGCCCTGCAACAAATGCCGCTACTGCCTAAGAGGTCATCACACCGCCTGCGAAACCCTACACACCACAAACTACTACCCAGGCGGCTTTGCCCAATTCATACAAGTACCAAAAATCAACATTGAAAGCGGCGTGTATAAACTTCCAGACGACATGTCTTTTGAAGAAGGCACCTTTATTGAACCTTTAGCCTGCGTCATCCGAGGGCAACGTCTTGCAGCAGTCAAAAAAGACGAAACCGTACTAATAATCGGCGGTGGACTCGCCGGTATCCTGCATACCCAACTTGCAAAAAACAAAGGCGTAACCAACATCATAGTAGTTGACGTGAACCCCTCCAGATTAAAATTAGCCGAAAAATTCGGTGCTAACCACACAATCCCCGCCACAGAAAACTTGCCGCAAAAACTCAAAGAAATAAACAGTAACCGCCTAGCTGACCAAGTGATAGTCTGCAGCGGAGCAACAGCCGCATCCTTAAACGCTCTGAGCTGCGTAGACAAAGGCGGAACCATCCTCTTTTTCGCCGTCCCTGACCCTACAGTGAAAATCCCCCTGCCCATAACCGACTTTTGGAGAAACGAAATCACCCTAAAAACAAGCTACGGCGCCGCGCCACAAGACCTAGAAGAATCCCTCTCTCTTTTAGCTGCCAAGAAACTAAACGTCCTAGACATGATCACGCACCGCCTTAGCCTCCAACAAGCTGCCGAAGGCTTCAAACTTGTAGCCACAGCAGGCGAATCCCTCAAAGTAATTTTGGAACCCAACAGACCCTAAAAACGACGCCGCCTCAACAAACTAGCCCTAAGTCAAACTTTAACCCTTGACAGTTTAAGACACTCCACTTCACTGCAGCAACAATTATTTATAACCAAACCAGACAATTCACTGTCGAGGAACATTCTAATGTTAGGCGTTGACAAAGAAGTTCGTGTATCAAAAATTAAAGAAGGCACCGTTATTGACCACATCAACGCGGGATACGCCTTAGACGTCGTAAAAATTCTGGGAATCACAGGCCACGAACGTCAAGTTATGACCATCGCCATTAACGTACCCAGCAAACGCATACACATCAAAGACCTTGTCAAGATTGAAGGACGCGTACTCAACAAACAAGACGTAAACCGCATCGCGCTAGTGGCTCCAAGAGCAACCATAAACATAATCAAAGATTACAAAGTTGTCGAAAAACTCGAAGTCAAATTGCCCAGCACTATAGAAGAGATCGTGAAGTGCATAAACCCAACATGTATTAGCAACGCCGGCGAACCCATCAACTCAAAATTCTACGTGGAAAACGAAGAACCACTGATGCTCAAATGCCACTATTGCGGCTACATTCTAGAAAAACCTGATGTATTAAGACAGTTTCTCACCTGAAACACTTCAGTTTATAAGCGCCCTCTTTTTGTCTTAAAAATTACATTCTATTCAGCAGTCAAAGATTAACGCGAAGCTGCTGCCACATCTTCAGAGCTTAATTCTTCAAAAGCAACTTTCAGCAACTGCTTAAAATAGCGTTCACCCAAGATTTCCCCTTCACTTAAGGTGTCCAGACTATACACCGCGGGGCACTCGCTGGTTATTTTAAACGTGTATTTTTCATTATCCGTTGTCAGTTGAAAAGGATAAAATTTACAAATCAAAGGTCTATGCACGTATATACTACATTGATTGTTTTTGTGGAAAACGCATTTTTTTGTTACAGCGTTTTTATTCATCTCATATACATATGGCGATTTACCCTTAACAGAGTAGGCAAACTTTAGTATAGGTTGCCGTGTATATTGCGCGATACGCTGCGCGTCTTTCGCCGTAAGCAGAATATGCCGCGTTTTTTGCTCTGTATCGCCGCAGCATATACCGCAATTATCACATTTGAAAACAACCGCCTTAGGATACTCAATGTTCACCTTTAGTCACACACACTGTGGGTTTTCCTTCAGAGCTGTTTGCTTCTATGTCCCTCGCCGTACTGGTACGGTCTGCCAAGGTTTTTGCTGAGTTTCCACTGAAACATATCATCCATATTAACATCCGGACACGCCAAGCGACTTGCATCCAAAATGTAAAATATAGTGTCAATGAGCTCTTCAGCAATTTTCTCTTGACTTTCTCCTTTTTTCCACGCGTCGCTAGCTTCACCTAACTCAATAAAGGCGAAAAGAAGTTTTTTGGGGACATCTTCAGGTTTATTGTAGAAACCTTTGCTCACGACAAGCCTCTCAATTTCTTTTTTCATGTCTTCCAGATGCACGGTCACTTTCCTCCGGAGCTCTAATAAACCGTTTCTTTGTTCGGAAAACATGCATCCCGTATATAAGGGTAAGGTCGATTACGCATTCTAAACAATTTCAAAAGTGTGATCCTGCCAGTCAACTAATTTGACTTTTTTGAATTAGACGACTTTGACCTTTTTGAAGCAACATAATCTTTTACCATTTGAAGATGCTCAAAAGCCAATGGTGGCAAAGCATTTAAGCTGAAAATTTTGATCTCCGAGACTTCACTTTCCTGGCGCTTTATTTCTCCCCCAATTTTTTTCACCACAAAACATGCAGGGCAATAATCGTACTCAAAACCATCTTGGGCGCCCTTCTCGTGGTACTCACCCAACTTTTTGATTATCACCACGTCAAGCCCCGTCTCCTCTTTCACTTCCCGCAGTATGGTCTGCTCCGCTTTTTCTTCAGGTTCACATCTGCCGCCAGGCAAAGCCCAAAAACCCACAAAAGGCGGAGTAGCACGTTTTACCAGCAAAATCTTGTTTCTTGGATATGGTATTATAGCTGTTGCGGTTTTACCTGCGTACTTCATTTAAACCATAAGAGGAAACACGTTTTAAGAGATAATTGTTTCGCATCACAACTCCTACTGGAACGTATTGAACAGTAAAATTAAAAAGAAAAAGTAATTATTTGCTGGAAAACGTTTTACTGTTTCAGAAGCTTACCGTTTTTGGTGGGTACAAAAACTGCAGCGGCAACTGCCGTCGTCCATAAACCGTTTTTATCGCCAATAGCCGTCTGAGTAATGTTGGTGGTTTTGATGATCAACCCGCTGGTTTTGAAAAGCTGCTTGCGTTCATCCCAAGCCGTCGCCGGATCAAATTGAATTCCCATAGTCGTTGCCAGCATAGTAGCCGCCAAGTCTTCTGCATAGTCACCTGCAGTTTCATCTGTTTGCCCAAAGGAGTGGTGCTCTGAAAGGTAGCCGTACTGGTTTTTGCCCGAAGGAATCGCGACGCCAATGGAGGAAGCAACGAGCCGGTGCGGTTCATTTGTTGCGTTCCGAGCTATTACGACAAAGGTTATCTCTCCAGGCTGGACAAGTTTCAAACCCTTCTCACGTGGAAGCATTTCACATCCAGGTGGTATTATGCTTGAAACACTCACAAGATTGCAGTGTTGAATCCCAGCATCTCTTAGGGCAAGCTCAAAAGACTGCAGTTGCTCTTTATGTTTACCAACACCTTTTGTCAGGAAGAAGTATCCAGGTATCATTGTCGATTCGGAATTACAGTTTACAGAATGGATTTATTAGGCTTTTGCTTCTAAACAGTTAATTACATCTCCAATTTAAAAAATGAGTTGCAACCTGTTTGAGGATGAAAAAATTTGAGATTTCGCCACAGCGTGTTCAAAGACGAGGCAAAACTAGACATAAACTACATCCCTGAACATCTGCCTCACCGAGAAAAAGAACACAGGCTGCTGACAGAGTTTTTCAATTTTATTTTAAATTTTCCCGAAAAAATGACCCAGCGCGTAATTGTCACAGGAGAAATTGGCACAGGAAAAACCGCTCTCTGCCAAAGATTTGGCGCAAACATGACAATAGAAGCTAACAAACATGGCGTGAACTTCCGCTATATACACGTCAACTGCCGCGAGTACCGCGGTAAACTTTCACTCATTCTGCAGCACGCTGTAAACGTTCTAATGCCTAATTTCCCTAAACGCGGCTTCTCCGCCGAAGAAATTTTGGGCACCTTGCTGCAGAACTTAGATGAAGAAAACACACACCTGATTTTGGCGCTGGACGAATTTGACGTTCTCATCGAAAACGAAGGCGCAGACGCCGTCTACAATCTGACTAGACTGCAGGAGATGAGATCTGGCAAACCACAAAGACTCTCATTCATATTCATTATGCGCGACTTATCGGTGACAAAACGTTTAGACGACAGTGCAAGAAGCACTCTCCAACGTAACATCATCCGCCTAGAAAAATACGGCAAAGACCAGCTGGTCGACATTTTAAATGAGCGTGTTCAATTGGCATTTGAACCAGCAACTATACCTGAAGACGTAGTTTCATTTGCAGCGGACATCGCTCAAAACGAGAGTGGAAACGCCCGCTTTGCCATTGAGCTTTTGTGGCGCGCAGGAAAATACGCCGACGCTGAAGATCAAAGAGTAGTTACACCCGACTGCCTGCGCAAGGCGGTTTCCAGCATAATTCCCACTTTGCAGAAAAACGAAATTGAATCTTTAAATTTCCACGAAAAGCTTTTTCTTCTTGCAGCAGCGGAAGTGTTTAAAGACAAAGAAAAAGCCTATGCAACTCTAATGGAGATAGAGAAAGCTTACGCTGTAGCCTGCGAGGAATTTGAAGAACAACCCAACAGCCATACTATGCTCTGGAAGTACGTTCAAATGTTTTCCGCATTAGGCATTCTGAAAACCGAAATCTCAGGAACTGCGCAAAGAGGCAGATCAACTCTTATTTACTTGCCTGCAGTTTCAGCTGAAGAACTAACGCAGACACTACGGGCATCGCTTCAAAGAGGAAGAAAATGAATGGAAATCGAAGAAGTTTTTTCTTCAAAGCTACGTGTGAAAATCCTCAAACTCATCTACCGACTAGGTGAACTCAACGTTTCAGACATAGCCCGCAGAATCGGAATAAACTTCGCTATTGCAAATCAACATCTAAACCTTCTTGAGCAAGAAGGTATTGTACAGCAAAGAGTATATGGTAGAATCCGCATGTACAGGTTTAACCAAGCGTCCACAAAAGCAAAAGCTATACAAGACTTTATCGAAGCTTGGGAACAAGCAAACAAAACCCAAACAACCCAACTTAAGGAGAAAAATCTATGACCATGGTGGATGTCTCAGCAAAAGCCGAAATTTCCCGCGAAGCAACCGCGGCTGGAACAATTAAACTCAAACCTGAAACTATCAAGTTAATAAAAGACGGCAAAATCATGAAAGGCGAACCATTGTACACGGCAAAAATCTCAGGCATACTCGCCGCTAAGAAAACCAGTGAACTTATCCCACTTTGCCACCCGCTGCCGCTAACCAACGTTGAAGTTGAGACAAAAATTTTGGACAAAAACACGGTTGAGGTAACAGCGCGAGTTAAAACCCGCGCACAAACAGGTGTAGAAATGGAAGCGTTAACAGCCGTTTCAGTGGCGCTGTTGACAATTTGGGATATGACAAAACAATACGAAAAAGACACCGAAGGACAATACCCGACCACGTCAATTGAAAACATTCACGTTGTTAAAAAAATTAAACAGGCGTAACAAAACATGAGTGAAAGCACAAAAACCCACAAGTCACACGCCCCCAAAGCCCTCAACTTTGCCGTTTTTATCTGCAGCACCTCCAGGTATGAAGCCCTACAAAAAGGCGAGACTCCAGCGGATCCTTCCGGCGATGCAGTTGAATCTTTACTGAAGAAAGCAGGACACAATGTACTGTTCAGACGTTTAATAGCAGACGACAAAGAGATGATTGAACACGCAGTAAAAAGCGTGATAAACAACGTCGGGCTGGACGCAGCCATTTTCTGCGGCGGCACCGGCGTCACCCAACGCGACATAACCATTGAAACAGTTTCGCCCTTCTTAGATAAAACCTTGCCTGGATTCGGAGAGCTTTTTAGGCATCTGAGCTACAAACAAATAGGCTCAGCAGCACTTATGTCCCGCGCCATCGCCGGCGTCGCCAACGGCAAAGCGCTGTTTTGCATCCCAGGTTCCCCTAATGCTGTGCGAATTTCTGTCGAATTGCTTATATGTCCCGAGGCGTCCCACATCGTTAAGCACGCACGGGAATAACGCATGACCTTAAGCGACAATTGCGGACGACCATTACTTAATTTACGTATTTCAGTTACCCAGCGATGCAATTTACACTGCACCTACTGCCACAGAGAAGGAGAGGTAAAACAGGCAAACCGCTCTGCTGAAAAAATGTCCCCCGACGAAATTGTCCGCATCGCTAAAACCGCAGTAAACCTTGGAATTCAAAGAATTAAACTAACAGGCGGCGAACCATTGATGCGCCAAGACCTCTGCGATATAGTGCAGGGCATAGCTCACATCCCCAGCATCAAAGATCTGTCTATGACCACCAACGGCATACTACTGGCTCCCATCGCAGAAAAACTTCGCACAGCCGGCTTAAACCGTGTAAACATAAGTTTACCAACTTTAAATCCTGAGACCTACAAAAAACTGACAGGCGGCAATCTAAAACAAGCATTAGCCGGTGTCCAAGCAGCCGCAAAAGCAGGGTTCTGCCCTGTAAAACTCAACATGGTTATCTTAAAAGGCATAAACGAAAACGACGTAGCCGACATGATTGATTTTGCCCGCCAAACCGGCACAGTCCTCCAACTCATAGAGTTAGACCCCATAAACGTCAGCGGCGACTACTACTCAACACATCACCGCTTCCTAGACGAGCAAGAAGCCATACTCAAAGAAAAAGCCATAAGCATCGAAAGCCGACGCTTTATGCACAACAGACGCATTTACCACTTGCCCCACGTCACAGTTGAAGTGGTGCATCCAATTGAAAACACAGAATTTTGTATGCACTGCACAAGAATACGAGTTACCAGCGACGGCAAATTGAAACCCTGCCTCATGCGAAACGACAACCTCACCGACCTCTTAACCCCACTACGAGAGGGCGCAACCGACGAAGAACTAACACAACTGTTCAAACAGGCAAACAAACTAAGAGAGCCCTTCAACAAAAACTAAAAAATAAAAAAGAATAGTTCACAATTGAAAATATCATTACATCCTGAATTAGAGCGCACTAATCCCCACACATGTGCTTTTGAAGAATTAAATACGCCCTAAAACTCACCTTTGATCTTATTTTTTGCGTAATTTGCTACATTGGATGACTGTGTTTTAGTTTTCTCCATCGGTCACGGCGTCATATCTTTGGTTGTTCTTGATTCTTCATTTCCTACAAACTTCCACAGTTTTTTGTGTCTACAAACTTTGCAAGTCAACACGCTTATTTTTTCGTCTCCTCTTATTCTACTTTATTCAGAATAAACAGTGGTTACTATTCAATAATTAGCACAGTTTATATAAAACAATCCTTAAATTAAATATTGATTTTGTACCCCCTAGCTGAAAGTAGGGTAGTTTGATTTGAATCAAGGCTTAACTTCGGTCAAAACACCTGTTCGCGTTTTGCATGTTGACGATGATGCTTCTTTCTTGGAAGTTTCCAGAGAAATCCTTCAAGCAGAGAACAATTTTGAAATTGACTATGCGTTGAGTGTTGATGAAGCCTTCCAGAAGCTTAGGGCTAAAGTTTATGATGTGGTTGTTGCTGATTATGAGATGCCTAAAAAAGATGGACTGTATTTTTTAAGTGAACTAAAAAAGGACGATAAAGAAATACCCTTTATTTTGTTTACCGGGAAGGGCAGAGAGGACGTTGCCATACAAGCGTTGAATTTAGGTGCTGATTATTACTTAAATAAGCAAGGTTCGCCACAGACCGTTTATGGCGAATTGTCTCATGCAATATATCTGTTGGCTGAACGCGCAAAGACAAGATACGAACTTAAGCGGGAGCGTGACATTTTAGAGAGCGTCACCGCTAATGTTGGAGCTGGTTTGGCGATTATAGACCAGAATTACCGTATTGTTTGGGCTAACCGCGTGATGGAAGGTATCTGTGGTTCTACGGTTGCTGGTAAACTTTGCTACTCCACTTTCAACAATTTAGATTATGTCTGTCCTAGTTGTGGCGTCAAAAAAGTTTTCGAGGGAGCACTTTTTGACTCTCATGAGTTCCAAACGGTGGATAAAGATGGCAATCCTGTGTGGGTTGAGTTGATTGTTACACCGATTAAAGACGAATCAGGCAAGGTAACCTCTGCTTTAGAGCTTGCCGTTAACATAACCGAGCGTAAAAAAGTGGAAGAGTTACTCAAAGATAGTTATGCACGGTTAGAAGCCATTGTTTCTAATGCTCCCCTTGGCATAGCAACAACTTCCCCAGATTTCAAGATCCTAAGTGCAAACAAATCGTTCTGCAGAATAACGGGTTATTCAGAAGATGAGCTAAAGAAATTAACCTTTAAAGATTTTGTACATCCCGACGATGTTAAAGAAAGCATCTCAACCATGTCTAAACTTAGCTCTGGGGCTATTCCATTTTTCAGTCAAGAGCGACGACACATAAGAAAAGATGGCACCGTACGATATGGGAAAGTTATTGTGAGTGCAATACGTGATAAAGAAGGTAAAGCTATTCTTTATGTTGTTGAACTTGAAGATATAACTGAACAAAAGGAAGCCCAAACTCTCATACAAAAAGAAATCGCGTTAAAGACCACACTCATAGATAATTTGCCCTGTATTGCTCTGATTTTGAAGAAAGAAAGTAGAGAAATTGTGGCGTCTAACAAAATAGCAAGAGAAATGGGAGCAATCGCCGGAGAATACTGCTATAAAGTTTGCGCAGAAAGAGAGTTGCCCTGCCCCTTTTGCCGTGCACCTATATTGTGGGAAACAAATGCCCCTCAACAGCTCGAAGTTAAGTATAAAGGAAAATATTACCGCGGAATTTGGGTTCCTTACAATGAAGAAATGTATGTTCACTACATTTTTGATATAACAGAGCAAAAACTAGTTCAAGAGGAAATTAATCAAGTTAAGCAGCGATTAGAAGCACACACTCTGAACTCGCCGCTTGCCGAACTCGAGTTCACCTCTGACTACCATATAATTCGATGGTCTAAAAAAGCCGAAAAAATGTTCGGTTGGCAATCAAATGAAGTTTTAGGAAAAGACATTTCTAAACTAAATCTTGTTTATCTTGAAGACTTACCAAAAGTGAAGCAACTAATGAGCGACATGCTAACGGGCAAACTCCAAAATTGTGTCAGTCGTAATGGTAACTATCGAAAAGACGGGACTGTTATTGATTGTGAGTGGTACAACTCGGCAGTTTATGACTCCGAGGGAAAAGTAGTCTCTATTTTTTCTAGAGTTCTGGATATAACTGAACGCAAAAAGTTTTGTGAATAACTACTTAAGCACGTCAAAACAACAACCAAAGTCACCAACAAAGCACTGGATAGTGCAGAGCCCATAATCTAGGGGATGACTGCGTAGGGATAAACTCTGAAGAAAAAACTATTCGCCAAAGGTTTGGGCGGAAAACAGCCTATGCTTATACTTAATTAAAAAGAGTATTGTGAACTTTACAACTGCGTTATACAGAAGAAAACCTGAATAGAAAAGGTGCATAAATTTCTACTGTTCACACCTGATATTTGTCCAGTAGTAGAAAAAAGCTTCTACAAAAGGTGTACAACTGTGCCGTGGATGGCGGGTTCGGTGGGATTTGAACCCACGATCTCCGGCTCCGAAGGCCGACACCTTAATCCGTGCTAGGCTACGAACCCAGCCGACAGAACACTACACAAACGCATCTTGCAGATTAAAAACGTTTATGATAATTCTTATAAACCTACATATCATTAACTGTTGGCACATAAAGCTTGGGCCGGTAGCTCAGCACGGCTGGAGCGTTCGACTGATAATCGAAAGGTCGCCGGTTCAAATCCGGCTCGGCCCACCTCACACAAATTATAAATTTACAATTCCCTTATAATACACTGGAGGTTGCTATTTTGGCTAAAGACGAAGAGGTTTTAGAAGAACTTAAGAAAATCCGTGTTTTACTAGAGCCCAAACCTGCACCCCCTGCTGCTACACCACCTAAAGGCTTTTGGAACGAGTTCAAAGATTTTCTATCAAAATACAAGGTCATGGGTTTAGCTATCGCCTTCATTATGGGTCTCTACCTTGGTGGACTGGTGCAATCCCTTGTTAAAGACCTACTGCTGCCCGTTATTGGTTTAGCAATCCCAGGCTTAGAAGACCTAGCTACCTACGCTGTTGCAATTGGAAACCAAACTTTCGGAATCGGCAGCTTCCTAGTTGCGCTGATTACGTTCTTGATTGTAGCATTGGTTATCTTCATAATTGTAAAGGTAACCAAACGTTGGGGAATAGAATAAACCCACTTCTCCCTCTTTTTTGTTCATATAAACGCTTTGAAAACCAGTTACTATAGGTGTTACTGTAGATTATTGCCTTTTTCTTTTCAGTAACTATTCTTCTCTTATATGAAGAACTTCACCTGAATTTACCTCAAAATCTCATAAGGTCCTTCTTACTTGAAGAGTTGCTTGCCGAAACAACTGTTAGTATTCTTTGCCCTTTTTTCTAGGAGTGTTTCTTTTATTTCATGGTTTGTCTGGAAGCAACGGGATAGTGTCTCTTATTGACAAAGAAATCTCCATTTGCTCTATGCCTGTTGCCCTTATGTCTTTAAGTACTTTATCGAGGTGCCTTATGTCTTTTGCAACAGCTAAAGCAAATATGTCAAATTCCCCCATTATTCCTTGCGTTGCAATCACGTTTGGAAGTTTTGAAATTTTCTCTATTATGTCCAATTTATCTTCTTTTCTTGAAATTTTCAACATTAGAAAAACTTTGCACTGGTAACCAAATTTTGCCAAGTTCACGTCAGCTGAGCAAGCGACTATCACTTCGTCCTTTTTCATTTGTTCAAATCTGTTTTTCACAGTACCAGGAGAAATGTTAAGTCTTTTTGCTATTGTTGTAAATGGAGTACGTGAATCCTTCAAAAGTTCATCTATTATAGCCCTGTCAATCTCATCTAGCATACTTACCTTCTCTTGTAGGGGTTATTTCAACATTTTCAAGCGTTAACTTCCCATTTTGCGTCCAAATGTTAAGAACAGCAGCTTTCACCCACTCTTGCTTTTTTAGTTTCTGCAAGATATCTTCCAGTTTTTGGATGTTCTTTGTCAGACAATAAGCAACAATATCATAACGACCGACGCATCTAAAAATGTTAAATAACCCTTCTTGCCGTTTTAGAAACTCTACCGCTTCTAGTTCATGAGCTAAATCGATTGTTAACCAAATAGTTGACAAGCTTTCAAAATTGCCCAATTCGCGTGCTGCAATAAGCGAGTAGCCTGTTATAACACCGTTTTTTTCTAAATTTCTAATTCGCTTAAAAATGGCATTCGACGAAACACCACACTCTCTAGCTATCTCTTTCAAATTAGTCCGCGAATCCTTAATGAGGCTTTTTAGAATTTTCACATCTATCTCGTCTATTTCGACAGCCGACATTTTTCTTCCCCAAGCAATCCCGAATAATACCGTGCTAACTTTGATAGATAAACTTTCACGTTTGACCAAAACCTCATTAAAATTAAATTTATCGCCCAAAATATTAGTTTAAAAGACTAAATTCCAATGACAAAGCTAATAATCATCAAAAATTCTCAATTTTACTGCAAAAAGTTAAATACCTTGAAGCAAAAACAGCTTAAAATGGAGAAGTAACCATCCAAGCGTGCTTGCTGTAAATTGATAACGCAAAGCTGATGAGACATAACGCCTTTAAGGAGAGCATAAAAAGGAACGGGCTGAATGAGCTTGGCAGTTTAAACTCAAAAGCGGTAGCAGCTAAGAGTTTACAAAGGTTTCATTCTCTCTCTCCAAATCTCCTCTCCACTGCCAAGCTCCAGTAAACCTTCTAATATCTCGTCTGATTTCAAAAGAGACGAAATAAAAAATAAATTAGAGAGCAACAATGAGAGAAACATTATAAACATCCAAATAGACTAAAAAAGAAAGGGGGAAATTTAACCTATGAATCTGTGGAAACTCCGTCTATCTATGGTTGCTACGTTAGCTGTAATTTTTGGTTTATCCACATTAGTATTCAGTATAATTCTGACTTTAGCAGGAGTCTTTGATTTAGTAACAATAGCTATACTAGTAGTTGCCTTCAACCTTGTGCAATGGCTTTTCTCCCCCTATCTTGTTGATGCAATTTACAGAGTAAAAGAAATAAAACAATCTGAAAACCCCCTCCTTCACAAAATAGTCAATGACCTAAGCAAAAAAAGCGGTATCCACACTCCCAAGATTATGCTCTCCAAGTTATCCTTGCCTAACGCTTTCGCGTATGGTTCCCCCATTTCTGGCAACAGAATTGCTGTAACAGAAGGACTACTTAAAACCTTAAACGAAGGTGAAGTGGCAGCAGTAATTGGACACGAGTTAGGCCATCTAAAACATAGAGATGTTCAAGTTATGATGGCTGTGTCGTTTTTGCCTGCGCTTTTTTACTACATCGGTTACTCCTTGCTGTTCTCAAGCATGGTCGGAGGACAACGTAGAAATGAGAATGGTAATCCATTAATTGGCATCGCCTTCATGGTTTTCTCGCAATTTTTAACTTTGTTTACCCTACACGTGAGCAGATTACGAGAATACTACGCTGACCGACACAGCGTAGCCGTCGTTGATAACGGCGCAACAAAACTCAGCACAGGCTTAGCAAAAATAGTCTACGCCAACGGCAGAGCAGGCAAAACCCGCCGCTCACAAGAAACACAGAATCTGAACGCTTTCAAAGCCCTCTTTATTGCTGACCCAGACCGTGCTCCAGCGGACTCAGCGGCGCTTCAAGTTTATGAAACTTCAGCAACCGGGCAAAAAATGGTTGACGAAATATTGGCTAAAAAATTGACTTCTGGAGACAGACTTGCGGAACTTTTGTCTACCCACCCCAACATAATCAAACGACTCCGAGCGTTGCAGGAGTTAAAAGAAAACCCCAACGCGTAAATTCTTTCTAATTTAAAAAACGATAAAGCCTCAAATAACAATAACAGTTTGGGGTAGACTTTTGCCATTCCAAGAACTCTTCAACCAGATAGAAAAACTCAGACCTCAAATGGTTAATACCTTAATGAGGCTTATCCGCATACCTGCCATTGGACCTGAAAACGGTGGAGATGGCGAACTCAAAAAAGCTGAACTTCTCAAAGAAATTCTTCAAGATTTAGGATTTCATGACATAGATCAATACGAAGCAGAAGATCAGCGTGTGCCTTCAGGTAAAAGACCCAACCTTATAGCCTACTACAGAGGTAAAGCAGATTCTCCAAAACTTTGGATAGTTACACACCTAGATGTTGTACCTGCTGAGGAAAACCAGTGGACAATTACCAAACCTTTTGAACCAACACTTAAAGACGGCAAAGTTTACGGCAGAGGCACTTCAGACAACGGGCAATCGATGGTGTCATCAATTTTCGCAATTCAAGCTCTCAAACAACTGGCTATAAAACCTAAAAGAACCGTAGCGTTAGCGTTTGTGGCAGACGAAGAACACGGAAGCAACCACGGCATCCAAAACCTAATCAAAAAGAACTTGTTTAGCAAACGAGACTTAGTGATAGTTCCAGACAGTGGAGAACCCAATGGAGCTTTCATTGAAGTTTCTGAGAAAAGTATCTTGTGGTTCAAGGTGGTCACCAAGGGTAAACAAACTCACGCCAGCATCCCCAACACGGGATTAAACGCCCATCGTGTAGGTATGCAGTTTTCTTTAGCACTCGATGATTTGCTCCATAAAAAATACAACAAAAAAGACAAGCATTTTAACGTGCCCATCAGCACCTTTGAACCAACCCGCAAAGACAAAAACGTTGAGGCAGTCAACATTGTACCAGGCGAGGATGTAGTATACTTTGACTGCCGTATCCTTCCACAATACGACATCAAAGAAGTCCTCTCTGACATTAAGGAAACAGCAGAAGCTTTTGAACAAAAAAGCGGCGCAACTATAAGCACAGAAATAATACAAACTCAACAAGCCCCCGCTGCAGTAGACGCAAAATCCGAAGTTGTAACTCTGCTCAAAAAAGCCATAAAAACAGCTCGTGGCTTAGACGCAAAAGTTGGCGGAATCGGCGGTGGTACGTGTGCAGCATTTTTTCGAAAGGCCGGAATTCCAGCAGTTGTTTGGAGCACTGTCGAAGAGGTTGCACATCAACCAGACGAATACTCCAAAGTTCAAAATATGGTTGATGACGCCAAAGTTTTCGCTGTTTTAAGTGTAATGTGACTAAAGCAGACGTTAGTATATTCTTTTTTTTGTGTCTTGCAAGACAAAATGATTTTAAGGTAAACCACTTATTCATGCACTACTAACATGAGAAAGGGGTTGCAAAGTTTGAATAAAACTGACAAAATTATTCTTCAAGCTAAAAAAGAAGGTCGCGTAGTCCTCTTAGAGCCTGAAGCAAAGGCAGTCTGTACAGATTACGGCATCCCCGTCACAAAGTTCAATGTTGCAAAAAATGAAAACGAAGCAGCGAATTTTGCTGCAAAAATTGGATTCCCTGTAGTTTTAAAGATTGTCTCACCTGACATCATTCACAAAACTGAAGCGGGCGGTGTGAAAGTTAACCTGAAAACTCCTGAAGAAGTCAAAGCCGCCTACAACACAATCTTGACAAACGCAAAAAACTACAACCCTAAAGCCACAATTGTGGGTGTTCTTGTTCAGGAGATGGCACCTCAATCAACCGAAGTTATTGTCGGCTCAGTTAAAGATGCAACATTCGGGCAAACTGTTATGTTTGGGCTGGGCGGCATCTTCGTTGAAATGCTCAAAGATGTAACTTTCAGAGTTGCACCTCTAACCAAACAAGACGCCTTAAGCATGGTCACCGAACTCAAAGCCTATTCACTTCTGAAAGGATACCGCAATTCACCACCAGTTGATATAAACGCAATTGTCGACACAATCCTACGTGTCTCAAAGCTAGTTATGGATCACCCAGAAATTAAAGAACTCGACTTGAACCCCATTATGGTATATCAAACAGGAGCAAAAACGGTGGACGCAAGAATAATACTGGAACAATCTTTTTAAGAAAAATCAGAAAAATACCTTTTGCTCTTTACCCCCCATCCTACATCGGGACATGCCTAAACTCCATTTTTCCATAAACATCAACTACAGCATAAACAATTTGCACTTTAGCATTTGGCGGGCTCTATCGACAAATGCGCACAATGCGCATTTGCCATCGCACTCAAGATCCAAATCATCCTACACGTCTTCGGGGCCAGAGTCGTCATTGCCCACCACGTGCTCTTTCGGTTTCTAACTTTAAAGCTTTCAGGTAGACTCTATCAAAACTACTTTTGATTTTGTTTTACAGTTTTCACCAAAAGTTTATTCGTTTTTTGCGTTGTTCACGTTCTGTAAAAAATGCTGGTAGAGTTGCCTTGGCCAACTTTGATGCACCTTATAAAGCGTTATCTCTACTTCTTCTATGCCCTCTATTTCAGACAGGTGCTTTTGAAAATCAAAAATTTCTGATAAGTCTCTAACTGGAACAAGAAAACACATGTCAACTGCTCCAAGTAATACGCCTCCTACTATAACGTTCGGTAACTTTGTTATTTTATCGTAAATTTGGTCTATTTCACCTTGTTTTTCTTTGGCGACCTTTATACAGAATCCTACAGAGGCTTTGAATCCAAGTTTTTCTAAATTAACCATCACAGAGGAATACGAGAAAACAGTCTTTTTCAATTTCTCATATCTTCTGCTCACCATTTGAGGCGAAATTTTGAGCTGCTTTGCAATTTTCCTAAAAGGTACACGCGCATTTTTAGCCAAAATTTTGGCTATTTCCAAATCTATTGCATCCATCATTTACGCCTCAGAGCATTAATTTGAAGATTGGCGGGAAACACGTTTTCTGTTGTTGTGATCCACAGATCCGCTTCCGCCTCAACCACTCCATTAAGTCCCCTTATACGCTCTACAATTCTGTTGAGGTCTTTTATGCTTCGGGTTATTATGAAGCAAAGCAGATTTTTTTTACCAAATCCTTCAGCTATTTGCAGCACTTCAGATATAGTTTTCAATTGTTCAACAACGCTTGAAACCTTGTTTATGTTCACCTTCAAGCGGAGAGTGGCTTTGCAGTCGTATCCAAAAAATTCCGGGCGCAACTCCATAATTTCCCCTGTAATTACGCCGTCCTTCTTTAACTTGTAAAAATGTGTTCGTATAACATTTGGTTGGACTTTACAAAGTTTTGCAATCTCAGCAAAACTAGTCCTTGCATCCTTCAAAAGCGCCTTCAAAATTTCCGCGTCGATTGAATCAATTTTTCTTTGAGTGCTCAAATTGTGTCCTCTTTCCTAAAGGGATTTATCATTGAGATTTAAGTTTATTCACTCTTTATTAACTTCCATGGAATTAAATTGGAGCATTAAATTTAAACTTGCTTACAAATTAAGTTTTTATTCCATGTTTTTCTTCTCTAAGGAAAAATTTATATGTACACCGAAATTAACTCAGTATACCGAATCTTTCCGGAGAGAAAAAAATGAGAATTAAACAAAACAATTTTAGAGTAGGCACTTCGTTGATACTGCTGTTGACACTATCCCTCATCGCAACTTCAATACCCTTATCCAACGCAGCCGATGTTCCGACCTACTGTTTCTTAACAGTTAGTCCAAACCCAATAGGCGTCGGCCAAACACTCACTGTCGCTTTCTGGCTAGATAAAGTAACTCCAAACGCTGCTACACTCTATGGAGACCGATGGACCGGTCTGATGTTGACAATCACCAAACCTGACGGAACAACCGAAACTAAAGGGCCATTCACACTGGATGCTGTAGCAACAGGATACACATTCTACACACCTACCATGGTTGGAAAATACGTCTTCCAAGTTCGCTTTCCTGGTCAGGTAATCAACGTCAGCTCTACAGTACAAAACAATTATCTGCCCAGCCAGAGTGGGCTTGTAGAACTTACCGTGCAGCAAGCCGCTATCGCACATTGGCAAGATTTTCCCCTTCCAAGTGGCTATTGGACGCGCCCCCTAAACGCTGAGCTTAGAGGCGTAGCTTCAATTGGCAGCTACTGGCTTGCAGCGGGAGCCACTGGTCCCCATGGTCCCCGAGCATATGATAGTATGGGTAACTTCCAACCTTACGGTAAAGCACCTAACACGGCTCATATTTTGTGGACAAGAGAGATCGCTTTCGGCGGTGCAGTTGGTGGTGCCTTCGGAGACAACGTTTACTACCCAGGGGAAACTTATGAACGCAAATTCCAACCTCCAATAATCATGAATGGACGGCTGTACTATAATCTTAAACTCGGTTCTGGCTCTAACCTGTGGGATGGCGCTTACTGCGTAGACCTCTACACGGGCGAAACAATCTGGTACATAAACGCTACCAACAAGAACTACCAGTACTTCACTTTTGGTCAACTTTTAAACATGGACACACCTAACCAACACGGTGTCATACCTTACCTGTGGAGCGTCCAAGGCTCAACCTACAAAATGTATGACGCATTCTCTGGCGACTGGATTCTAGACTTAACAGGTGTTCCGTCAGGCTCCATGGTGATGGGTAAAAACGGCGAATTTCTTATTTACACTCTAAATGCAGCGGGCAACTTCATGACTTTGTGGAACTCAACCAAAGCAATTTATCCTACCGTTGACACGAGCTGGCGCTGGATGATCTCACCAACGACTCCTAACGTGACCGCAGGCTACCAATGGAACGTTTCCATACCTGATGTACCAGGCACACAAAGCATCGCAAAAATTAACAATGAATACATTTACGCAAGAGCTACACACCAAACTGTGCCCACAACTATAACTACAGATGTTGCATACGACATCAAAGATGGAAAACCACCTGTCCAATTATTTGTGCAAAACAGAACCTATGAAGGCACAATCATGAACGGACCGATGGCAGATGGAGTCTTTACAACATTTGTAAAAGAAACAATGGTGTGGTACGGTTACGATGTCCGCACAGGCTCCCAAAAATGGGGTCCAACAGCACCTTACACCAACGCATGGGGAATGTACCAACCATACGCTGACACCTGCTATGGATATGGTAAACTTTACGCAGGAGGATACGATGGCACAGTACACTGCTATGACCTTGCAACCGGACGGAATCTATGGAACTACTATTTTGGCAGCAGCGGTTTTGAAACACCTTATGGCACATACCCATTAAAGGACAACGCATTCACAGTAGCGGACGGGAAAGTTTTTGTAGTTACCAACGAGCACTCACCTAACACGCCTTACTTCCACGGCTGGAAAATCCACGTAATTGACGCAAACACAGGCGCACCAGTATGGAACATGTCTTTCATGGGACTTGCCCCAATAATAGCTGACGGCTATGCTTTAACCCTGAACTATTTTGACAACCGCATCTACTGCTTTGGCGTAGGACCCAGCGCAACCACCGTCACGGCATCACCTAAAGTCTCCACGTTAGGTTCAAGCGTCCTCATAGAAGGTACGGTCACTGACCAATCTCCAGGCGCCAAAGGCACACCGGCAATTGCCGACGAAGACATGAGCGAATGGATGGAGTGCCTCTATCAGCAAAGACCAGCACCAATGGATGCAAAAGGCGTACCCGTGAAACTGATAGCCTACGACCCTAACGGCAACATCCAACAGATCGGCACTGTAACAACTGACTCAGGGGGTCTATTTAAGAAACTTTGGACCCCACCAGTTCCGGGCGAATACACAATCATCGCAATGTTTGAAGGTTCTGCTTCATACGGTTCATCAGAGGCAAGAACAGCCATAGGCGTAGTTAATGCACCATCACCAGCGCCAACAGAAACACCTACAGCTGGTACTACAACACCTGCACCTTCAACGCCAACTGTAACATCACCACCATTGCCTTCGCCTTCAGTTGTACCAGAACCAGAAGCAACACCTTCAATTGACGTGTACATAATCAGCGCAGCACTAATCGTCGTCATAGCAGTAGTAGCAGTCGCAGCTCTACTTCTACGTAAGCGTAAATAACTTCAAAAACTACCTAACTTTTTCTTTTTTTACTTATATGCACGTTTCTTGTTATAAAACGTAAACTTCGCTAATACTTACCAACCCGTTGTCCCCAATTAACCTTTTAAGTTCAGGAAGCAGTGGTTCTAATTTGGTTTGCTCATCTATAATTTCAATTATCAACGGCATATTGACAGAAACCCCCTCAAGATGAAATGTTGACCTGCCACGTTTACCAAATCCGTTCACTCCTGTCCAAACAGTGGCGCCACTAACACCTGCTTTAGTCAACAAATCTATCACAAGAGTTTGAAGTCGTTTGCCGTCTAACTCATCATTTTTTTTAATCCTGATTGTCACGTTCCACATTTTCATCTTCATTAGATAATATGCTCCAATACAAAATTCCCTAATATTCTTCCTGTAATTACAGCTATAAAAGCTAAACCCACGTTACTCACTATTTCAAGAGCGGCAAGCCCCAATCGATGTGCGTCAACCAGATTAACAGTTTCCAATTCAAACGATGACATTGTAGTGAAGGAACCACAAAAACCTACGGCGAAAAACAGCGTGTATTTTGTATCTAAGTTAAACGCGAGAGAAATAACTGAGAAAATACCTAAAAGGAAACTTCCAAGAACGTTGACTATTAAAACGTTTACTGGTAAAGCGCCTATGGTGACTGGTGACTCTACAATTTTGTAGCGCAAATATGCTCCCGCTATAGCACCAATTGCTAGGAGAGCAAAATCGACTCCCTTCATTTTTGGTACCAACTGTTGAGTAGGCATTATCAGCATCTTATACGGTGCAGTTTTGACTCTGAGGAGCCAAGGCTAATGCCATAGCGCTGCTTTCTCAAGAGGCAATGTCGGTGATATTAAACATATCGTTTTAAAACACCCGATTTTTTTGCGTCTTGTGCTTATTTTTAGTTATGCTCTCTGTTGCTGCCCCTTTTGAATGGGTGCTTCATCATTTACCCCATCGGCATTTGCAAAGCAGCACATAAATAAGTCTATTTTTGTGTACGCTAATCATACACCTGTAGCTGGCGAAGACTAAATGTTACTAAATAAAATCAAAGTTACGCCGCTGGCAGCGGAAAGTTTTGGTGTTCGTTCAATGTGTACTTTCGTGGAAACTCCTGATGTTAAAGTTCTCTTAGACGCCGGCATATCGCTTGCACCTTACCGTTCCAACTTGCTGCCCCATCCTATAGAATTTCAGACAATTGCCAAACTTCGTCAACGTATAGCTGAATTTGCAGATAAAGCCGAGGTTGTCACAGTTTCACATTACCACTTTGACCACCACACTCCTAGCTATAACGACTGGTTAGTCAATTGGACACAACTTAACGAGACAGCACAACACATCTATAAGGGCAAAATCGTCTTGGCAAAGGATCCTATAATAAACATTAATAGTAGTCAGCGTGAACGTGCATTAATATTTCAAAAAACAGGCGGAAAACACGCGAAAACCTTGGAATCAGCTGATGGTAAAGCTTACAGTTTTGGCAAAGAAACTTTTTTGCGTTTTTCTGGGGCTGTCCCTCACGGATTAGACGGTTCCGCGTTAGGCTGGGTTACCTTGGTTACAGTAAGTTATGGTGATGAACGGTTCATGTTTGCTCCCGACGTCCAAGGACCACTCTCTGCACGTACCGTAGATTTAATCAAATCCGAAAAACCGAATGTGTTGCTGATAGGTGGTCCACCATTTTACTTGGAAGGCTATAAAATTACTGCGACGCAATTACAACAAGGTCTAGAAAACCTAAAACAGCTTACTGATAGCATTCCAACAGTGATCCTGGAACACCATGCCCTACGAGATGCCCAGTGGCAAAAAAAAGTAAAAACAATTTATGATGCAGCTAAAAGCAGAGGGCATCTGCTGCTTACTGCCGCCGAATACGCAGGGGTAAAGAACACTTTCTTGGAGTCAAATCGCAAGGATCTTTACACAAATTTTCCGCCGTCGGTAGAGTTTCAAAAGTGGATGAAGCTGCCTGCAAAGGAGTTAAGCCGTGTTAAGCCACCAATTTAACCCATAATTTCAAGTTGCTGTTTGTTTTTCCTGCAGTTTTTGGTATTCAAGTTTTGTTTGTTTGATTATCTCTTCCATAAAGGGGGGTTCTTGCAGATCTGCAATGACATTATTTAATTCATACTTAATCAAATAGGCCATCTGCATAGGTTGAAGAGGTTCAGATGCCCCTGTCTGATAGAGTTTAAGCGCGCGTAGTCCAAATTTCACCATCAATTTCTGCAATTCGGCTCTGAGGGTTTCCAATTCATTTCGGCTTTCTGCCATAGTTTGAGAGTATTCTTTTGCTTTTTTGGGGTCAGTTAGGTTATCACGTTCAGTCATTTTTTCACCAATGATTGCTGGTAGTTAGTCTCAGTCCAAACTTATAGCTTTTCCATTTTAGAGAAGTCGTGAAACTATTCTTCAGGCAAAAAACCTTTTAACCTCCATTCCTGTTTCACTCTCCTGTAATTTATAACAGGAAAACGCCAACTATGACTTCAACTAACATTAAATCAAAACCAACCGTTGAAGAATTATTATCCAAAGCTAAAAAACCTGCTCAACTCGCACCTGCTATGCACAGGTTCTATGAGGGCAAAATGCAGGTTATGCCAAAATGTGCCATTACAGGTCCAACGGATTTCTCAATATGGTACACACCAGGCGTGGCGGCACCATGCCGGGAAATTCACGCTGACCCTGATAAATCATTTGAATTCACTAACCGTTGGAATAGCGTTGCAGTGGTCACTGATGGTACACGGGTTTTGGGGTTAGGCGATATTGGACCTGAAGCAGCTATGCCTGTTATGGAAGGTAAAGCTATGCTTTTCAAATATCTAGGCGGAGTGGATGCCTTTCCCATTAGCCTAAAAACCAAAAACCCTGAAGAAATTGTCCGTGTCTGCGAGCTTCTTGAGCCAACTTTTGGAGGTATAAACCTAGAAGACATCGAGAAACCTAAATGTTTTTACATACTAGAAAAAGCTCGAGAAAAACTTCAGATTCCCGTTTGGCATGATGACCAGCAAGGAACAGCAACAGTTATTCTCGCGGGTCTAATTAACTCATTTAAAATCGTGGGTAAAAAACCCAAAGAGGTCCTCATAACGTTGATAGGCGCGGGCGCCGCCAACATACGCACAGCATATGTTCTCCAGCGTTGGGGCGTAAAACCAGCCAACATCATAATGGTAGACACAAAAGGCATAGTACACAAAAACAGAAAAGACATCACAAAAGAAGATGACCCTTGGAAATACGAGTTAACCCAAATAACCAACGGCGAGAACAGAACCGGTAACATAGAAGACGCCTTCAAAGACGTCGATGCCGTTGTTGCAGCATCTAAACAAGGTCCTGGCACAATTAAATCTGAGTGGATAAAAACCATGGCGGACGACGCCGTAATTTTTGCATGTGCAAATCCTATTCCTGAAATTTGGCCTTGGGAAGCTGAAGAAGCGGGAGCACGCATTGTCGCTACGGGTAGAAACGACTTTCCTAATCAAGTCAACAATAGCTTAGGTTTCCCTGCAATATTCCGCGGTGTTTTAGATGTAAAAGCTAAAACTGTTACAGACGATATGTGCATTGCGGCAGCGCAAGAACTTGCAAAATTCGCAGAAGAACGTGGAATCAACGAGAAAGACATTTTACCGAGAATGGAGGAGTGGGAAGTTTTTCCCCGTGAAGCGGTTGCTTGTGCCTTAAAATCAATTGAGCAAGGTGTTGCACGCGTTAAACCTAGCCGAAACGAGTTGTATGAACGCGCGACAACTATAATTCGAACTGCCAGAGAATCAACAATGCTACTGATGCAGAAAGGTTTGATTAAAGCGCCTCCAAAAGAGAGCGACCTGCTGAAATAAGATTTCTTCGTCCCTCTTTCTTCTATTCAGTTTTTTGAGGAAAATTATTTAAGTGCTCCTAAACTAAAATAAGGAAGGCGGGGAAATGGCAAAATGCGCTTAGATTATACCTTTTACGTTTTAGCTGTAGTGTTCTTCTCAATAACAGCTCTTTCTTTTGTCTTGGTTACCGAACAAAACGGACGTAACCTTTACGTAATGTCCACGGCAATTGTAGGTATCTTATGTGGCGTTATTGGCTTTTTTATGAGGCCAAAACCGCAAACAAAAACAACGTCTCAAGAGACATCTGCTGCGCCCCCTCAAGAGGCGCCACAACCAACTTTAACCGTTGCCACACCTGCTGCCCCTTCCACTAAAACTCCAGTTGTTGAACCTCAAGAAAAGCCCTCTGTAGTCACGACTGATGCTGCTTTAGAACTTACTCAAATAAGAGGGATAAGCAAAGTAAGAGCTGACCAGTTGAGGGCGAACGGCATAGAAAATCTCAAAGCTCTATCTGAAGCATCACCCGAAGTTTTAGCTGAAAAGCTCCAGGTTTCACCTAAAATCGTCAAAATGTGGATTGGAAGTGCCAAGAAACTGATAAAATCAAACACCGTTTGATTTAGCCACTACGGATTAGACTTTACAATAATTTTACTATATTTCTTTTTTCTAGGCGCTTAAGTGCATCTAGGAATTCGTTTCTTTTTTCTCCAGCTAAGTTGAGGTGATGCATTATGTCCTTAATGGAGACTTCAACTTTGCCAAAATTTTCATGATGCTTGTGAAGATGCTTTACAATTAAGCGTTCAACTTTTCCGCATCGCCACGTCGTGTTTCTCAGTAGAACAACCAGATTTCTCATGAAGGGCTGTTCGCTGCTTTGCTGCATAGCCAACTTCCTTTTACCTTTACTATGAAGGAAACTAACGTTTTTAAGCATTTTGTCCGCCAGCTTCTTTCATACGACAATAGACTTTTAGCCATAACGGGTTTATTTTTGATTCAGAGGTTTTTCTTTAAGTATAACCCATGCCCCGTGGGATAGTAATTCTCAAGTTTAGCAATTTTCCTATAACCTGCCTTTTCATACAGACTTAATGCTGCAACGTTGTCTTCTCGTACCTCCAAATAGCACGAGGTGACCCTTTGTGCCCTGAATATATCTTCAATAGCCTGTAGCAGTTGTTGCGCCACGCCTCTGCGCTGAAACTTTGGCGTCACGTCGACGGTAAGTATGTGTCCTATAGAAGCACTCTGATTAACTTCTATTGCGCCTATGATGAACCCTGCCACTTCATGGTTCACTCTTGCAATTAAACCTACAGAATTATAAGCAGTAAGTAAGATTCCAAGTTCATTCTTTGAAAAAGCTTCCTTTTTAAAGCACTGCCTTTCTATCTCATGCAACTCTTCAAGAAGCCCACTTGTTGCATATTCAATTGTTATTTCCATTTAGTTGCCTTAAATAAAAATACGGTAAAGCAAAATTTTAGGCTTTTTGCAAAGAAACCGCTTATTTGGCTTTAAAAACAGGTTTTAGCTCTATCCACTGTTGTGCAGCAAAACCGAACCCTACTCGTATCCACAGTGTGATTATCCGACTTAGAACTGTTGCGGTTGCGCTGATGCCTGCGGGCACACCCATGGATGCATAAAGTGTGGTCATGGTTATCTCAGGCAGTCCAACCTCAAAGGGTACACCTACTGGAATGGATTTGACGGCAACAACTATTGAAGACGTTATGAAGATTACTGTCCAAGAAACTTGAAAGCCTAAAGAAAGAAAGACAAGATACGGAATTGCGAGGCTAGAAATCCAATTTAACACGAGCATAATGGTTGGCAGGATCAATGCTTGAGGTTTCCTTGCAAATTCTTTCATTGAGTCGTGGAACATTTTTGTTGCCTTCAATGTTTCCTCTCTGAGAGCGGCGAATTTTTCTTTCCACCTGCCTCTGCTTACGAATTCTCCTATCTTTATTAGACCATTAATTATTTTTGTGCTCCAGTTTTCTTTCCATGAAATTACCAGCAGTACGCACAGGATAGCAGTTATGGCAACAGTGAAAAGCACAATTGCATTGAAGATAAGAGGGTTAATAGCTGAAGCATCAAAAAGAAAGATAATTCCCATCAGCAGAACTGCAACGTTGATAGTCATCCCCAAAATTCTTTGAGTGACCACTGAGGCGACTGTTTTGCCGCTAGTGCCGTTTTGTTCTCTGTTAACAAGATATATCCTGCAGACTTCCCCTGCAATTGACTCTGCTGGAATAACAAGATCCATAAATATGCCATACCATGTGTAGAGAAAAGAACGTATAATAGAGATTTTGACTTTGAGAGCACTTAGTATAGCTCGCCAAGAGACAGCGTAGAAAAAAACTTCTATGAATCCTACAAGCACCGCCGCTGAATAGAACCAGAGGTTGGCGGTCTGCGCCGTAGATATGATTTCCAGAATGTTGACGTTGAAGAGCAGAATGTATCCAAAAAAGGCAGCTATTCCAATTATGGGCAACAGTATTGTCTTGCGTGTCAGTTGGGGTTTCGGCGTATCCATTGGTTTTCGCAGCCTAATCGATAATCGCAGAATGATGTTGAGCTCGATTATATGCTTTGTCCTGAATAGTCGCTGTCGCCCCTTTTTTAAGCATTGCCTTTTGTATGTAGATTAATCCGCGCTACAGAAGGGTTAGTTTGCAGTTTATGATTAACTGTTTTTTTCAGAGTTAAGTTATTTGGTTGCAGCTCTTTCCTTTTTCCCAGAGGTATGCTTTTTGAGGCCTTGTTCCATATCTCTTCAAAATAGTTTAAAGCTAAATTTACAATAACCCTGTTACTTGACCACAGAGAGGAAGGTGAGTTGCCAGCAGGTGCTGAAATGCATATGCTTACTTCCCTTTTGTCCAGTATAGCCATTGTGATGGGTGCAGGAGGACTGACAAATCTAACTTCGTATAACGGGTGCTTCTGCAAAGTTTTTACATAACTCGGCAAACTTTTTCCATTTGGTGGTCTTTCTGTAATTGATTTTATTCTTACGCCGCGGTGAAGTGCTTTCTTAAAGTCAGATAATCCGTTTGATGTAACTCCATCAAAAGCTTCCCATGTTCCAACAGAATCAATGCTTACTTGAGATGCACGAGTTCCGTTCATGAGCTTCTTGAAGAGGAGTGATAATTCCGATATAATTAACAACTGGGGTTCTTCTTGTGCAGTAAAGGTCGTTTTGAGGTCGTCTTCCTTAAGATGGTTCAGAAGCTCAGTAGTTTTTTTTGTTAATTTTTCCTGTTCCTCTATATGGTGCTGAAGTAGACTATAAACGCCCTTTTTTATTGGAACAGCATGATATTTAGTTGGATTAGAAATTACCTGTTCAACAAGACCCATTTTTTGAAGAGACGGCATAATTCGGTAGACATCTTGTCGGGCCAAGTTTGACATTTTTGAGATAGATTTTATCGTCGCGCAGTCTAACCTGCAAAGAGCAAGATACGCTTTGGCTTGAACTAGTGTTAAGCCTAAGTCCATCAACGTTTGGAGATACTCATCCTGCAGCATTCAGGTGCTCTCCGTTCTTAAGTGGGAGCAAATATGACCCTTTTTAGTTTTAAGCTTTCGCATTGTCGTCAGTACTACTGATTACAAACGCTTAAAAAAATTTTCAACTGACTACTTCCAGTAAAAGGAGAAACAAAAAATATGAAAGACAAAAAACAATTTTCCAAATCCGCCATTGTTGTCACAATAATACTGATGCTGGCTGCTACTTCAATATTTGCAACAGTACCATTTGCATCCGCTGAAACCAAGATGGTTGAAACATTCTCTTTTATTGCTGCTGCACCCAACCCAGTAGGTGTAGGTCAAAATCTGCTTGTTACATTTAGACTCGACAAGGTTTCACCCAACGCAGGTGCCTTAGGCGCAGGCACAATGTTCACAGGCTTTACAGTTAAAATCACTTTACCTGACGGCTCAGTCTTCAACAAAACAGGTCTTACTACTGACTCTACTAGTAATGGCTGGTTTATCTATGTGCCTACAATGGTAGGTCAATACAAACTACAAACCATTTTCCCTGGGCAGCGCATCAACGGGTCATCATTCAGCCTATTTGGGTTATCCGTCTATGATAACACCTACCTCCCCAGCCAAAGTCCCGAGATCACAGTTAACGTAACAAGTGAACCTGTTTTGCCGATGCCAAATAACCCCCTCCCAACAGGGTATTGGACAACCCCAATTTACGGCGAGAATAAAGGTTGGAACGAAATTGCGGATAACTGGTTAATGGAAGGCTACGATTTCATGACCCGCTCTTTTGGTAGCGGAAACAACGCTTTTGCTCCATACACAATAGCGCCAAACAGTGCACATATACTTTGGACTAAACAAATTATGCTTGGCGGGCTTGTCGGTGGGCCTTTCGGCGACGTGAACTACTACCAAGGCTTATCGTACGAAGAACACTATAACCCCCTCATACTTGATGGAAAAATAATCTTCACAGAACACTATCTAGACCAATCCGTCGTTTACCAAACTCGGTGTGTTAACTTATACACAGGCGAAGATGTATGGATCCTAAACGATGTTAGCATAAAATTCGCGCAAGTGGTTAACATAGATACTCCAAATGAACATGGCGCGCTTGCATACCTCTGGGATACAGGTCCAGGCGGTTTATTCTCCGCACCAAGCACAACATGGAAAATGTACGATGCCTACACAGGTAGATACATGTGCAGTATAGCAAACGTGACGTGGGGTGGTCCAGGAGGCTTCGGTGTTTCTACTGCAATACCTGGACCAAAAGGCGAAATACTTGCATACACTCTTGACTCAACTAGAAACAGGATGATTCTTTGGAACTCAACTAAAGTTCTCTACAACCCAACCTTCCTCGACACATGGGGACCAACAATCGGAGAAACATATGATGGCAACAGGGGAATCGAATGGAACGTGTCAATACCTCCTGTTATTCCTGGGACTTCACTTCAAGAAGTCAAAGATGGTTATGCCTTTGCAACTTACGCTGACAACTCTGTAGTTCCGCCTACTCATGTGGACGTAATGTATGACGTAAGTCAAATGAAGAAAGACTCAAACGGAAACTACCCTACCACACTTAGCCCCTTGTGGACTGCTAATCGAACAGGCATATTGGAAACATATTACATTCCAGGACCAATAGGCAGCGGCATTTACACAATGTACGACGAAGCCAGACTGATAATGCACGCTTACAGTCTCAGAACAGGCGCCGAACTTTGGTCAACCGAACCTTACACCAGCGGATGGGCAAGCTTCAACTGGCAATGGCAAATCGCATATGACAAACTCTTTGTGTCCGGATACGACGGGCACGTTCGCGCTTACGATACCTCTAATGGCAGACTGCTATGGGACTACTACTTTGGAAGCGCAGGCTACGAAACACCCTATGGTACCTATCCAGTCTATTCCGGCTTCACAATTGCTGACGGAAAACTCTACGTAACTAACGATGAACACTCCCCCGACAGCGTTCCTTGGAGAGGTGGCAAACTGTGGTGTCTTGACGTCAACACAGGTGATTTGATCTGGAGCATATCCGGCAAATTACGTATGGGTGCCATCTCTAACGGATACTATACTACACTCAACTCCCTAGATGGAAAAATCTACACCTTCGGCAAAGGCCCAAGCAAGACAACAGTCTCAGCTCCTCAAATTGCAGCGCCATTAGGAACACCAATAGTTATCACAGGCACAGTTACTGACCAGTCACCTGGTTCAAAAGATACACCAGCAATTTCCGACGCTGATATGAGCGCATGGATGGAGTATCTTCATCAGCAGAAGCCCATGCCTGCTAATGCAAAAGGTGTCGAAGTCAAACTGACTGCAATAGATCCAAATGGTAACTTACAAAATATCGGAACAGCCACAACAGACTTAGCTGGGAGCTTCGGCATAAGCTGGATTCCCCCTGTAGAAGGGTTATACCAAATCACTGCGACCTTTGAAGGCACAAACTCTTACGCCGGCTCATTTGCAACAACTTACATGACAGTTGGTTCAGCTGCTGTTGCTACGTCTCCGTCTGTTTCGCCGTCAGTTGTTCCTGAGCCTGAGTCTTCGGCACCGGCTGTTGACATCTACGTGGTTGCTGCTGTAATCGTCATCGTCATAGTTGTCATCGCAGTCGTAGCGGTCTTCCTAAGAAAACGCAAATAACCCCTCCAGCCCCTTCTTTTTTACTTACAAGTGAATAACTTAAAGAACATAGCTAAGAATTGCCAAAAAGATAAAAGCAACACTGTATATAAAAATCAGGAAAAGGTAGGCTTCGGTTTTCCCATCTTTTTACTTAGGCATGCAGCAATGAAGCCGTAGTATTCAGGTGACGCTTTACCTAGTCGACTTTTGAATTCACCGTGAAACTGTGACGCAAAAAAGAAGTAGTGGTTTGGCAGTTCTAGTGTTTCCATTCTTCGTCCATCAGTACTTTTACCTGAAAAAACTAATCCGTTTTTGGTTAGAATTTCGCGGTAGTCAAGATTGACTTCGAATCTGTGGCGGTGTCTTTCTTGAATTTCTTCAGCTTTATATAGGTTGTATGCCATAGTGCCTTTTTCGAGTATTATTTTATGTGCACCAAGTCGCATTGTGGCTCCTTTATATTCGATACCACGTTGTTCAGGCATCAGGTCTATGACGGGATGGGGTGTGTTGGCGTTGATTTCTGTGCTATTTGCGTCTTTTAGGTTGCAGACGTTTCTTGCGAATTCAATAGTTGCTAGCTGAAAACCGTAACATATGCCAAGGAATGGTATATCATTTTCACGTGCAAATTTTATCGCTGCAATTTTTCCTTCAGTGCCACGAGGTCCGAAACCGTAGGGAACAAAAACGCCGTCGTAGTTTTTGAGGTCAGAGATGCATTCTGGATTTTGTTCAAATTTCTCTGCCTCAAGGTATGTTATAAAGACACGACTTTTGCAGGCTGCGCCGGCGTGACGTAACGCTTCGCTCATACTGACGTAGCTGTCGGTTAAACCTGCGTATTTGCCTACCAAAGCGATGTTTACTTCGTGGTCAGGTTTGATGATGGTGTCGACGAATTGTTTCCACTCTGTAAAATCTGCGCTTTCGCATTTGTGTCCGAAGCGTTGGCATATGAAGTCGCCCATGCCCTGTTTGTCGAGGATTAAGGGTACTTGGTAGACTGAATCTGCATTGTAACTGCAAAATACTGCGTTTTCAGGGATGGTTCCAAACAAGGCAATTTTGCGTAATGCTTCTGCGTCAATCATTTTTTGGCTTCGGGCGACAATTATGTCGGGTTGAATACCGATGCGACGCAATTCGTTGACGCTGTGTTGGAGAGGTTTAGTTTTCATCTCCATAGTGACGTCCAGTATTGGGACCAATGCAACATGAACATAAAGTGTATTTTCGTAGCCTTCTTCTAGGCGCATTTGCCTTATTGCTTCCAGAAATGGTAAGCCTTCAATGTCGCCGACTGTGCCCCCTACTTCAGTGAGGACGACTTCTGCATTTGAAGTTCGCGCTATTGCACGTAGGCGGTTTTTTATTTCATTTGTGACGTGGGGAACAATTTGCACACATCTGCCTAAGAAGTCGCCGCGGCGCTCCTTTTCAATTACAGATTTGTAAACTAGACCTGTGGTGATGTTGTTTTCTTGTTTTAGGCTCAAATCTAGAAATCGTTCGTACCAGCCTAGGTCTAAGTCTGTTTCGCCTCCGTCATCAGTGACAAAAACTTCGCCATGCATGTATGGGTTCATGGTTCCCGCGTCAACGTTTACATACGGATCAATTTTTATAACGGTGACTTTCAATCCACGTGTTTGAAGCATTTTGCCAATTGAAGAAGTTAATATGCCCTTTCCAACGGAACTTAAAACTCCGCCTGTAACGAAAATGTATTTTGCCATCCGTGTATTTACCCCGTTAATAGACTACACCTTTCACTCTGTTGTAATATAACTTTTTTTGTGAGCAAGAGTGAATAAGCGTTTGATTTCTTCTCACTAAACTTTTGGCTGTTTAAACAAGAAAAACAGAAATACTTTGTGTCTTAGAGGTTTCTGCGTTGGCGCATAACTGCACGCACAAGGAGCCACATCCCCACAGCAATTATGGCAAGTGGCCACCATGGAATATGTATGTTCCACACGTCAGAAATTAAGAAACTAAAACCTATAATTATGATTATTAAGCCCGCAATTAAAGCGCCTGTCCCTGATCCGTGACGGTGATAGCGTGTTTCTCTAAGCACTTTTGAATGCTTGATAAGTGTAGCACCACACTTGACGCAAAAGTTTGCCTCGTCAGGATTTAATTGTCCGCATTTATAGCAGTGGACCATAACTCTCACTACAGTAACAAGTACTGGCACACTGCTCATAAGACTTTTGTTTTCGTCTTTTTCCGAAATAGTTTATTTCCATTTCTTTATAGCTAAAGTTTAAACTCTGCGGTTTACAATACCTACAGGCGCTCAAAGAGGAACTAAAAATGTCTCTTCCCCCACGTGCACGTGGCGTCAAGGTTCTCAAGGCCGTTTCGTCCCCCATCAGGTTGCAAATTCTGAATCTTCTTTTTGATAGGGGTGCCCTTTCGTACACAGAACTTATGAACACCTTGAAGATGAATCCCGCTCGTGATGCTGGCAGGTTTGCTTATCACTTAAAATTTCTTTTGAAGGCAACTTTGGTGGAAGTTGATGTTGAAACAAAAAAGTACTTCCTGACGGATCTCGGCAAACTGGTCATAGATGTAGCGGATAGAGTGGAGAAAAGAGCAGTTAAACCCAAAGGTATGCTTGTTCGTACATCGCATTTAACGTTTGAAGAGTTTGACGCAAACAAAATTTCTAATTCTCTTATAAGAGAAGCAAAAATGCCTGTTGATTTGGCACAAAAAATTTCTAAAGAAGCTGAGAAAGTTATACTTAAATCTAAAACTAAATATTTAACCGCGCCTTTGATTCGCGAAATCGTTAATGTGCTTCTTATTGAAAAAGGTTTTGAAGATTACCGACACAAGTTGACGCGGCTAGGTTTACCCGTTCATGAAGTCACAGCATTGATTGAAACAAAAGATAGGCAGCACACAGAAGCCGATGAACTCCTGTTAAAAGTGGGAAAATCAGTGCTCCGTGAATATGTACTTCTAAATGCCTTTCCTCGTGACATAGCGGATGCTCACTTAGCCGGGGCGCTGCATGTTGACAATGTAGGAACATGGATTTTGAAACCGGATGAAGTTGTACACGATCTGCGTTTCTTTCTTAAAAACGGTTTACGTCTGGATAACTATAATGTTCTTTATTATTCTGAGCAGCCTCCAGAGAACTTTCAAGCTGCGCTATCAATGATTTTTAACATTTTATTGCTGTGCCGTCCAGAGGTAAATAAAACTCAAACAATTGACCACTTCAACGTATTTCTAGCACCGTACGTTAAATGTTTGGAACCTGAAAAAGTGAAAGAGAGTTTACGTTTATTCGTTTTTAACCTGAACAGGCATGTGGATGTTTCTTTAGTTCTTGATTTATCCATTCCTTCGATGCTTGCCGAAAAAAACGTCGTGGTGGCAAAGGGTAACCCCGCAGGTCAATATGGTGATTTTTTTAGTGAAAGCCAACTGTTAGTTAATCTTCTGTTTGACATTTTTTTGGAAGAAAATCAGCTTAAACCCTTAGTAAATCCAAAACTTATATTCAAAATAAACCCTGAGGCGCTCAAGGATGAAAAAACGCATTCAATGCTTCTTAAAGCTCATGAAATAGCTGCAGAAAAAGGAGCTATTTACTTTGTCAATACCATGCAAAAACAAAAAGACAGAACAGAAGCGGCTTTTTCCGCTAACGGCGTTAAGCTTGAAGCAGATTTGACTGGTGACTGGGAAACCGATACTTTGAGAACTGGGTGCCTAGGTTGCGTCGAAGTGAATTTGCCTCGAATCTTTCAAGAGAGCGAAAAAGACAAAATTAAATTTTTTAGCCTTCTCAAAGAGCGGTGTGAACTTGCAGAACGTGCATTAATCATAAAACAACGTGCTCTTAAGCAACATGGTAAAATTGCTTTGCCTTTTATGATGCAGGAAACAAATGGCGATGTTTACTTCAGATTAGAAAACTGTACTGGAATAATAAATCTTGTAGGGTTAAAAGAAACTGTTGAGTGCTTCACTTCCAAAAGCCTTGGTGAAAAAGAAAGTCTAAGATTTGTTGAAGACATTGTGCAGACAAGTTTAACTTTTATTAATAAGACAGGGCAAAAACATGGAAGGCGCGTGTTTATCTCTATTTTGCCAAATCCTGAGGCCTCTCTAAGGTTTGCTCGTTTAGACATTGAAAAATACGGGGTTGCAAAAACCAAATTTTCCGGTACCCGCGACAAACCTTTCTATTCAGCTACACACCGTCTGCAGCTTCAGACAGGTAATTTTTTGTCTGTTCCTTTAGAACAGTTGGAGATTGAGCAAAGCTTAAGAGGTCTAAGGCAGGGTGGAAACCTGACCATAATAGAAGTTGGCGGGGTAGAAGTTAAAGCAGCTGATTTATTGAAATTAACCTGTCAATTGATGGAAAATCAAAACATAGAGTTTTTAACCTATAACCGTCAAATTACCTATTGTACTGTCTGCCAAAAAAGCTGGTTTGAAGAATTACATAAATGTCCTTCATGTGGCTCTATCAGTCCAGTTGTGACCTTTGACAGGTTCAAATTTACGTAGTAACTTATTTTACGGCTCCTAACACCAGCGCCAGTAGCGCCATCCTGACAACACTGCCGTTCCACACTTGTTGGAAGTAGCGCGCTTGAGGCGTGTTGTCAACTTCAGGTGCAATCTCGTCGACTCGCGGCAAAGGATGGAGAATAATGAGGTCTTTTTTGGCGTTTGCAATAGTTTTCAGGTCTACCCTGTAGACCCCTTTAACTTTGGCGTATTCAGCTTGATCTGGGAATCGTTCTTTTTGTATCCTTGTGACATATAAAACATCTATTTGTGGAATGACCTTCTCTAAATTTTGCGTTTCTGTAACAGGGATTTTATTTTGTATTTTTCGTAGAACTTCGCGCCGCATACGCAAAGATTCAGGTGAGATCAAAGTTAATTCTATATTATACTTGGAAAGCGCGTAGCACAATGAATGGACTGTTCTTCCGTAGCGTAAATCGCCAACCAATGCAATTTTTAGGCCGTCAATTGTTTTCTTCTCTTTCTCTATGGTGTACAGATCCAACAACGCCTGAGTTGGGTGTTCTTCCGCTCCGCTACCAGCGTTAATTACTGGAATTTTAGAGAATTGCGCTGCAAGTTTTGCCGCTCCCTCAAGGGGGTGCCTTAACGCAATTATATCTGCATAATTTTCTACGGTACGTACAGTGTCAGCTAAATTTTCTCCTTTTTTAACAGACGTGCTCTCTACGTCGCCGAAACCTATTGTGGAGCCACCGAGTTTAAGCATTGCAGCTTCAAAACTCAGCCGTGTACGGGTGGAAGGTTCAAAAAATAGGTTGGCGAGAATTTTTCCTTTAAGCATATCTGAGCCTTTTGCGGCGATTGGCTCCATTGTTTTGCTGATTTTCAGAACATAATTGATTTCTTCTTGACTAAAGTCATCAATTGAAGTTATGTCTCTCCCTTGAAACTGCAAACTGTGCACCAAAGACAAGAAACATACTCTGCTAAATAACACTTTTTGTATGTTGGCGCTCTTGGGCTTGACTGACATTATAAAGTCATTTCATCTACATCTGACAAATTTACAATGGAAGTTTCCTAAATCTTGTTGTTCTGTTCTTCTGATTTGAGCTAATTTTTACTGAAAAGCGGTGAACCCCAATTCCTTATGCTTTTGGCCGTGCTATATCAAGTTTCTCAAATTAGATGTGCTTTGTGGCATATGTTAAAACTTTCCTTTTTTGCATAACATTTTTAATTTCTATCCACTATTATTTTAAATAGGGGAAGACTTTGCCTAGAGCCTTTGTGTTGATAAATGTGGAATCCGGTTCAGAGGATGATATTTTGAGAGAGCTACGGAATGTTGAGGGTGTCGAGGAGGCCTATTTTTCCTACGGCGTGTATGATATTATAGCTAAGATCAAAGCTGGTAGTATGGAAGAACTCAAAGAAATGGTTACTAGACGGGTAAGGGCGTTACCTAAAGTGCGGTCAACTCTTACTCTGATAATGATGGAAGAATGACAAGGGTTCATATAATATCGTGATTACTAAAGTCTTTTTTGTTTTTCAGACTCTTTAATTCTTTCTTATTGTCTTGTTTTTGAGTGACCTTTTTTGTTTTTCTTTATAAAGTTTTGCAAAAGACCTGTGGCAGGGTTTAGTTGCTGATGCTGACTGCTTTTATTTAGCAAACTTGTGTGGTGTTTTCTGTTACACACACAAGTACAATAGGTGTCTGCGCTATATTTTGTTTGCAACTAAAAATGCGCTCACAAGTGTTGCAGTTACTGTTTGTGAGTGGCTATCTTGATTTTGACTTGTGAATCTTAAACAAGAGAGTGAATATTAAGTCTTGAGACAGAATATATTTATAAGGAAATCGCTATTCACTGTTTCAAAGAAAAAAAGTCGGCGAAAAACATGAAACCACCACAAAACCCTCAATTTAGAATAAACCTCAAGACACGAATCACCCGGTTCGTTTTTTCTAGATTTAGCCGACCATTGCTAAACGCAATTGGTTTAGGAGGTGAAAAGGCACAATGAATACTCTAAGCAAACTGCTAAAAAATCGCTACGCGCTAAGTACCGTCGTTACCACACTAATCATACTCGTCATTTCAGTGCTACTTGCAAGTGTCGTTACCTACTTTGCCATCAACGTCGTCAGCACCCGTGTACAAGAGGAAAGCTTACACTTAACCAAACAACACATATGGCATAACCCTGAAGCAGAACCTGGCGATCCAGATTACTCTATCGCTTCCTTGATGGTAATTAACACTGGAGGTAGAGATATCGTTATAGACAAACTGGCAGTCCGAGGACAAGAAGCACCATGGAACGATGGCGCAGGCAAATTCGTCCTGTACACTATCACAACTGACCCAATAGCAAGCGACCTGTACTTCGTAGATAGCTTCGTGCGCGAAAATCCTACTGCAAACGACAACAAAGTGATATTCGGCGAAACTGAATACCAACTTACAGTTGCCACAAATGACCTAGTCCTTCCATCAGGGTGCACAATGATCCTATACATCGTTAATCCCGACTCAATAACCATCAACGACATAGGTCTAACAGTAAGCATAACCCTATACACTGCACAAGCGATGTACTATCGAGAAGCTAATGTTCAAGCGTACCATCCCACATAAAACAATCTTTCATTTTTTCCTCTTTATTTTTCAAATAATTGTGTAGGTTTTATCTACGCACAAGTTCATATATCGTAAATTAGCGTTACTGGTTTTCAGTGAAAGTCAAATGAAAAACCTAATGAAAAATCGTTTGGCTCTAAGTACAGTCGTAACAACGCTGATTATACTTGTTGTTTCAGTGCTGCTCGCGGGTGTCGTCACATACTTTGCAATCAACGTAACTAGCACTCGTGTTCAAGAAGAAAGCTTACACTTGACCAAGCAACACGTATGGTATGATGGTTCAAACGCCGCGTCACAGGCCGCAATAATGATAATTAATACTGGTGGTAGAGACGTAGTTATCGACAAACTCACAGTTAGAGGACAGGAAGTTGCGTGGGAAAATGTTTTCTACGCAATGACAACTGATTCAATATCTGAGGACCTGACCTTCGTTGCAACTCTTGCAGAAGATGAAGATGTGCCTGTTGGCGAAGATTTAACTTTCAGTGCTGCTACCAATGACCTTACATTGCCCTCAGGACAAACCTTAATAATTTACATCGATAGTCCAGACAGCATTACTATCAACGACATTGGTCTGACAGTCGCAATCACTGTTTTCACATCACAGGCAATGTACTACAAAGAGACAAATGTCCAGGCATACATCTAAGATACAGTGAAGAGTAACTAACCCCCACATAATTTCCCCCATCTTTCTTTTTTTATATCAAACAATATACCGTGTGTTTATGTTTAGGTTAAACGTTCGGCGTCACATTTGGTAAAACATATAATTAGCTAACATTGGAGTAAACTTCAAAAAAGCAACTGTTTATGATGAAATCATTTATGTCGAACCTTTGACTCTCAGCGTAATAGACACTTATATGTGCTGTTGTTCTATGCAGATAGATCTTGAAGTCGCTTTTAGGTCGGAGTTTTTTAGTGTAATATGTATTTGGTGTTACACACAAACAGCTTTAACGCGTTTTCAATGACTTCTTTACTGAAATTGGCACATGGAGCGAACAAATGATTGAGAAGGTATAGCTGTAAATCTCTCTTTCTACTTGTGCTTAGGGTTTTTAAGTCTAAAAAAGCTTTAGCTCTACCTGCCACTTTTCTTATACTTTTTGTTTCCACTCTCGGCTTAATTTCGGTTACGTACTACTTTGCGGTTGAAAAAGTTAACGCCCGCAGCCAAAGCCTCAAGGTATCTACAGCAAAGCAAGATTTCTTGGCGGTCGACGATTGTGTTCTTGCTGTTGCTTGGCAGCCAGGTTCCGTGCGTACACTCGAGTTGGGTGATTCAGGTGGAAAACTTTGTGTTGAGCCTTCACGTGGGACGCTTTTCATCAGAGTTACCGGTGGTCAGGACATAAACCAGACGGTTTTCGCTCAAACTGTGGGGTACGTCGTCTATCAACTGCCGTATTCTGAATCACCGGATACAGGTCTGTACTTGAAAGGTGACAGTCGATCTATAGTTAATCAGTCTGGCTCGTTACTTTCGCAAGTTTCCATACAACACGGTGTGGAGCATCCTGAACTTCTTCTGCGTTACCGCCCGCTCGTATCCTCCATTGCATCAGGCGCAGGAGGTAGCCTTCCAGTTAATGTTGTGCGTATTTATGTAGTCAACCTGAATTCTTCCGAAAATATTGCCCTTTACGGCAGAATTCCTCTGAAAATTTCCTGCTACAGCAACAAAATAATAACAACCACCTATACTGTATCATACAAGCTTACGTGTCTAACTGTAAATTCTTTTCTAGACGAAAGTAGCGGCCAAGTTACAGTTCCCATTTCAAGTAGCGAGGGCGGCGCGGTAATAAACGTTGAAGTTGTTGAGTCCAACGTGAAAATTGAGAGGTGCTTAAGATAATGCCTTCTATAATTCCAGGTTATGTTTACACACTTTTCGCCTCGATTATCATAGGCACTCTCATAGTAACCAGTTGCGCTTTTTCAGCCGCCAATATAAAACGTGAAGTCGAAGAACAGCAACTGTACAATATAGCAAAGTACGTTGCAGCAAAAAGTGTTGAGTTGGCTACTTCTCATCAAACAGAGAACTTCACTGCAACTTTGCACTTAGGCCTGCCGCCTCTGATTGGAAACCAAAGATACCACATTCAAGTGGCAAATGACTCCACAAGAGCGTGGGTTGAAGCAGGTTTTGGTGCAGTAGTCCTTTCTAGCCAAAAACGTGTGGATATACCAGTTGAGGTTGCTGCGTCAGGTGTTTACGTAAGCGGTTCGGGTGCATCGGCTTTTCTAAAATACAGCTTTGGTGCCGCTGGTGCAAGTTTACTGCTTTATGGGAGGTAGCTGAATTGAAACTTGGCAAAAAGAAAAACGAAGAAGTTGAGGAACAAGAACAAAGCTTCACTTCTGAAGAGGAGCTACTTGGCTATTTAGGGATCCAAGGTTGGCGTGTACCTGAAGGCTACATACAGATAGAAAGTTATCCTCTCAAACCTCCCTTTTCTTATGCGTGGGTATTCCAAGATGAATCTGAGGGAGGCTACCTTTACATCGTTGATGAGTTAGCTATGAACCGCGAAGAGCGGGCTGCTTTTAATCAGCTGAAAAATATTCTTGAGTTTCAGTTGAAGGCTCCTCGACCAGATGAGACCCTTGAAGACTCATTCAAAAGGCAGTTTCCAAGGATACTTGATGAAAATCAGGCAACTGTAACCGGAATCAACCAGGTTAGCTTACGAAAAATAACCTACTATCTCGAAAAAGAGCTTATAGGCTATGGAAAAATCGATGGTCTCATGTGTGACCCTTACATCGAAGACATAAGTTGTTTGGGCGTCAACAAACCCGTGTTTTTGTATCATCGAAGATACGAAAATATGAGAACAAACATAGTCTACACAAATGAGGAGGAACTTGACGACTTCATAACTCGTATAGTGCACAGGCAAGGCAAGCATGTTAGCATTGCTCACCCTATAGTCGATTTGACTTTGCCTGGCAAACATAGACTTGCCGTTTCTTTTGGTAAAGAAACCACGCCTGCAGGCACAAGTTTCACTATAAGGAAGTTCCGTGAGGATCCAATAACTATTGTGGATTTAATAACAAATGAAACCATTGATGAGTCAATTGCGGCTTACCTTTGGTTGCTGATGGAGAACAAAATGTCTGTTATGGTGGTTGGTCCAACTGGCGCAGGAAAAACCACTGCGTTGAACGCTATTGCGTGCCTTGTTAGGCCTGACTTTAAAATGATATCCGTCGAAGAAGTTTCTGAAATCAACTTGCCTCAAGAAAACTGGGTTTCCACAATTTCGCGTCCTGGCTTTGGAGGTTTAAACGAAGGTGAAGTCTCATTATATGACCTTATCAAATCGGCAGTGCGGCACAGGCCAGCGTTGATTCTGGTAGGCGAGGTTAGAGGGGAAGAGGCGTACGTTTTGTTTCAGGCTTTAGCTACAGGTCACGGTGGAATGTGTACGTTGCACGCGGAGGATGTGGAAACTGTAATTAAACGTTTAACACAGCCACCTATGAATATCCCGCAGGGAATTTTGCCACTTATGAACTGCGTAATAGTAGTTAAACAGGTTAAGACTCCAACTTTTCTCGGAGTAGATAAAAAGGCTTCTAGCAGGAAGTTTGTGCGGATTTCAGAAATTGACAACAATGGTGGTATTCATGATGTGTTTAAGTGGAATGCTTCAGGAGATTACTTCCAAGCAAATCTTGGAGACAGCTATCTCTTGAATAAAATTGCTAAAAGTTTGGATGTTCCCTACAGCGTTGTCATGCAGGAGTTTGAGCGTAGAAAGCAGATACTACTAAAGATGGTGGAGCGTGGTTTACGTGACTTCCGTAGTGTACACAAGGCCCTCTATAGCTCAATTAACGTGGAGGACACAAACAACCCGCCTGTAAAAGGAGTTTAAGTAGTTGAAAGCTCAAAGTGGTTTTTTAGGTAAAATTGTAGGCAAAATTACTAGTGCAACAAGTGAAGAACGGGAGAAGCTTGAACAAGAACTACCTTTTGTTGTGATGATTTTTACTTTGTTGTCGGCTGGTGGTGTTTCACCTTATGACAGCTGGAAAAAGATGCGAAAACTTTCCTTTTTGCCCACCTTCAGAAAAGAGGCTGACGAAGTAATTAGGCAGGTGGAGATTTTAGGTAAAGATCCCCTTACTGTGCTGCATCAACGGGCAGAGGTTACAAAGTCCAAACTATATAGGAATTTTTTGGGGGGCTTTGTATCTTCTGTGCGGAGCGGCGGCAAACTGGTCAATTTCTTACGTAGTGAGCTTAAAGTAATTTTTGAGTTGCGGAACAATGCCATGACCCGTTCGATCGAAAAAATCGCCACTTTAGTGGAGGCTTACACTGTTATGCTAATTGTGGTTTTGTGTACCTATATTTTATTTGTTGTTTTCTCATCAACAAGTGTGATAGATATTTTATCTGCCAGTTCTTTGCCAATTTCGCCTGTAATGTCGTACCTTATCGCGTTTATCTTTATGCCTGTTCTTTCCCTCATATTTATAATGCTTGCCCACAACATGCAAAAGAGTTCTTTTGTAGACCTCTCTCAACTCTACAAAAAAGCCGTCGTGCTTGTTGTGCCAGTTTTAGCTCTGGTTTTTTCGCTGGTTATGTTTCCGTCAATGTTTGATTCGTTGGCGCCTATTGGGTTGCCTGAAATAGCTACTCTGGCGCTAGTGGTGGGCTCTCTCATACCCGCTGTTCAATATCGTCGGGTTGCCAAGGTTAACTACAATGCGGAGGATTCTATTCCTCACTTCATACGAGACGTTACTGAAGCAAATAAGATTGGGCTTTCCCCTGAAAAAAGCCTTATACAAGCGGCAAAACGCAAAGGTTATGGTGGTTTTTCAAAGTTTTTGGAGCTTCTGCGTAGCCAGCTTGAGTGGGGTGTACCTTTACGTAAAACTTTTGCTAATTTGAGCAAGGAAATTAAGAGTTGGTTTGTTATGCTAAATTTTGCGATGATGATTGAAACTATAGAAATTGGTGGAAATGCTACGCCGTCGTTGGAGATACTTTCCGAGTATAGTGAAAAAGAGCGTGAACTGCAAATTAACAAGCGTGCTTTATTGCGTCCTTACATTATGCTTGCCGTTATCTGGAGCGTTTTGATTGCAGTAACTACCACAATTGTGGCTATAACCACCTACATGATGTCCTCTGTTGTCGGTAGCAGTCTCTCTTCAGTGGCGTTCATGGCAATGCAGAGTCAAATGCGCATCTTCTCCGTAGGCATAATCCTTCAGTGCTGGATCTCAGGCTTCTTCATTGGAAAAATAAGCGAAGGCAACTTTGGAGCAGGTTTCCAATACTCTGCGCTGCTTGCAGGTGTTGCTTATGTGTCTTTAGTGTTATCTCAACAGTTGTTGTCCGGTATGTTTGGGTTATCTCCCATGATGAGTTAAACGGAGGAAAACAAAATTCCCACAATTACGATTGACACTTTCTTTGCGTGTTCACTTCTGGTCAGTGTAGCACTCATAGCGACTGCCTTCTTAGCTGGAACTATGCAAACTCAGATAAACAGTGCTCAAGACTTAAACAAGCAAGTTTACTTGCAGGCTATAGCTGACCACATTGTTACAAGCCCAGGTTCTCCAATTGAGTGGGGTGCAAGCGGTGAAACTCCAACCGTTTTTGGGCTTGCATCCTCTGACATCGAATGCGCGTATGCATTAGACGTAGACAAACTCAGTAGACTAAGCAGTGAAAACTTGTATGCGCTGTCTTACATAGACCTCTCTAAAAGTGCGCGGTTAACTAACTTGGCTTTTGGCGTGTCTTTAAGCCAAATGTTAAACGTCGACATTGCACTTTCGGATAACAGCACTGGGGGCGACTACACAACTTATACTTTTACGGTTTCCGTAAGCCACAACACAGCAGGCATACAAGCAAAACTGCGAGGTTACATTGTTTGTCGCAATTTTGTGGGCAGTGCTTCCAATTCAACTTCCGCTTCTGGAGTGGGCTACTTAACCATTCAAGTGCCAGCAACCTCAAACGGCGCTGCTTTGTTTGTAGTGTTTGCTCGTGCATTATTTGATGAAAGAATAACTGCGTACGGAACCTACTCATTTGGACACTTGGCCGCAAATCCGCAACCAAATCCCACGTTCTTAAATCAAAGTCCTCTCAATTACTCTTTGACTGTTTCCTCAAACTATCCAACTGTTGCTTTCTTCAGCAGCATTGCTCTATCATATAGCTACGCGGCTAATCTAACCTTTAACTCACCTTCATCCTACATAATACCTGAGTTTTTAGACAAAAGCCCAATTGTAGTCGTAACCACAGGCACAAACGGAACAGAAACTTTTGCAGAATGGGTTTCATATCCTCAGCTGCCTCAAAATGTAGGTGCCGACTTCTCAAGCTCAGAGCAAAACCTCTTTGTTTACCCAGTCACAGTCAGGGGGACACTATACAAACTTACCATCTGCTTTGGAGATATACCCAAATGAGGTTGATTAAAAACACAAAAGGTCAAATTCGTGTTATAGAAGCCTTTTTTGCAGCTGTCTTGCTGCTTTCCTCCCTCACAATTATCCCTATGACGCAAAAAGTTCCTAGTTACCCTAATGAGGAGACAGATGTTCTCTCATCTGTAGCGTATAGAACGCTGGTTAGCCTAGACGCGGAGGGTGAGATAGGTGAGCTGGTTGCCAACCGCAACTGGTCTGCCATCAAAACTCTTCTTCAATCATGTCTCTCCCCAGTTCTATGGTTCAACGTTACCATATTTGATCAAAACTTTGCTTGCCTTAACGACCAACTAATCTGTAGCGGTGGCTTGATTAGCGATAGAATCTATGCTGCTGACTATGTTTGCACAAGAACAAACGCAACCTACGCTGTTTACGTCATGAGGTTGCAGTTAGCAACGGTGAATTAAAATGCGGTCTCTTCAAGCTAAACGTGGAACTTCTGGACAAGTACTGGTTATCACGTCTTTGCTAGTTGTCATGCTGATTTTGTCCACAGTAATTTATGTAAGAGAAACTGAAATGGATGCGCCTCACTCTCTTTTCCCGTCAAATTTGAGTTTGATGGCACTCAAGCAAGCCATACGTCATACAGTCATAAGTGCGTTGGCAAATGTTTCTAACGGTGGAGTCTCATCAGTTTTGGAAGCCAATTTGAATCAACTACACTATGTTGTAGCGAATAGTTCTTACTCTGCAGTTGTAAACATGAACTACACTGCCCTTAATGATGGAGCTTACAATGAAGGTTTTTGGATCTCTTGGCTGTCCAATGGAACTGGAATCTCTAGTGCTTACATTTCTGTCAATTTATGCTCCTCCACAGTTTACGCAAATTTTTCTTCAGCGTTCTCAGTGAATGTAACCTCAAAAGTTGTTGTAAGAGGGGAATATTCGCTTCTGGCAGAGACTAACAAACAGGTAAACGTGACATGTACTTTCTTCAACGAGGGTAATTATGCTCTTGCAAAAAATTTTACGGTGTATTACGAGTATGATGGGTTGCTTTCAACTGAGGAGTGGTTAACTCCTGCAGCGTCTGATGTTTTGGATTATGGTAACGGAACCTATTTCTGCTCTTTTACTGCAACCACTAAACAACGCGATGATCCGCTGTTGATTTCAGTGCGTGGTGTTGATACGCGGGGAATTCTTACGGTGGCTAATGTGACGTGTACGTTACGGTGAACTGTAGCGATAGTTTGATCTTTTTAGGTTTAATAAAATGTGGATTTTAGATTCAGATTTCTACTATAGATTTCGAGGTCACAAGTATCTAATATATAGTCAGCTAAAATCAGTAGTCAAAATACAGACTTAGAAACTAAAGGTGAAACATATAATGGAACTCGCAGTTCAAAAACGAAACAGTGATTTGATGAGAGTTTACGATGAAAAGAGCGACGCAGTCAAGTTTGTTAAGCGCGATAAAGGCTTTACTAAACAACTTTCGACAATTGAGGAGACTCTAGCTCGGTTTGGGCTTTTGAAGAATGAAATCAAGGTTTACCTTTACCTTGCAAGAGCAGGCGAGAAGAAGGCTGGCGAAATTGCCGAAGCTATCAGTCTGCATCGAACTGAAACCTATCGTATTTTGCGTGATTTGGAAAAGAAAGGCATTCTATTTTCAATTTTCGAAAAGCCCCTAAAATTTACCGCGGTACCACTTGACAAGGCTATCGATATACTTGTTGAAGCTCAGAAGATGAAAATTAAGTTGCTGGAAAAAGAAAAGCAAAACTTAGTTGAGCTTTGGCTGTCTGTACCACAGATGAAGGTTGAGAGTGCCAAAAAAGAGTTGTTCCAGATGCTGGAGGGCGAGCAACAGGTAGTTCTGAAGGCTGATGAACTGCTGGAGCGTACCGAGAGGGAGTTTTTAATCTTTGCGCCTGACGAGTATTTGGCTCAACTTTACTATAGCGATTTTACTGACAAACTTAAACAGAAAGAAGGTGCCATTAATATTACGTTGCTGACTGAGAATTCTCCGAAAAGCCTTTTCTTTCTTGAGCAGATGGATTTGTCGAAGGATAGTGTTGGTGTTGTTGAAGCTCAAAGTTTGCCTTGTTTTATGATATCTGATAAAAAAGAGTTGCTAATTGCTTTCCATGAGAATGATGTAACCAGCGAGTCAGGTGACAAAAAGAAATTTAAAACGGCGGCAATCTGGACGAATTACACGGCTTTCGTTTGGACACTGCAGATGCTGTTTGCTAAACTGTTGGAGAACAGGCAGTCTCCCTCTGCCGCTGTTGTTCCAGCTTAACCTCCTATTTCTTGTTTAACAAGAAGGCGATAGGGAGACTTCATGTTTGGGCAAAGAAAAAGATTGTTTTTGTTTCTTTTCCTGTTTTTGATAGTAGCCTTCTGTGTCTCATTTTTTGGTTCGAGTTTGCTTGGTAATTCTTCGTCTTTTGGTGTGGTCAAAGGTGCAAAGCTCGTTTGGGAAAGAAACTATGGTGGAGTAGGCGACGATAGGTGTTTTTCTGCAGTTGCTGCTGAGGCTGGCTATGTTCTTGCGGGGTCATCTACCTCATTTGGAGGCGACGAAACCGTAGGGTGGGTTGTAAGGGTTGATGAAGATGGCAAGGAGCTTTGGAATTGGACCTTCAAAGAGGGCTTTGGAACTGAATTTAGGCAAGTACTGAATTTGGAAGATGGTTTTCTGCTTTTAGGAAACATCTTTTTTGATTCAGGCGAAACATCTGGTTTAGCGGTTAAACTTGACAAAGAAGGTGCTGTTCAATGGAGCACTACTCTAATTGCCTGTGACGGTGTAAATAAACTGTTTGCTGTGGCTAAATCAGTAGATGGTTTTCTTCTTGCGGGGTTAGTTGAGTCCTCTGAAGGTGGAGACAGCCACGTTTGGGTAGTCAAGCTCGGTTTTGATGGAGTGTTACTGTGGAATAAGGTTTACAGTGATTTGTGTGATTCTGCTGGGCGGGGCGTAGCGGTGACTCAAGATGGTTATTGTGTGGTTGCCGGTTACATTGATACCTTGGGAAGTGGAAACTATGATTTTCTAGTGCTTAAACTTGACTCATCTGGCACGGTGTTGTGGAATCGTACTTACGGTGGAGGTGAAAGTGACAAGGCCTATGCTTTAGCTTTAGCTTTTGACGGCTACGTCATTGTCGGTGATACTCGTTCAAAGGGCGCAGGCGACAGCGATGTTTGGATCGTAAAAGTTGACTTTGACGGTAACTTGGTCTGGGAGACACCGTTTGGCGGCGGAGACTTTGACGCGCCCACATGTGTTGTTCAATTGTCAGGTGATAAATACTTGGTGAGTGGAGTTACTTTTTCGTATGGAAACGGCTTAAGAGATTTTTTGCTTCTCAACGTTGACAGTAGTGGGCAAGTCGTTTGGAGTTGTACTGCGGGTCGAAGTAATTATGAAGAAGCCTACGCTGTTGTTCCATGTGCCTCTGGCGAATTTCTGATGGTAGGTTGGACTAGTAGCCTCGGTCAAGGGCGCTATGACTTCTACGCTGTAAAAGTGAAAACTACTTAGTTTTCAGCGTCTTTTTAATTGAGTTGTTGAAAATTTTTCAGGTTTAAACGATGTATTGAAGCTGGGGTTTTTCAAGTTGTAGTTGTATCTTACCCATAAAATCCATCTGGGCGTGTCCCATTAACCAGTCTGTCAGTTTGGCACAGCTGTTCGGATTGCAACTAAATGTCTTCTTTTCTTTCTTCCAAAACGCACATGAAGCGCACGGTATCTCCAAGTTCTCTTTCATTTATAATCGCTATTATATACTAGTTTAAGATTTGATTTATCACTTGTGAACCGTTAATCACTATTTTCAATAACTGTGCGTATGCGAATTGTTAGGTGGTGACTTTGTTTTTTCTTTGGAGTTTAAATTCTTCTCTCATTTTTAGCTCGCGTCTTTTTATGTTGTAGCGTAGAGAAAAGTTGTGTGCTTCATCACGTATCTTTCGAAGTAGTAGCATAATGTGGTTGTTTTTGTCCACTCGTCTTGGGACATCATCGTTGGGTAAGTAGATTTCTTCATGCTCTTTTGCTAATCCTATAAGGGGCAGTTGTAGCCCAAGTGCTTTCATAGCTGCTTCTGCTGCCCTAACTTGTCCTGCTCCGCCGTCTATTACGACGAGGTCTGGTAACGTTGCTTTTTCCGCTGTCAACCGTTTGTATCTTCTGGTGACTGCCTCGTGGATTGCGGAGAAGTCGTCTTGTCCTGTGACGGTTTTGATTTTGAATTTTCGGTAATTGGGTTTGTCTGGCTTGGCGTTTGTGAAGCGTACCATACCTGCCACGAGATGTTCTTGTCCTAGGTTGGATACGTCAAAGCATTCAATAATGTGTGGTATGTTGGGTAGGTTGAGAAAGTTTTGCAGATCCAGCAGTGTGCTGTTTTCTTCCATTATCGTTTCAAGATTTTTTTCTGCAAGCTGGACAAGTTCTAGGCGGGTGCCGCGCCGTGGTATAGTTAACGTTGTTTTTGCGCCCCTTTTTTCTGATAAAAACTCTTCTAGTGCTGCTTTTTCTTCTTTGTCTTGCCAGAGGGGTTTGTTTAGCAGAATTTCTCTAGGAATCACATTCACTGAGTAGTATGCTTTCAGAAATTCTTCTTCCACTTCTGGCTGTAAATCTATGTTGAATTCTTTTTTGCCTAAGAGAACCCCTTTGCGTACGCCCATGTGTACGGCTAAAACTTTTTCTCCTACTCTGCGGAAGACGATTATGTCTTGGTCGAAAAGTTTTTCTTTGTCTACAATTTGCCTTTGTGTGAGTAGTCTGATTGAGGCAATTTGGTTGCGAAGCTCTAGTGCCTCTTCATATTTTTGTTGGGCTGCTGCCTTTTTCATAAGTTCCTGCAGTTTAGTTGCGGTTTGCTCGTAGTTGCCTTTAAGAAACAACCTTGCCTGTTCAACTTGTGTTGCGTACTGTGTTGCGGTGACTTTTCCTATACACGGGGCGGTGCATAAGCCTATGTGAAAGTTGAGGCATGCTCTTTTGGGCAGCGTTTTGCATGTGCGAAGTTTAAACACTCTCACCACGAGTTTTTGTAGGTCTTGCCTAGTAAAGCCGTCCGTGTAGGGTCCAAATGATTCTAGTTTGCGGGAAACCTTGCGACTGGTGAGTATCCTTGGGAATGTTTCTTTGGTAAGTGCGATGTACGCAAAAGTTTTTGCGTCTTTGAGGTCTATGTTGTAGCGGGGCGTGTGTTGCTTAATTAGTTTGTTCTCTAAAAGTAATGCTTCCACTTCGTTGTTGACGACAATCCAGTCGATGCTTCTGATTTTAGAGACTAGTTGCCTTGTTTTGGCGGGTTGATCTGCGGCGTTGGTGAAGTAGCTTTTGACGCGAGCGCGTAGGTTTTTAGCTTTACCGATGTATAGTATTTCGTCTTCTTTGTCTTTGAAGATATAGACGCCGGGGTTTGTGGGGACGTCGGCACTTTTGAATTCTGAGGGTGAAGCTATCTGTATCATACTATATCTTTCTGGAGTATTTTTTTGAGGAACTTTCCTGTGTGTGAGTTGGTGTTTTTTGCGACTTCTTCTGGGGTTCCTTCCGCAATGACTTGTCCGCCTGCTTCTCCTCCTTCAGGTCCAAGGTCGATGAGGTAGTCGCAGCTTTTTATGACGTCCAAGTTGTGTTCGATAACGTAGACGGTGTTGCCTTTTGCAACCAATCTGTTGAGTACTTTTATGAGGCGTTTTGTGTCGTCAAAGTGTAAGCCTGTGGTAGGTTCGTCTAGTAGGTAAACTACATGTCCAGATTTTTGTTTGCTGAGTTCGCGGGTGATTTTTATGCGTTGGCTTTCCCCTCCTGAAAGTGTGGTGGAGCTTTGTCCAAGTTTAATGTAACCTAATCCCACATCTAGTAAAGTTTGGAGTTTGCGTGAAATAAACGGCATGTTTTCGAAGAATTGGGCTGCTTCTTCTACAGTCATATCTAGAACTTCTGCTATGTTTTTTCCTTTGTAGAGTATGTTGAGGGTTTCTTTGTTGTATCTTTTGCCTTTGCACTCGCTACATTGCACGTAGACGTCAGGCAAAAAGTTCATTTCTATGCGTAGTACCCCGTCGCCTTGGCAAGTTTCGCATCTTCCTCCTTTAACGTTAAAGCTGAATCGCCCTGGGCTGTAGCCGCGGGCTTTTGCTTCTTTAGTTGAGGCGAAAATTTTTCGGATTTCGTCAAAAAGTTTGGTATATGTGGCAGGGTTACTTCTTGGTGTTCTGCCAATGGGGTCTTGGTCGATGACTATGACATTTTGCACAAAGTTTGGTACATCCATTTTGTCGTATTTTCCGATTTTGTCTACTCGTTCGCCGTACATTTGACGTAGTGCCGGCATTACTGTTTGGTTCATTAGTGTGCTCTTGCCTGATCCTGAAACTCCTGTGATTCCGCAAAGCACGCCAAGAGGCAGTTTAACGGTAAGGTTTTTAAGGTTATTTTCTTTGGCGCCGTAGATTGTGATGTAACCTGCGGGTTTGCGTCTTTCTTTTGGGACTTCAATTTTTAATTCGCCTGAAAGGTACTTACCTGTTAGGCTACGTTTGTTTTTCATGACGTCTTGGGGTGTGCCTTCTGCAACAATGTGGCCGCCGTGGACGCCTGCGCCTGGACCCATGTCTACGATGTAGTCTGCGTTTCGAATGGTTTCCTCGTCATGTTCCACTACAATTAATGTGTTGCCTAAATCTCGAAGCTTGTGGAGTGTGCTTATGAGTTTTGTGTTGTCTCTTTGGTGTAATCCGATGCTGGGTTCGTCTAGTATGTAGAGTACACCCATGAGGTTGCTGCCTATCTGTGTTGCTAATCGGATACGTTGAGCTTCTCCGCCTGAGAGGGTGCGGGCTGCTCGTGAAAGTGAAAGGTAGCCTAAGCCGACGTTTTTGAGAAAGCTGAGGCGGTCGTTGATTTCTTTGAGCACTTGTTTTGCAATAATCATTTCTTTTTCGTTCAAGTGAGCTGGGAGGTCTGCGAAGAACTCTACAGCTTGTTCAATGGAGAGGTCGGTGATGTCGATGATGCTTTTGCCTTGGATTTTCACTGCTAGAACAACAGGTTGCAGCCGTTTTCCTTGGCAAGTGGTGCAGACGCGTGACTTCATGAACTTTTCTATTTCCTCTTTGCGCCACTCGCTTTCGGTTTGTTTGTACAGTCTCATGGTTTGGGGTATGACACCTTCCCAGCCATTTTGCATCCACATGGTTGCGCCGTTTGACCAGTTGCCGCTTATTGGTTCTCTGTCGCCGTACAACAGAACTTTGAGTTGTTTATCGGTGAAGTCCTTGATTGGTGTGAAGACGTCAAAGCCATGTTTTTTGCCAACCATGGCCAGCTGCTGTACTCGCCACGTCAAATCCATTTTTCCGTAAACAGCCAGTGCACCATCCATGATGGATTTGTTTTTGTCGGGGATCACCAAGTCCTCGGCAACTTCGGTTATTTCGCCCAATCCATGGCAGGTTGGGCATGCGCCAAATGGTGAGTTGAATGAGAACATGCGCGGTTCTAAGCTTTCAAATACGATTTCAGGGTGGTTGGTGCATGCTCCAAAGGTGCTGTAGATCATTTCCCCTTCGAACCTTTCCAGTTCACGCTTTTTTTCTGTGTTTGCGTCTTGGGCGTTTATAGCGATCATGGTGCCTTTGCCCGTCAAAAGTGCTTGTTCTACTGCTTCGGCTAGGCGGGAGCGTTCTTCCTCGTCGATTTTGATTGTATCTATGACTGCTTCGATCCAGTGTTTTTCGTAGCGTAATAGTTTCACTTCTTCTTTGATGGAGTCGGCGTCGTAGATTTTCTGGTCTACCCTGATTTTGGTAAAGCCTTGTTTTTTGAGGTCGTCGAAAACTTGTTCATGTGTGCCTTTCATGCCTCTGATTATGGGGGCAAGAAAAATCAGCGTCTTGCCTTGTTCTGCCATGATGAGGCTGGTTATGTTTTCGGGGCTTTGGGGGCGGATAGAGTTGCCGCATTTTGGGCAGTGATGTGTGCCGATACGCGCGTAAAGCAACCTTAGGTAATCGTAGATTTCAGTGACGGTGCCGACGGTGGATCGGGGGTTTTTGCTGGTGCTTTTTTGTTCAATTGAGATGGCTGGGGATAAGCCGTCAATTGAGTCGACGTCAGGTTTGTCCATAAGCCCCAAAAATTGCCTAGCATACGCGCTTAGGCTCTCTACGTATCGTCTTTGGCCTTCAGCGTATATGGTGTCAAATGCCAATGTGGATTTGCCTGAGCCTGAAAGCCCTGTAATTACGATTAGTTTGTTTCGAGGTAACTCTACATTTATGTTTTTGAGGTTGTGCTCGCGGGCACCTTTAACAGAAATCGTTTCTCGCATTACTGTAACCTGTTTGGTGTTTAATAATGGGGAGTTTACTTGTTTTAGATTGATGCTTTTCTACCTTTTTGCCTTGAAAATGTGGTTCTGATGGTTAACGCTGGTTTTTCTCCTTTTGTGTCAGGGTCGCCGTTAACTCTTTGATGGCGTCGCGTAGTTCAATTGCCTTCTCAAAATCTAGGCGTTCTGCTGCTTCTCGCATCCTGGCGTCCAATTCGACTATTTGTCTATGAATGTCTGCTTTGGCTAGGTGTTTGGTGCCCTTGATTGTGCCTTGTTTGAGGGGAATGCTTTTCACGATAGTTTTTGGTGTGATGCCATGTAGTCGGTTGAAGTGTATTTGGAATCTGCGTCTGTACTCGGTGATTTCCATGGCTCGTTTTATTGACTGTGTTTTTACGTCTGCGTAAAGTATGACTCTGCCTTTTTCGTTGCGTGCTGCTCGACCAATTGTTTGAATTAAGCTGCGTTCATCGCGTAGAAAGCCTTCTTTGTCAGCGTCTAAAATGAAGATGGTGGCAACTTCTGGGATGTCTAAGCCTTCGCGGAGCAAGTTTATTCCTACGAGTATGTCGAATTCTCCTACCCTGAGTTGTCGTACCAGCTCTATGCGGTCGAGGCTGTCTATGTCTGAGTGCATGTATCTTACGCGGAATCCTTCTTTGACTAAGTAGTCTGTCAAGTCTTCTGCCATGCGTTTTGTTAATGTTGTAATTAGCACACGGTTGCCTTCGTTGATTGTTTTCTTTGCCTCTGCCATAAGGTGCTGCATTTGTCCTGCGATGGGATGTAGTTCCACTTGAGGATCTAAAAGCCCTGTGGGGCGGGTGATTAGTTCTACGGGTGGACCGCTTTTTTCTAGTTCGTACTCGGAGGGGGTTGCTGAGACAAACAGTGTTTTTCCCATTTTCTGTTCGAATTCTTCAAATTTTAGTGGGCGGTTATCAAATGCGCTGGGGAGTCTAAAGCCGAAGTCTACTAGGTTCTTTTTGCGTGAGTAGTCGCCGTTGTACATGGCTCGCGCTTGGGGGATGGTTTGATGGCTTTCATCGATAATTAGCAAGTAGTCTTTGGGGAAGTAATCTATTAGCGTAAATGGTGGTTCGCCGGGGTTGCGTCCATCAAAGTGTCTGCTGTAGTTTTCCATGCCTGAGCAGAACCCCATTTCTCGTATCATCTCTAAATCGTAGTTTGTGCGTTGTTTGAGACGTTGGGCTTCAAGTGGCGGTAGCTGCGGTAGCCGCTCTTCAAGTTCTTTTTGTATCTGTTGAAGCGCGCGTTCATGTTTCTCTTGGGGTACTACGTACTGCCGTGCTGGGTACAGTGTGATTTTGTCAATTGTGGTTTTTACGTCGCCTGTAAGCGTGTTGACTTCTTTGATTTTCTTGATTTTGCCTGATTCCAGTTCAATTCGTAGAATGTCTTTTTCGTAAGTTGGGATGACGTCGATTGTTTCTCCTCGGACACGAAATCTGCCAGGCTCCAGAAATGCGTCGTTGCGCTCGTACTGCATATCGACTAGGGCGTGAATTAGTTTTTGCCTGTTTGTCTCTTTGCCAACTTGTAGTTCGACAGCCATGCTTTTGAAGTCGTCTGGGTTGCCTAAGCTGTAGATGCAGCTTATGCTCGCAACTATGATCGTGTCTTTTCTGCTTACGATACTTGAGACTGCATGCATGCGCATTTTTTCGATCTCGGCGTTTACGTCCGAGTCTTTTTCTATGTAGGTGTCTGTTGTTGGAATGTACGATTCGGGTTGGTAGTAATCGTAGAAAGAGATGAAGTATTCCACTCTGTTTTTGGGAAAAAACTCTTTTAACTCTGCGTAGAGTTGGGCTGCTAGGGTTTTGTTGTGTGCGATTATTAGTGTGGGTTTCTGGAGTCTGTTGATTACGTTTGCCATGACGAATGTTTTGCCGCTGCCTGTTATTCCGAGGAGTGTTTGTTTGTCTTTTTTTGAGAAACCTGCCACTATCTTTTCTACTGCTTCTTCTTGTCCTGGTGAGGTTTTGAATGGTGCAACTAGCTCAAACTGCATTTTTGTCTCTCAATAAGCTCTCTAGCAGGGTGAGGTTTTGGCTTATAAGAGTTTTCAGGAGGTTTTTGTCTGTTAAGTGTTGATTTGTGGGGTTGTTATTTGAGGCGTTTTTGAGTTTTTGTAGTTGTGTAGTACAAAAAATGAATAAGGTTTATTAATACTTACGATAACTATTGTTTTGTCTGTGGGGGGATACTACGACGCAACCGCTGATTAATTCAGAGTTGCCTTTAGCTGTGGCTCAGTTGGGGAAGTTGGGGTTTCAGAAAGGCGACAAAGCTCGCCTATGTAGCGGGGTCAAATATAGAAAATTGTTCGATGCTCTTGCTGACCCTGTTTTTATTGCTGACTATGACACTGGAGTAATTCTTGACTGTAACGCGGCGTCTTTTGAGTTGACGTCTTTTTCGAAAACCGAGTTGATCGGTGTAAAACTAGCTTCTCTATTTTGCGGTACAGCTGAAGGCTCTGTGGGGGGATCTGTTGAGCGTTTTTTGGGCTGTGAGGAGGGGCAAGTGGCTAATGCCATGTTGATCACAAAGGGAGGTGAAAAAAAGGCGGTGGCGGTTAGGTTTGACACTTTGATGTTTAAGAGGCGGAAAATTGTTCAGTTGATGCTTAAGGACGTCACGGAAAAAAGGAATCTGGAAGAATTATTAGTTAAAGTGGTGTACAAGCTAAGTGGGCTTTCTCCAGGTGACAGTGTGATTTATGGTTCTCATGAGCGCTGTTTTAATGTGTATGAGAGTCTTGTGTGTATCAAGTTGCCTTCTTTGTGTATTGTTCATGGTGATCCGCAGAAGTTTATAGCTAAGTATGATGTTCCTGTTGGGTCTGTTAGACTTTTGGCTTCTAAATCTATTAAGGGGTTTAGTGTTTTGCCTAATTTGCAGGAGCTTTCTCTTGAGTTGTCTAGGTTTTTGAATGTCTACAAAAGGGGGGTTGTTCTTCTCGATGGTTTGGAGCATTTGATTAGTACGTATGGTTTTGAGACTGTGTATCAGTTTATTCAGGAGAAGCATTTTGATTTGTTAGAGCATGATTCTTTTTTGCTTATGCCTATGAATTTGGATGCGCTCAGTAAAGTAGAAAGGGCATATTTGGCAAGTGAAGTGAAAATTATTGAAGGAAATTAGTTTTGTGGGTTGTTCTTCAAGATTGTGTAATTAATGTTTAGCTTGTTGATTGTTTAGTTTTGTGATTTAATGTAGAATGGTATTTTGCAGTTTTTGGCTTTAATTGAGGTGTTTAACAAAAAAATTATTATGTTAAACGTAGTTTATCTGTTATCGCTGGTCGCTTAATGACTGAGAAACAATTGACTTCTAAGAGGCGGATTTTAGAAACTTTTAAAATTAATGAGCCTTTTCAGTTTGCTGTTCTCTCAGAAGATCCTGCTACGCATGAGTTGTGGTATGAAGTTTTTGAGCCTACTTTGCAGGAGGCGGAAAAAAAGCAGTTCTTGACTATTAGAGATTTTTTGGTTGAGGAAATTGATGTGACCTTTTCTGACTTGGGCTCAGAGGAGAAGGCTCGAGCGTATTTGACTGATCAGGTTAAGCGGATTGTTAAAAAGTTTCGTATTAGAGTGGGTGACGCCAGTTTAGAGAAGATTCTTTATTATATTAATCGGGATTTTGTTGGTTATGGCAAAATTGATGTGATGATGCGTGATCCTCTGATTGAGGATATCAGTTGTAATGGTGTTTTTGGTCCTGTTTACGTTTGGCACCGCGAATATGAGTCTATTCCTACGAATGTTAGTTTTGATTCTGAGGATGAGTTGAATTCTTTTGTGATAAAGTTGGCTTACAGGACTGGGCGTATGATTTCTGTTGCTAATCCCATTTTGGATTCGATTCTTGCTGATGGTAGTCGTATTCAGATGACTTATGGGAAAGCCGTTACGAGAGGCGGGTCAACGTTTACTATTCGTAAGTTTAAGTCTGATCCGTTGACTATAGTTGATTTGATAAAGTTTAAGACGGTTCCTCTTAAGTTAGCTGCGTTTTTGTGGTATTTCATTGAGAATAAGCTGGATATATTTGTTTGTGGACCTACTGCGTCAGGTAAGACTACTACGCTTAATTGTTTGTCGGCTTTTATTCAGCCTGATTTTAAGATTATTACAATCGAGGATACTCCTGAACTTCAGCTTCACCATAAAAACTGGTTGCGGTCTGTTTCCCGTCCCAGTGGGGGTTCTTCTGCGGAGATTAGTCTTTATGACCTTTTGAAGGCTGCTATGCGGCAGAGGCCTGATTACATCATTGTGGGTGAGATAAGGGGTGCTGAGGCGTATACGCTTTTTCAGGCGATGGCGACTGGGCATGGGGGTTTTTCGTCTTTGCATGCTGAATCTGTGGCTTCAGTTGTGCATCGTCTTGAAACTGAGCCGATGAATATACCGCGGACTTTGGTTACGAGTTTGGATGTTGTGCTTATACAGCAGAAGCTGCAGGTGGGGGGTAAGCCTGTTAGGCGGGTTACTTCGGCCACTGAGTTTGTGGGTTTGGATACGCGGACTAATGAGATAATTACCAATGAAGTGTTTAGTTATAATGCTAATACTGATACGTATCAGTATTCGGGGCGGTCTTATCATCTGGAGAAGATTGCTAAGAGCACGGGTAAAAGCTTGAAGGATGTCTCGGAGGAGATTGAGAAGCGAAGTTTAGTTCTTGATTGGATGGTGAAAAATGACATCCGGCGGTTCAAAGATGTCAGTGAGGTTATCCGTGGCTTTTACAGTAATCCTGAGGAGATCTACAGACGGATTAGGGTGGGTTCCTGAAGCTGTTTCAGACTTGTTCAATGGCGGGTAGGGTTGAATGGTGAAAAAGTTGGATAGTCATAAAGGGTCGCCGTTTAGTTTTCATGAGTTGGGATATCGCGTGTTAGGTGTTGCACCTGCGCGTTTTTTTCCTTGGTCTGAGAAGCTGCGGCAGAGTCTGCTTAGAGCAAGTGTTAAGGTGAATCACGTTGTTTATGTGAGTTCGATGTTTTTTTGGAGTTTAATTACTTTTGTTGTGTCGTTGGTTATAGTGCCTGTTTTGTTTGTGGTTTTTTCTTCTTTGGTGGGAGTGGTTTTTCCTTTGTCTTTTATTGTTGTGATAGGTTTGTTGGCTGGCGGGGTTAGTTTTGGTGTGTGTTTTGTGGTGTTTTTGTCTTATCCAAGCTACAAGGCTTCTGTGTTGAAGATGAAAATTGAGAAGAACCTTGTGTATGTTGCTAATTACATGGCTATTCTTAGTGGTTCAGGTGCTACGCCGGGGGAAACGTTTGGTTCTCTTGCGAGGATTGGGGAGGTTTTTAATTTGAAAGAAAGTGCACAGAGTGTGGTGAGAAGTGTTGAGTTGTTGGGGGATGATTTGATAGCTGCTTTGGATGCGGAGAGTAAGCGGACGCCTAGTAAGGATTATTCCAATTTTCTTCAGGGTTATATATCTACTATTCAGACTGGGGGAAATTTGCATTTTTATTTGATGACTATGGCAAATAAGTTTACTGAGACTCGGCGGCGGCGATTGAGTAAGATGATTTCTCAGTTGGGGTTGGCGGGGGAGCTTTACATTACTGTGTTGGTGGCTTTTCCGATAATTATGATTACACTGTTGGTTATTATGGGGGTTTTTGGCGGCGAGGTTATTGGTGGGCTTTCTGCCGCTCAGATTATGCCCCTTTTGGTTTATTTGTTGTTGCCGGCTGCTGCGTTGTTTGTGTTGGTTTATGTTGATGCGATCTTGTCGAGTTGGTGAGGTATGAAGGTGTCTGGGTTTTTTTCTCTTAGAACTAAGCGGTTTGTTTATTCGTTATCTTTGGTTATAGCTGTTGTAGTGGTTGCTGTTGGATATGTGTCGGTTTCTTTGAGTTTTGTTTTTCATGCTTATGTGGCTGTTGGTATTGCTGCTGGGTTGTTTTTGCCGTCTATTATTGTGCATTTGGAAAATCGGAGGAAGCGGCTTATTGATAATGCTTGGCCTGTGCTGCTTGATAATTTGGCTGAGAGTCAAGCTGTTGGGTTGACTTTGCTTCAGGGGTTGGAGGATGTTTCTCGCCGTAATTATGGGCCAATCAGTGAGGAGCTGCGGAAGTTGACGGCGAAGTTGACTTTTGGGGTGGAATTTGAGAAGGCGTTTTTGGAGTTCAGCAAGCACATTGGCACCGAGTTTTCTGCGAAGGTGAGTACGCTTATAGTTGAGGCAGTGCGGTTGGGAGGTGATTTGAAGAGCTCGTTTAATTCCACGGCTCAGTTTGTGCGAGAAATGATTGAGTTGCGGGATGAGCGTGAGTCTCAACTTCGTCCATACTTGTTTATCATTTACATCAGCTTTTTTGTTTTCATCGGCGTAATTGTGATTCTGTATCAGAGTTTGTTTGTGCCTATGGCGCAGTCTCAGCAGACTCAGTTTCTGAACATCACCATTTCTTTTGAGAGTTTTAGAGCGTTGTTGTTTGATTTAGCCATAGTGGAAGCAATATTTGGGGGGTTAGCTGCTGGAAAACTCAGTGAAGGCATAATGCTGAACGGGTTGAAGCACTCTGTGGTTATGCTTGTAATTGTAACGGTTGTCTTTACGCTCTTGCTTTGATTTTTGAAGAATTTTTTGGTTTACTTTTATCTATTTATGAGTAGTGGTTTTTAGGGTTTGTTGGCTTGTTTGTTTTTTTTGAAGAGTCCGCCTAGTTTTGGAGTCTTCTTCTCTGGTTCTTTTTGAGGTGTGTTTGGTTGGGTTGTGAACTGTTCGATTATATCTTGTGTTTTTTCTTTCTTGCTTTGTTTTGTTTTTTCCGGTTGAATTCTGCTTATCAACTCATTTAGTGCTATGGCGGGGGATGCTTCGATTGTGTTTAGTTTGTAGAATTGTATGAGTTTTTTTGCTTCTTCGTTGAAGGCGGATGCGATTATATAGGCTTCTATTTTTGTGTCGGATATTTTTTCATGTTCCATGGTTATTTGGAGTCTGTTGACTGGTTGGTTAGCGAATAGGGCGTCTATGGCAATTTGTTTGCCGTCGTTGGTTTTGATTATAGCGTCGAATTCGTGTTGTATGCCTGAGGCTCCTGTGATTTTGCCTGGGACTTGTACTTGGTGGTTTAAGTTTGTAAGACGTTTTTCCACTAAGAAGGGAAAGAGTGCGCCGTTGTTGATTTCGGTTTTTGCTGTGTCGCTGAGGGTGTAGTTGTACGCTTCAGTGTATTTTGCTTCGTTGAAGTCGAATTTTTCTTGGCAGTTTCTGCAGGTGTGGAGCGGTTGTGGGTTTTCGATGCGTTTTTTGCAGTTGGCGCATTCGTACCATCGTCCTGCACTTCGTACGTCTGTTCTTTTGAGCGGTGATTTACATTTGGGACAAATGAGGTTGTCTTCGACTTTGAAGTAGGGTAGCGTGTTTATGTAGCCACACGTGATGTGTTCGATGAGGGCGTTTCGTATTATTTGGGGAGAGTTGCAAGAAGGGCAAATATAGGTGGTTGATATGTTAGCGCTGTTGCATTCTGGACAGTGTAGAACCATGTCGATTGTTTTTTGGTTTAGAATGCCTATGGTTGCAAGTTTTTGTAGTGTTTTTTCTGTGCTGGTGGAGTCTTTGTTTAGGAGGGTTTCGATTTCTGGGTAGTGGTAGCCGCGGGTGGTGTCGTAGGTGGGGTTGAGGTTGTTGTTTGCCTCTATGATTTTTATGAGTAGGTGTGCTGTTTCTGCGTTTTTGTAGGTTTCTTGTCGCTCTTTTGTGTCTTCTTGTGGTTGCTTCATAGGGCTGTTCCTGCTTGGTTTTGGATGCATGTCTATTTACGTTTTGGCATTTATTAGCCTGCTGTTTGTAGCTTTATGGACTGACTTGGTGATAGCTTTTTGTGTTTTGACTGTGCCTTTATATTTGAGGCGTATGAATGGCGTAAGTAGAGCTCTTTTGCTGATTGCTCTTTTTGTGGTGACTTTTGCTTTGGTTTTCTGTTGTGTTGTGTGGTTGCGAAGTTCTGTTGTTATTAGTGTTAGTGGGTTTGATGGGGAGACTTTGAGCGGTGTGTTTGAGGTTAAGCGGGGGAATTGTGATGTGGAGCTCGTGTATTTTCGGCGTTGGGGTTTGGGTTGGAGTTTGAAGGTTGACATTTTTGAGGAAGGTAAAAGTGAGGTGCCTGTCTTTTCGGCGACTGCCGTGCGGTATGTTCTTTCGGATGGAACGGAAACTGTTGAATTGAGTGCGCATCCAAGTCTTTTGCCTGGAAGGTATTATCTTCGGGTGACGTCTGTGGGTGTTCAGTGGACTGTGCGGGTTGTTTGCTCAATTTGATTGAGAAGTTTTGTGCCGTCAATTAGACGATGTATGCGAGGGTGTTGTTTTTTGTTTTGGTTGTTTTTGGGTTTTGGGTGATTAGTGTTTTTTGGCTTTGGTTTTCTTTTGGTGTTGTCATGGTTTTATGTCTCCTCCTTTTTAGGTTATGCGAGCTGCAGTGTCTATGTTAATGCCGTTTTCGTCTGTTGTGAATGTTAGTATCAGTGGTTTTAGGAGGTTTTTCATTTTTTTGATGGTAAGGTTATTTTCGAATTCGTGTGGTCCTTGTTTGAGGCTAAATTCTATGACGCCGTCTGCTATGTTTTTTAGGGCGTTTATTTGGGTTTCTGGGTGGACACCTGTGGGAAGTAAAGCGAAGTGGAGTCCGCCGTGTGTTCGTGTGGTTGCTCTCCAGTAGAGCATGAGGTTGATGAGTTCTTTTGTGTCATAGGTGGAAAGCAAATGTCCAAGTTCGATGGCTGTCCAGTAGCCTTCTTTGGTTTTTGTTAACAGGTCTGTTTTAAGAGTGTTTAGTTGTGGGGTTAGTTTTATGGTGGTTTTGTCTGTGAGTCGTTTTGGGTAGAGGTTGGCTAGTTGTTGTAGGTCGGGTGTGTGCATATCTATGAATTTCCAGTTTTCGCTGTTTAAAGCGTCTTTTATGGTCCAGTTGAATTTCTCCATTTGTTCTTGGATGTCTACGCTGAGAGTTTCGGCGAGGTAGTAAGCTGTTTTTCCGTTTTCTTGGGTGTGGTTATAGAGGATTTGGTGGGTGAAGACGTCGTGGTTGCTGCCTACTTCGCCGCAGATGAGTATGAGGCTGTGGCTAGGTATGCCTCCTCCTAGGGCGGCGTCTATGCCTGGTATGCCTGTGCTGACAATTTTTGGAGAAGCTTCTGGTTGTGGTTGGGTCATGAGCGGTTCGTGTACCTTTTCTCCGCTGACGACGCGTGAAGGTGGCTCCTCGATTTTTGGAAGCGGAGGAGTTTCCTCTTTTGGTTCGTAGCGTGCGAAGGTTTCTTCGATCACGTCACGCGTCCGCTTTTTCTGTGCGGGGTTTTGTTCGGAGTTTTTGCTCATGACCTGTTAGCCTGCCTTAAAGTTTAGTTGGTTAATCAAGAAACTTTGGGTTCTTGGTGGACGTGTTTTGGCTCATAAAACGCGGTATAAAGAATGCGAGGCGATGCATCTGAAACTTTTTTGTTTTCTCATTTGCCTTCGCCTCGTGCCTTTTGCTTTAGCTGTTAAGTCGTCCAGCTGCCAGGTGTGTAGTATGTACCCTCTACAACAAAGCCCGTGGTAGTTACAACCCTAACCTTGTAAGGGTTGTTTTCTATGAGTGCCTCGTTGAA
>JAOAIX010000008.1 GCA_026414485.1 Candidatus Bathyarchaeota archaeon
GGTCACACTTCAGCATACAAGCAGGACTCTTTGAAGTAGAAGGCATTGAAGAAAGCAGTGAAAAAGCAATTTTCCCCAACGCTGACATAAAAACTTCTGTGGGAGGCATGCCACTTAAGCTGCCGATAATGACTGGCGCCTTTGGCTCTACCGAGGTTGCACGTGCTAATTGGGAGGGACTTGCGATTGGCGCAGCACTTTCGGGAGTGGCCATAATTATCGGAGAAAACATATGTGGCATGGACGTTGAGGCAAAACTAGAAAAAGGGAAGGTTGTGCACTCGCCAGAACTGAAGCGCAGAGTTGATTTGTTCCGTAAATTCTGGGATGGAAAAAACGGCGACGTTATCATCCAGACCAACGTTGAAGACCAGCGGTTAGGCACTGATGTTTATGCATTATCAAAGCTTGAAGCAAACATAATTGAACGCAAGTGGGGACAAGGAGCAAAAGCCATAGGTGGAGAAGTCAGACTAAAAAGCTTAGAGAAAGCTATCCTGCTCAAGAAACGCGGCTACATTGTGATTCCAGATCCAGAAGACCCAGTTGTTCAAAAAGCCTTTAAAGAAGGGGTATTCCAGACTTTTGAGCGGCATAGCAGAGTCGGCATACCTAAAGAGAAAGCCTTTATTGAAGATATAGAGTGGCTCCGCAAGCAAGGCGCAAAAAAGGTCTTCTTAAAAACAGGCGCGTATCGGCCATCGGCTGTAGCGTGGACCATGAAGATGGCTTCAGAAGCAAAAATTGACGCGCTGAGCTTTGATGGTGCAGGCGGCGGCACAGGCATGAGTCCGGTGCCCATGATGGATGAAATGAGCATACCAACGATCTACCTGCAGGCTATTGTGCTTAAATGTGCACAAATACTCAAGAAAAGAGGCAAATATGTCCCAGACTTAGTTATGGCAGGCGGCTTTATCGAAGAGACCTCTATCTTCAAAACAATTGCAATGAGCAACTTTGGAGAAGGGCCACTCGTGAAGGCTGTTCTGATGGGTCGTTCACCCATAACTGCTGCCATGAAAGCCAACTACTTCAAACAATTGGCACAGGAAGGAAAACTACCGAAAGCATTCGCTGAAAAGTTTGGCACTACTCCTGACAAATTCTTCATCGCCACTCCAGAATTGAAGGCGAAATACGGCAACCGCTTCAGTGAAATTCCATTAGAAAGCATAGGAGTCTACACGTATTTGACAGACAGAGTTGGCGTCGGTTTGAAACAGTTAATGGCGGGCAACAGAAAGTGGAAGTTAAATCTTATTGGCAGAAACGATTTGATGAGCCTTTCCGAACTTGCAACTAAAGTAACAGGCATCCCGCTGGCAAACGAAGTAGAGAAAGACGCTTTAGAGAAAATCCTGCTAGACTAAGCTAAAGACTTTTCTTTATTTTCTTTTTCAGTTTTTATTTTAGCGGTTTTCTCTTCGTAAATGAGGGATCTCGAAAAGCCAAGGCAGAGTTGTCTCTTGATTATGCCGTTGCCTCGTTGACTCCGACAAAAAGAACCATGGCTAAAAAGGGCGAGTTTTCAGATTAACCCTGAAGCATTCGGATAGAGAAGCCAATTCATTAAATTTAAAAAAGTTAACCCGAAATATAGGTTAGTGTAAGGAAAGATTTAGGAGAGAGTTATGTGCAGGATGAAGAGGTGAGGATCCTAAAAGATTTGGGGCTCACTGCCCTGCAAGCAAAAATTTATCTTGCGCTTATTGAAACAGGGGAAGCAACAACCAAAACAATTGCCAAAACATCAAAAATTGCGCGGCAAAACACCTACCAAGTAACCGAGGAGCTTCAAAAACTTGGACTTATAGAAAGGGTGTTGGCGAAGCCTATAAAGTTTAGAGCGATACCTCTCGAAAACGCCGTACAGATGTTACTGCAGAAAAGAGCACTTGAGTACAGGCAAATGGAAGAGGAAACTAAAAAGCTACTGCAAACCGCAAAAAATCATAAAGAAAAAAGCACAGTTACTCACTGCAGTGACGAGTTTATTTGGATACCAGACCAAGAAGCACATAAACTCAGAATCGAGCAGGCTTTTAGATACGCCCAAAAAAGCATAGACACCATGATGATATTGAAAGGAGGCAAGCTACCGTCCCCCCAGTGTCTTCCGCCCTTGTTGAAAAAGGCAATTCTCAGAGGGGTCCGAGTTAGACAAATCTCAAACAAACCCCAAGGCTATGATGGCCCACTTCAGAATACGTTGTGAAGAAACAAGGGTTCTTACGAAGTCAAATATCTTAACAGTGAACCAGCTGTTATGTTCTGCATCGTTGATAGCAAAGAAGTGTTTTTTTCTGTAGGGGTAGATCCAAACCCCTATAATAAAAGTGCATTGTGGACAAACAACCCTGGCATGGTAGTAATTGCGAAAGAATATTTTGAACAAGCATGGCGAAAAGTAGAAAAAGCAAAAAAGAAAAACGTAGACATCCCTATCGCCAGATAAATTGGCAATATCTGGGGTTTGCTGGGGCTCGGCGGCTGGAAGGATTCTTGGAGAGAGAACAGAAAACCCTGTGCTACCACCTTTTAAGTGGAACCACCGAGCCCATTCAGCCCCAAACATTTTTAGCCAATGCAATCTTAAAAAAGAAAGAAGGGAAAGTTGATTTTTACTTGCGTCTCCTCAGGAAAGCAGCAGCAACTGCAACGACCACGATTATGACGATGGCTGCAGCAGCGATAATGTAGATATCCATAGACGGCGCAGGAGCTTCAGGTTCAGGAAGAACTGTGGGTGAAACTATTGGAGTTGGAGCCACAGTTGGTGCGACTGTTGGAGCTATCGAAGGCGCAGATGTGGGAGCAACTGAGGGTGAAGCAACAGGAGCTTCTGAGACGACGAACGCTGTTTCAGCGGTTGAGCCCCAATAGGATTCTGAGCCGCAGAAGCTTGCTGTGATTGTGTAGAGACCTGGCACAGGTGGAGTCCATGTGATGGCGTAGTTGCCTTGTCCGTTGCTTGTAACGGTTCCTATGTCTTGGAAGTTACCGTTGGGGTCAATAGCGGTTACGTGTACTTTTACACCTTTGATGTTCGTCGGTTTTATCTGTTGCATGTATACGTACTCCATCCAGTCGGACATGTTTTCGTCAGCGATTGCAGGAACCCCTTGTGGGAAACGAGCGACGCGGTCAGCGTTCTTGGTGCCAGGTGATTCGTCGGTGACTCTACCTTCTATGAGTATAGTGTTGCCACGTGTTGAAACTTTTGGTGACACTTCTATAGTGGTTGCTGTTGGACCTTTACCAAAGGTGTATATTTGATTGTCAAAGCTGTTCCACTGCACCATGTAGCCATCAGCATGGGCTGCAGGACATCGTCCACTGTAGCTTAGGATCATCCATACAAAGGAGCCGTCTGTGATGTTTATTGCAACTCTATATGCTGGGTGAACAGGCGGGTTGTACATGCTACCTTCGGAGAGGAATAGTTTACCATCGCATACTGTTTGCGTTCCGAAGTGCCAAAGCGGATATATGCCGTAGGGTGCATCATAGCCAGAGCTTCTGGGCGTGATTGTCCAGAGAATTTGACCAGTTTGGAGGTCGAGGGCATTAACATAGCCACCGAAGTCCCATATGAGGACTTTACCGTACGCGATTTCTGCATCACGTGAAATTGAGCTCCACGCGTTGCCTGGAAGTTTAACTGGGCCCCACATCTTTTGTCCGTTAGTTAGTGAGTAACCGTAAGCTTCGTTAGTATCTTTGTTGTGGAGTATGTAAACGCCGTTACGCGCTGTAAGCAACGCAATGTCTTGCAAGTAAGGCGTTGATTGGTTCAGTGGACCCCAGAGTAGATCACCTGTCTTCGCATCGAACCCTGCAGTGATCTGGTAGCCGTAGCCTATTTCTTGGAACATACCCGGTGAGGCATAGTAACGCGTGAGTATAACTTCAGGCGTGACTGCCGCCAGACTCATATTTGAGGCTAACAGTACATTTCCAATTTTATTGGGAATTTCCACCTGCCATTGGATACCGTTTGTCCAGTTATAGCTACTGCTTGACACTTTTACGGCTGTTGCGTTTGAGGGTGTTGTTGCTTTGTTACCGCCAAGAAGCATCAAAGTTGAGTTCCACTTTCTAAGCCAACCACCGCTAGCATAATAACCTATCAGGGTGCCAGGTTGGTCTTCACTGAAATCCAATAGAAATTGTGCACTTGTGATTCCTGTAACGTTGGCAAGGAATTTACCTGTCCACGCATCATATATTGAATAGAAGGTCGCTGTCTGGAAGAAACTCGTTCGTGGCGAGCTCCAGAGATATGCAATTGAACCGAATTCCTGCTGTGTATGGAAACGGAGTATTTGACCCATCTTGATTACTTCATTACCTGATTCGCCAGCTGTTCTTTGCCAGAGTATCTCACCTGTACGCAGGTCTAATGCCGTCCAGCCACCAACCATTGAATTGGCACTGTAATAGTTAGTGTAATATAGTATACCATTTAGGATTATGGGCTCAAAATGGTTGATAGCTATCGAGGTTGAAGTATATTGGCTGCTTGAGTCAGCAGGAATTGGTAACCCTGGTAGACCACCAAAGTGTGTGGGTTTTGTCCAGACTATGTGTGCCGTGTTTGGTGCTGTTGTGTAGAGTTGCACGTTGCCCATGGCGTCGTACTGGCCGGTTGTGGCAAATGAAGGCGCTGCAAGACCGAACCAGCTTCCACCGAGAGTAGCCCAAGCATAATTAGTGGCGTATATTGGGCGAGACCAGTATTCGGTTGGAAGACCTGGACTCTTATACGGGGAAGTTATAGGGTTCTGTTGCACTATAAGGGATATGACTTCACTGGTTGAGGGTAAAAGATTGCTACCAATCCAAGTGGCGCCACCACTCTTCAGCACACCGCCAGGATAGGACATTTGCAGATAATAAGTACCCACCTGAGTAGGTGTAAAGCTCGCCCATGTTCCACCTGTAGAGTCAGATCTTAGAGGCCCAATTGTTTGCTTTGTACCGTCGGGTCGAGTGATTGTTATCATTATATTTTCATATTGATCTCCGGCTCCCGCCATCCCTGCTGTAGGTGTTGGTTTAGTCATGAAAGCGTTGATGTACACTATTTGGCCTACACCGACTGGGTTAGGGTTGGCAGTGATTTTTGGGTATGTGGGGATGTCTAATGCCTGCGCAGAAGGAAATAAAGCAATGGTCTGTAGAGACAAAGCAAGTAAAAGGATTAAGGCAACTGCAGAAAAGGTTCCTTTAACTTTTTGGTTTTTCATTCTTTTGTTCTCTCCTTGAGATTTGCCTTACAATAGAAAGGTGTGAAAAGCTTTTTAAAAAATGGCATGAATAAGTTATTCATAAAAAACATTGTTATATAATAACTCTGTTAAACGAGAAACCCGAGCGTATTTATTGATTGAAAAACTACAAAGACACAAACTTACGCGGATTCATTGATAGTCTGGCAAATGAAGGGAAATAAACGAGTAAAAAGAGAATGAAAAGAAAAAGAGAATTAGATTTTTTTAGTTTTCACGGCGGTTTCTAATGCAACCACGCCTGGGAGTTTTTTGCCCATGAGGAACTCGATGAGGGCGCCTCCTGCAGTGCTTATGTAGCCGATTTTCTTGGATAACCCGTATTCCTCGATGGCAGCAATTGTGTTGCCTCCACCTGCTAGGCTGAACGCCTTGCTGTTTGCTATGGCTTCTAGGATTTTTTTGGTACCGTAGTTAAATTCTTTGTTTTCATAGACGCCCATGGGTCCGCTGACCACAATGGATTTGGCTTCGTTGATGAGCTTTGTGAAGGCCTCCGCGGTTTTGGCTCCTATGTCAAAAATGCTGTATTCTGTGGGGAGTTGGTTCACCGAAACTTCTTTACGTTTACCATTCACGTCTAAGGCTACGTCCACAGGAAGAATAATTGCCTTGGGATATTTTGCAAGCAACTCCTTGATGCCTGGTATAAACTGGGTGAGCTCTTTTTTCGCTAAGAAATCCATAGTTTTCTTGCCCAAGTCCACACCTTTGGCTGCGAGGAACAACTGCGAAGTTACTCCGCCAACGACCACGTAATCTGCGATGCCGTTGCCAAGGACGTATTTGCTGATTTCCAAAGAGTCATCAGCTTTAGCGCCGCCCATCACGTAAACACAGGGTTTGTCGGGTTTTTCTAGAGCTCTGGAGAGGGATTTGAGTTCACGTTCCATGATACGGCCTGCAGCAGAGGGAAGCACCGCTGTGAACCCCACCATTGATACGTGCCCGCGGTGCGCTGCGGCAAATGCATCGTTTACAAACAAGTCAGCTAATGGAGCTAAATTCTGGACAAGTTCAGTTTTTGCGTGTTGCTCAGGGGTGCCGTTTTTTGTTTCACCATCAAAGCTACGAACATTTTCGAGAACAAGGATTTCGCCACTTTTGAGTTTTTTGATGGCGGCTTTGGCTTTGTCGCCGTAAACATCATCAACATATTGAACTGGACGCTTGAGAAGCTTGGCTAGGATTTCCGCGTGATCTTTCAGTGGCGTATAGTCAGGGTCGCCTTTTCTGCCTTGATGAGCAAGAATAACTGTTTTGGCGCCTTTTTCCGCGAGTTCTTTAATGGTAGATTCGCCGTGTGCTTTTATTCGCACGTCACTTGTTACTTTTTTGGTTTGGGGATCAATTTCGCTGTTGAAGTCCACTCGAACCAAAACAACTTTGTCTTTAACGTTGAAGTCATCTAACGTGAGATATTTTGCCATATGCTTTATTCTCCTTGTTAGCTAAAAAAAGAAGAGAGGTTTTTAAAGTTTCAGATTTTGGAGTTTAGAAACCTGCTTTCTTGGCGATCAACTCGATGAAGTCAACCATTCGGCATGAGAAGCCCCATTCGTTGTCGTACCAAGCGAAGACTTTGACGAAGTTGCTTTTCTCACCCAGCACCATGGTTAACTTTGCATCGAACACTGCGCTAGCGCTGCTGTGCAGAACATCGCTGCTAACAATTTCGTCTTCGGTGTACTCCAATATGCCCTTCAGGGGCCCTTCAGCGGCTTTCTTCATAGCTGCGTTGATTTCTTCTTTGGTGACTTCTCGGCTGAGAATTGCCGTAAGATCAACTATGGAGACGTCAGCTGTTGGAACCCGCAGGGAGGTGCCATTCATTTTACCTGTGCAACTGGGTAAAACTAAACCGATTGCTTTGGCTGCTCCTGTACTGGTTGGGATGATGTTTAGTCCAGCTGCACGTGCTCGACGCAGGTCTTTGTGAACAAGGTCTTGGACTTTTTGGTCGTTGGTGTAGCTGTGTGTTGTGGTCATGAAGGCTTTTTCAAGTCCAAAAGTGTCAGCTAGGACTTTGCTGACGGGTGCAAGACAGTTAGTGGTGCAGCTGGCGTTGCTAACTATATTGTGCTTGTTGTGGTCGTAGGTGTTGTCATTGACTCCCATGACAAAGGTACCGTCTGGGTTAGTTGCTGGCGCTGATATGAGGACTTTTTTAGCGCCTGCTGCTAAGTGTTTGGCTGCGCCTTCACGGTCAGTGAAAAGACCTGTTGATTCCACGGCCAAGTATACGCCAAGGTCTTTCCATGGTAGTGCAGCGGGGTCTTTTTGGGCTAAAACTTTGAGAGTTTTTCCGTTGACGACGAGGTCGTTACCTTCAACTTGAACTGTACCTTTGAAGCGACCGTGGATTGAATCGTATTTTAGTAGATGTGCATTGGTTTTTGCGTCTGCAAGATCGTTGATGGCCACGAAGTCTATTTTTGCGTTGCGTTCGATCGCTGCGCGGTAGAGGAGTCGCCCGATTCTTCCAAACCCGTTAATTCCTACTTTTATAGCCATTATTTTTTCACCTTGTAATCCGTGGTTATCAGCGGTTTTTGCTTAATTAATTTTCCGAAAGAGCAAGGCTATTTCATGTTAGAAAAATGTTTTGATAGAGAATATCAGAGGATAGTTGTCACAGAGCAAAGATTTTATGCCTTCCTCGAGGAGAAAAAAACTGCTTGCAATTAGAAAGTGTTTATGGTAGTATAATCTAAAAAGCACTACTGCGTAGAACTACCTACCCATCCAACGCTATGTACAGAGAAGGGCTCTTATTATTTAAACTGAGTCCAAATTTGTTTGATCTTTTGAGTGAGCAGTCATCTACTATTTTAACTATTAATTGGTTTTAACTGATAAAAGCGCACTGGCCAAAATTTTTCATGGCAAATTAGAAATAAACCCATCACTGTTATGTTGTTGGAGACTTGACGCTTTGACGGATATCGTGTTTGTATTTGAAGTCCACCAGCCGCATCGCCTGCGCAAAAACCTTTTTTGGGAAAACAAAAATTTTAGGCGTATGCGTAAAGAAGATTTGTTCAACTACTACTTTGACCACGAAGCTGACCGGGAGATTTTTCTGCGTGCAGCCAAAAAATGTTACTTTCCGTCAAACCAGATTCTTCTAGAACAGATCGATAAACACAAAAAAGAGAAACAAAAAGTTAAAGTTGCCTTCAGTCTCTCAGGGGTATTTCTGGAACAATGCGAGAGGTACAGCCCTGAGTTACTGGAATCCTTCAAACAACTTGCTAAAACAGAGTGCGTTGAATTTCTAGACCAAACTTACTACCACTCAATCGCCAGTTTGTATCCTGAAAAAGAAGAATTTATTGCACAGGTAAATATGCACCGCGATGCCATCAAAGCTACTTTAGGCTACGAACCGAAGATTTTTGAAAACACCGAACTGCTCTACAATAACGCCATAGCCAGAATCATTGAAAGCTTAGGTTACAGAGGAATCTACACTGAAGGCGTGGAAAAGATCTTGGGAGAAAAATCGCCAAACTATCTATACAAACCTTACGGTAGCAAAACCATCCGGCTCCTCCTACGAAACTACAAGTTAACTGATGATGTTGGCTTCCGCTTCAGCGCCCGCTGGTGGAGTGAGTGGCCTCTTACCGCCAACAAGTACGCTCAATGGCTAGCCAACACACAAGGTGACTGTATCCACATATTCCCCGACTACGAAACCTTCGGCGAACACCACTGGCCAGAAACAGGTATCCACAGTTTCCTCAAACATTTGCCCGAAGAAATCCTCAAATGGCCCCACCTCAACATGGCAACGCCCTCCGAAGTCATAGACAAATACCCTACAAGAGGAGAAGTGGATGTTCCTGAAACAGGCAAAACCATTTCTTGGGCAGACATAGAACGCGACAGCAGCGGCTGGCTAGGCAATGCCCTTCAATGGGCATACTACACAAACCTACTCAGGCTTGAGCCACTAATCCATGAAGCCGAAGACCAAGAACTCCTCCGCTTGTGGCGTTACTTCCAAACCAGCGATCACCTCTACTACATGTTCAGCGCAGGGGGTGGTCCAGGAGAGGTTCACTCTTACTTTAGCCCCTACGAGACGCCGATCCATGCATTCGTAGCTGCAGAAACTTCCTTGTTAGATTTTGAAACACGGGTGCGCCTAGCTGTCTTAGCGGCAAATGAACCATTTCTTTTCTACACAGGAACGGGGAAAGACAAATTCACAGGCATTATGGCTTGGAGCCTCAAAGGTTTCCTAAAAGCTATCAAAACGGTTGTCTCCCAAGCACTAGATTATCATAACCACCGTGGAGACTTTGCAAATTGGGCAGAACACTGTCTGAAAGACGAAAAACTTAACGAGCAACTGCGGAGACTTATGACAGCCGAAACTAAGGGAGAAGCTCTCAGAAGAAAACTAGTGACTATAGTTAAAAGAAGATTTCAAGAGGCTACGCGGCAAGTTCAAGCAAATACAAAACTACTCTAAATCTGATGGAGTATGAGTTTATAAGCAAAAAACTCTGACTATTCAGTAGTAAGAAGGCTAAAAATATGAGAGAAGAACTACCATTTCCCGACAAAGTTCTGCAAACTCTCCACAACCTGTGTTCCACAGCGGCAGATTTGGCGCGGAGAGGCGAAGAGGTGGCGCGAATTTTAGAAAAAGAACCTGCAGAAATTGAAGGGATACTAGACCGATACAAATCTGAAGGCTGCGTTGAAAGCTTCTCTGATAATGAAGGAAAAAAACGCTACTATCTCACAGGAAAGGGCATAATTAAAGTCTGTTCGATTTTCACTTAGGGACGGAAATGCGAGTTATAATTTTTTCTTGGGAGTACCCACCGAGAGTCATTGGAAAACTCGCTGAGTACGTTAGTAACCTGTCCGCCCGACTCGTAAAAAGCAAAGTGGAAACTTACGTGGTCACCTACCACGACACCATGACCGGCGTAGCGGAGGAGAGTAACGGCGTCAAGGTTATCCGAGTGGCAAACCCCGTGCAGACTCACATCAGCCTTTTAACATGGGTTTTGACGCTCAACCAAGAAGTGGAACGGGTAGCCTCCAATGTATTTTATCAAACAAAACATATTGACCTTATAGACGTCCACGACTGGCACTTCGTACCCGCAGCAGTTACCTTAAAAAACGCGCTAGGGATACCCTTTATTTACTCTGTAGAGAGTCTCGAAGATCACCGTTCCCCTAGCGCTAATCAACCCTTCAACATGGCTATTCGCGGAATAGAGTGGCTGGGTTTCTATGAGGCGCAGGAAGTTTCAACAAAAACTGAATGGATGCAGGGAGAGGTAAACCGGCTTTATCAGGTGCCTAAAGAAAAAATCAGAGTCATCACACCAAACGTTAACAGTTGGATAAAAAATACTATAGAAACCTACAGCAGTGCGGTAGAGACAGGAGTCAAAAACAAATGAAGGATACTCTTAATGTCATGATGCTCAGTTGGGAGTTTCCACCCAGAGTCATCGGCGGTATTTCACCTCACATGTACTTCTTATCTAAAAGCTTGGCGAAAAACGGCGTTAAAGTTCATGTCGTAACTTGCGACTTTCCAGGGGCGCCTACCAACGAAGTCATCGACGGCGTCGAAGTGCACCGCATAGACTCCTACAAGAATCCTTCACCAGACTTTGCCACGTGGGTTTACCTAATGAACCTAAATATGCAAAAAGAAGCAGCTGCCATAGTTGCTAGGCTTCCTGAAAAAATTGACGTGTTTCACGCACACGACTGGCTAGTTGCAACGGCAAGCATCGGATTAAAACATGTTTTCCGCAAACCTCTTTTGGCTACCATGCATTCAACCGAAATTGGACGCCGAGACGGATTACACACTAACACTGAAAGAATGATTCATGAAACTGAAGGTTGGCTTACCTACGAGGCATGGCGAGTAATATGCTGCAGTGATTATATGGTTCAACATGTGAAGTGGGCGTTTGGCTTGCCCCATGATAAGCTGGTTATGGTGCCTAATGGTGTCAATCCGCATGTTTATGACGACCTAGAAAAACAAGATTTGAAGGCTTTCAGAAGCAAATATGCTTTGCCTGAAGAGAAAATTGTCCTTTACGTAGGACGATTGGTTTACGAGAAAGGCATTCATGTACTAATAAATGCCGTCCCTAAAGTGCTTGAAAAGGTTAACGCCAAGTTTGTCATAGTCGGCACAGGCTACATGAAGGAGCAACTTGCCAACATTGTCAAGAGCATGGGCCTGGAGCATAAAGTGCTTTTCACAGGGTTTGAAGAAGAAGCCAACGTGCTTAAACTACAAAAAATTGCGGACGTCGCGGTGGTTCCGTCGCTCTTTGAACCCTTCGGAATTGTGGCTCTCGAAGCGATGGCCGCTAAAAGCCCTGTAGTTGTCTCAGACACAGGGGGTCTATCTGAAATCGTAGACCACGAGTACACAGGCATGAAAGCGTACGCTAACGATACGGAGTCTCTGGCTTGGGCTATAACTAAAGTTTTGCTAGATGAGAATTTACGCCGGCGCATACAAGAGAATGCTTACAAGAAGATTTTGGAAAAGTACGACTGGAACAAAATTGCTCAACAAACACGGCAAACCTATGAAGGGGTAATTGGCGAGTACTCGAAAAGTTTTTGGGCATGAACCCAAGTTTTTCCTGCGACTCCTATTTTTTGCTGAAAGAATACTACTTTACAGGAAAACAAACCCAAAAAGTTACACAAATTAAAAGAATCCTGGAACTTTTAGTGAAATAGAATAGGATGCTTTAGTATTATTTCCACTTTAAAACTAATTTTACTCATAATTAGCCATATTAGTGAGAAGCACTCAGAAGGTATTAATGACACACACCCACAAACCCAGGCAAGAATCCACTTCAGATATTCATGAATATAGAAGCGTGACTAAAAATAGACTTGCCCTTGCGATGTCTATAACGGGGGCTGTGATGGTTTTAGAGGTTATTGGGAGTGTTTTAACAGGTAGCTTAGCCTTGGGCAGCGACGCGGGACATATGTCTACACACTTGTTCGCTCTGGCAATCAGCTTCACAGCCACTACGATAGCCTGCAAAGAACCATGCCACCACCGCACATTTGGCTTTTACCGCGTTGAAATTCTAGCAGCTCTTTTTAACAGCATTTTCCTGTTTGCCATAACCGCGTATATTTTCTATCAAGGAATAGAAAGGATGCTAAATCCTCAACCTGTTATGGGATTTGAAATGTTGATTGTTGCTTTGGTGGGACTTTTGGCTAACGGTTTGAGTATACTTATCCTAAAAAACAGCATAAAAACAAATCTCAACGTTAAAGGCGCGTTTCTGCACATGTTTGCAGATTTAGCTTCATCTGTTGCCATCATATTTGGAGCGATTGCTGTCTCTTTGACAGGTTGGTACGTCATTGACCCCTTATTAGGTATCGGAATCTCCCTTGTGATTTTCAGTTGGGCAGCAAGTCTATTCAAAGAAGCAGTAAACGTATTGCTAGAAACAGCCCCAAAAGGCATGAGTATTGACCAGATAAGCACAGAACTAAAGGATAATCTTCCCGAAATTGCAGAAATTACAGACATGCACATTTGGGAAATCACCTCCAACATGTACTCATTCACTGCACACATTCAAATCAAAGCAGCATACTACCCAGAATCAAAGAAAATCGTAGAAAAAATAAACAGGATTTTAGATGAAAAATACGGCATAGAACACACCACCATACAGATTGAAGCCGCCAGTTAAAATGTACTCAACTGGTGATTTTATTTTCCGATAACTTTTACGCCTTCAACCAAGAGCCACGGCGCTACTAACTGCCCCATCTTACGCTCGTTATTAGCAACAACCGCTACGTTTTTGAGCAAATTAAAGATGTTACCCACCAACATGACGCCGCGGCTGGAATGCTCCAAGTGACCTTTTTTGATTCTCCACACGGGTGTCGCTACAACTGAGAATTCTCCGCTGATCGGGTTGCTGCTATGTGCCCCTTGTAGGTAATACACCAGTAAACCATCATCAACTTCATTTAGAAGTTCATCAGAAGTCTTATTTCCAGGCAATATATGGAAGTTTGTAGCTTCTATGCTGGGCGTTGACAAGTAACCTGGCCGTGAGGCGTTACCTGTGCTTTCTTTTCCCTCTTTTTTTGCTGTGTACGTGTCGTAAAGAAAACTGCGTAACATTCCATGCTCAAGAACAGGCGTTTTTTGTCTAGGCACCCCTTCTCCGTCAAAAATACCTGTGCGTAATCCGCCGGCAAGAAGACCATCATCGTAAATTGTTAGCACTTCAGATCCGACGGGTTCACCGAGTGCCCCTTTAAAGGGAGACTGATTTCGTTGGACGTTGTCAGCTTTAACCGCGTTAATCAAAGTATAATAAAGAAGTTCCTGAAGCGCAAACTGGGTAAAGATGAGTTTGTAGTTTTTGGTTTCTATGCGCTTGGTATTCAGGGCAGAAACTGCAAGACGAGCTGCTTCCTTGCCAACCCACTCAGGGTTTATATTGTAAGTTCTTTCGGCGTTAAATTCAAAACAAACAGGAGTAACAACTGACCCTTCTTTAGCTATGGTAGCTAAGCTGCATTCAACAATTGTTGCTTTATCAAAAAACGAAATCCCGTTTGAGTTAGCTATAGCGTTGGAGACATATGAAGCGCCAGCACCACCCTCAACAGGGAAAACGTGGTTATTATCTTCAGAAGCAGAGTTCAGCATCCGAGAAGCCACAGTCACCAAGTCTTCAGCGCCCAAATCCAAAATTTTGGAGTCAAAGGTTTTCTCTAAAGTTGCGTAAAAAGGTTTTATTTTGGGAAGACCACACCAATTTTTGTCAGGTTTACTGGAACGCGCGGCATTTAAGGCTTTACAGATGATTTCTTCTATTACGTCGTGGCTATCTACGACGTTTGTGTAAGCGAACCCTATTGCTCTGTTAAGTTGCACTCTTACTCCTATACCTCTGTCAGCGATTCTTTGGCTTTTGCTTATTTGCCCCCGCTCTATCCCTACCGTGGTGGCTGTTGAATCATAAACGAAAACTTCTGCTTCCAAAGCACCACACCTCAGAGCGGTTTTTACCGCCTTCTCTGCCAAATCCAACACAAACTCTTTTTCAAGCACTGCCACCAACAAGCACCTCCTTGACTCTTATGTGAGGCCCTCCGTCACCAATAAAAGCGGTTTGCCCTTTTCCGCATCTTCCTGCGTAAAGAGCAAAATCTTTTCCCACCGCATCTACTTTGAACAAAGTTTCCAAAGTGCTACCACTGATTGAGGAGTCTCTAACTGGTTTACTAACCTCCCCATTCACGATTTCAAACGCTTCCTGAATTCCTACTTGAAATGTGCCATCTATGTTGGCTTGTCCACCGCGAAAACTTTTAAGGTAGTAGCCTTCCCTTACGCCTTCTAAGAGTTCTTCAAATGAGTAGTCACGGGGCTCAAAGTATGTATTCCGCATACGAATTAGAGGCTCCAGCCTGAAATCTTCTGCTCGAGCGTTACCCGTAGGCTGAGTGTTAAATTTCTGTGCGGTCTCCCTGTTATGCATCAAACCTTGAACAAAGCCATTTTTTATGAGGAGACTCTTTTGGGCGGGAACACCTTCGTCATCGTATTTGAAGGAGCCAAAAGCACCTTCCAAGGTGCCGTCATCGTAGAAGGTAACGAGGTCAGAAGCAATTTTTTTCCCAAGGTTATTTGCTAGAACACCGCCTGCTAAAGCCAAATCTGCCTCTGCTAAATGACCGAAGGCTTCATGTACAAATACACCAACCACGTTAGGCCCAAGCACCACAGGAAAAGTTCCCCCTTTTACGGGCTCAGCACGTAACTGGTTTACTGCACGTTCCGCCAATTTTTCACCTATTTGTTCAGGGGGCTCCAAATCAAAAACTTCGTAACCTGCAGTAGAGCCTATTTCTTCGCGGCTATATGTGAAAACTCCGTTTTGTTTGGCAGTAGCAGAAAGCTTTGACCACACGTAAAGTCTATCTTGCTCGATGTATGTGCCGTCTGTGTTGGCGAAGTAACTGCGCCCGGTCAGGTCCAGATAGTCAACTGTACAGCTTTTTACGCGTCCATCGAACGCCAAAGCGGTTTTGTTTATAGTTTGGGCAGTTTTTATTTTGTCCTCAATGCTAACGTGTGCAGGATTTTTATTGGATTTGATTTGAACATAATCCTCAACGGTTTTTGTGGGGGCCAGTTTAACGGGTAATTTCAGATAAAACGCCGCGGCTTTTGCCATGGCGCAGGCGTTGGAAAGAGCGTCTGTCAATGCTTCAAAGCTAAATGAGCCTACGGAGGCAAAACCCCAAGCGCCATTGACAAGTACCCGCAGTGCAACACCGTTTTCAACCCCTTGCTTAGCTGCCTCAACACACCCTTCTTTCATGGTGAAACTGGTTTTGGAGAGTTTCTGTGCGCGAACTTCTGCATATTCAGCATCAAACTTGGTGGCGGCAACTCCTGTTAACTTTTTTAGAAGTTCTTTCAAGCAGGTATACCCCGTAAATTGTCTGTTTTGAAGGAGGTAGAAGAATGGTTTTCTCTGATTAAAAAACTCGACTGTACTGCTTTACACAACCAAAGCTACTAGCTCTTAAAGTTCTAAGCAGCCCCCGTTCGGCTTTAACTTAAAAAGATTCGGGTTAGGTGGTAATAGAAGGAGCAACGTTGAAGAGGACTCTACTAGTTACCAAAAGTCTGCAAGGTTCTTTTGTTTTAAAGTTCGTGGAGACACCGTGGGCTCAGGAACATCTGTGTGAGAGTCAAGAACCAATTTGCCATAAACGCCGTCGAATCCTGGAATTACTTTCACTGAGCCTTCGCGGACTTTTATTATAGCTTCTGCAATTGAAGGCTCTACAGTTTTAATTAACTCCTCCTTAGAGGCATCAATCAGAACTGTGTATTCGTCGCCAAATCGGTTCAAGAGAGCATTGTAAATTTTCCATACAGTTTGGGTTGAAGGCGAATCAATGTTCAGCACTGTAGCTATTATTTCTGAAAGAGGCAGTAACCGCATAAACCCAGGTACGTTTTTTGCTTTGAAATCTGCGGGGCGGTCAGCTAGATCCTCCACTCGTTGTTCTACACCTTTAGTGAGTTCTCTGCGGCAAACAGGACAAATATTGTTGAATTTACGAGCTTCCGCAGGCGACAGAGAGACGTTGCAGTTGCGGTGTCCCGTCCAATGATATTTGCCGTAGGCAGGATCTGTCTCTATAGTGAATTTGAACCTTCGCGCGTCTTTAGTTCGTATGGCGTCTATAACTTCCCAGTAGCTTAAATTTTCTAGTTCAAAAACGTTGGCTTCTCTGCCAATTCTCCAAGGCCAAAAACTATGGCTGTCACTGTTCGAAACCAAAGTTAACCGGTCTATGTTACTGAGACGCCAATTCATAGGAGGATCAGATGAAAGACCAGTTTCCAGAGCATGAATGTGTTTGGTCATATCTTGGTAGCAGTCGTCGATACTATCAAAGCCGCTGAAGGCACCAAAAACGCTAAACCACGGCGTCCAGGCATGGGCAGGAAAAATCATGTTGGCGGTGGACACCTGCATAATTTCTTCCACAAGTTGCGGTGCAGTCATGTTAAGAATTGGCCTACCATCGCCGCTGAGACTGCCATGTTTGCAAAGTCTGTCATTAATTTGAATTGCATGATCCAAACTAGGAGTGAAAATGACATGGTGTACTTTCTTTGTATGATTTTTATAATCGAAAATTGTGCAAACTTCTGTTGTTAACATGAAGTTGACTGAAGGCTCCACGTTGTTTGTCAACTTGAAAAGTCCTGTGGAAGAGTCAGAAACGAGGATTTCACGGATTTCGCGTAGCCATTGGGGGTGTGTAAAATCGCCTGTGCCGACAAGCTGTAAACCTTTAATTTTGGCGTATCGCGCAATTTCTCTAATGCCCATTTGCTGGCTGGTGGCTCTGCTGTATCGGCTGTGAATGTGAAGGTCGGCGATTACTCTGATGTGGTTATCCTCCGTGAGGTATTAACAAGTTTGGAGCTTTTGAGTGTTACTAAAGCGGGTTTAGATTCTAAGATACGCGTTACTAAAAGGAGTTATTAGTTGAAAGTATATTTTGTTTCTGTTATTGTTCCGTTTTGCCACGTACCTTCCCAAGTAATTTTGGGAAAAGAGGATATACTTGTCTGGGTGTAGTTCACCTTTATCGTGTAAAGCGGATTATAAACTACAGGATACGTGATCTCAACAATCCACCATTGACCACCAACTGTACCATGCACAGTTTTGTAGACGTATTTTTCTGAGCCCACAAGCCCCATGTCAACTCTTCCGCCGGTCCAATTGAGACCCTGAATGTAAAAGGTGGTCTCGCTGTGTTTGGTCTTGATGTAAGACATTACCGCATCACGGATCATAGGTTGACTCAAAAACTCAATAAAACTTGTTTCTGTAATTATGCCTTGTTGGTAGGTCCCTTGCCACTCAATTATGATATCTCCTTCCCAGAAGCTTGCATTGACACTGTAGATGGGGTTCGTAACTACCGGATACTGCATGGTTACAGCCCAACTTCCACTGGTGTAGATGTAAGACGATGAGCCTATCAAACCTGTTTCTTGTCTGCCGCCAGCCCAAGAGAGGTTTGCCATGAACTGAACAGTTTCAGGATGATTAGTCTTCAGGTATAAAATTACCTCGTCTCGAATCTTTTCTTGAGTTGACAAGGAGGCAGGTTGATTGGCCATGTTTGAGGTGTAGCTTGTTTCAATAACGTTTTGGTTTTCGCAGAGACCTTGCCAAGAGACAGAACCCCCGCCTGACGAGTATGTGATTGTAATTGTGTATGTGGGGTTTGGAACTACCGGATAAGTGATGGAAACTACCCATTCGGTGCTTGTGTAGATGTAGGTTTCGCTGCCCAAAAGACCCGTTTCTTGCCTACCACCTACCCAAGACAGATTATTCATTAAGGGTACGGTTTCAGCGTGAGTGTTCCGTATAAAGTTCATGGCTAAATCGCGAATTTGACTTACAGTATTATCTTCTGAAGCATAAGGTGCTGGCGTGAGTCCATTGGGAATAGGAGCAGCTCTGGGACTGTTAGAGGTTATAAGCGACCAAACGCCGTATCCACCAACGACTATAATGATGATCACTGCAATCATTATCAGCAAAATTTTTTGTTGCTTCATTTTTTACCTGCCTTTACAGAATGCTAGGAATTAATATTTAACATCTTCTCCCACTCATTAAACACAAAAATTCATAAAAATATAGTGAATTGTAAGATTGGTACATGCCATCATGCTCATTGAGCAAAGCAGTAACTGATCTCCGTGATGCCGTTGTTTATCCAGCGGCCTTCCCATTGAACGGTGTAGGGTATTGAAACACTACCTTCTTCAGCAGGAACATTATAGTTTACAGTTATTATGTAAACAGGGTTGGCTACTAGGGGGTAGTTGATCTCCACAATCCAGCCTGAACTTGTATATACGTGTGTTTCTGCACCCAGCAGGTTTTTAGGTGTTACGCTACCGCCGCTCCAATCAAATTTGTCGATAAACGGCGCTACTTCAGGATGATTTACTTTGATGTATTCTACAGCAGAATCACGAATTTGCCCGTGAATTGCAAGTTTGGGCACAGGTTTGTTTGGTTGCTGCTCATTTTGCTCGCGAACTGCACTTATTGCCCAGCAAGTTCCAGCGACACTACTGAATACAAGCATCATGACTACTAGGGAAACAAATTTTGGATGTTTCATTTATTTTCCACCACCTTACTGGCTATGCCAGAGTTATCTTATAGCGCTATTCTTTGGAACAAAAAACACAAAACTTGGACACTCTTGTTCTAAAAGTTGAACGGTACTAAAAAGGTTAAGTGATAATGTTGCATAACCCTGCGTTTTTAGCAAGTTCAAGTGCTCTATTCCTCTCTTTGGTGGTAAGGGTTCTGCGGAGGTCAGGCAACCTGTGCGCTTGCCATTCAGGGCGATACTGGAACATAAGGTTTACTCGTGTTTCTACTCCCAAGTGTTTGGCTATCCAGTTCAAAATTGGTTCAGTACAGCAGTCCAGATGATTAGGCAAGACCAGTACGCGTATAATCAACTCGCCGTACGCTTTTGCTTTTAGGTGATTCGCAGTGCAAACTTCCCAATAGTTGGGCGCATCCGAAATTCTTCTAGCACAGACATCTGAACCATATTTGAAGTCTAAAAGATAAACGTCAGCGAAGCCTACCAGCAGTTGAGCTGTGTGGGTGCTGTAGTAACTGTTTGAGTTCCAAACTACAGGCACATTTGTCTCCACATACTTGAATGTTTGTAACCAATGGTTCAGCCATGGCGTGGGTTCACCTCCCACAAGGTTCACATTTCTGCAACCTTCAACGCGGAGATGCTCCACTTCAACTGCCATGGCTTCTGGAGTGTAGTTAGAGCCTTTTTCAACCCACTGGCTTATGACCCAGTTTTGGCAATGGAAACACCGTATAGTGCAACCCATAGTGAAGATCGTTCCCGATGGCACCAGTTCAGGTTCTTCGCCCACATGCATGAACATGCTGGAAACCATGAGTGTGTTACCGCATCTGCAGTAACCTAATTTGCCCGCTGCACGATCCACGCGGCACTTTCGATTACAGAAATTGCAGTCCCGGATGATTCTACGCGAAAGTTCAAGTTTTAAGTCAAAATAGGATTTCTCAGGAATGTCGGTTGCTTCAACTTTTTTTGAATGATCCGTCTGGCGTTCGATTCTGGAGAATTGCTCGGTAAGTTTGGCGTGTTCCTGCCACAACTCTTCTGTAGAAGAAGAATTGGCAAATTTTGCCGGCAGACTTTTAGATATTTTGAATTTGGCGATTTTATTGTTCTGCATAACATCGAAATACCGACTTAAACTTTTCTTTGCCAGAGGATCTTCAAGAACGGTTGCAGCGTCAGGCCTTAGGAGCTTCCACATTGTCTTTCCATAATTAAGTAGAGGTTGAGGCCTTATTAAAATAAGGCATATGGAAAAGCTGAACCTTTAGGATGTAGCTTACCTTTGATTGGTATGTATTGTCCGCAGACAGGACAACGCGTATCTTTTGTAAGGTTCCAGCAGGTAATTTCGAAGCTGTAACGTTTAATTACTGTTTCATTGCAATTGGGACAATATGTGTTTTCGGCCGGGTGCCCTGGCACATTTCCTAAATAGACATAGTTTAAACCAACGTCCTTGCAGACCATGTAAGCATGCTCAAGCGTCTCCACAGGCGTCGCAGGCGTCGTGGTCATTTTGTAGTCAGGGTGAAAACGCAACAAATGAAAGGGTGTATCTCTTCCTAAGTAATCTTTAATCCAGATAGCCATATCTTTTATTTTGTCCACGTCATCGCCGATTTTTGGGATAACCAAGTTTGTTATTTCTATGTGGGTGCCGTTCAGTTTGAACTCCTTTAATGCATCGAAGATCGGAGAAACCTTGGGCACTGCCGAAAAATTCTTGTAAAAGTTAGGGTCTCCAGCCGCTTTAAAATCGACAGTGACTGCATCCAAAAAAGGCGCGATTAACCTGACGGCTTCAGGTGTCATGTAGCCGTTGGTTACAAAAGTGTTAAAGAGCCCCACTTGTTGCGCAATTTTCGCAGTGTCTAAAGCGTATTCCATGTAGATGGTAGGTTCCGTGTATGTGTAACTTATACCCTGACAGCTTTTTTCCTGCGCCAACTTAACTACAGCTTCAGGTGGAAAATTTTTTCCCAAAACTTCTTTTTCTTGACTGATCATCCAGTTATCGCAGAACTGACAGCAAAAATTGCAGCCTACCGCCGCTATGGACATCACTAAAGCGCCTGGGTGAAAGTGAGAGAGAGGCTTTTTGCTTATTGGATCAACACATGCGGAAACTGCTTTGCCGTAATTCAAAGAAAAGAGGGTTCCGCCTTCGTTTTTACGCACTAAACAGAAGCCTTTTGCGCCGTCACTAATGACGCAGCGGCGAGCACAAAGAAAACATTGGACTTTGTTGTCTTTTTGTTTTTCGTAAAGTAAGGCTTCATGTAGCGCCGACATAAAGGTCGCCTCATGCTTCGATAAAATAGGTAGTTCGTGAGCAGCTTAAAAATATGGGGTTTTGGGTTTAAAAACTATTCAGATCATCTTTAAGAATGTTATGAAAACAAGTAGTTTTTCCTGTGTGACAAACAGGCCCTTTCTGCTCTACAAGGTAAAGCAGCGCATCGTAGTCGCAGTCGACAACAACAGATTTTATTTTCTGTGTGTGTCCAGAGGTTTCACCTTTCATCCAAAGTTGCTGGCGTGACCTGCTCCAGTAGTGTGCAAATCCAGTTTGCAACGTTTTCTCTAAAGCTTCCTTATTGACGTATGCCAGCATGAGCAGTTCTTTGCTATTAGCATCTTGCACCACAACAGGTATGAGCCCACCCATCTTTTTCCAATCAAGTTTCTGTAACAATGCTTCGTCAGTCATGACCGAATTATCACCCCCTGCTTACGTAAGTATTCCTTGATAACAGGCACTGGGTATTTGTTGTAGTGAAAAACTGAGGCTGCTAAGGCTGCATCTGCCTTGCCCTTCGTAAACGCCTCTAAGAAGTGCTCAGGTCTGCCTGCACCACCACTGGCTATAACGGGCACGGTCACTCTTTCAGAAAGTGCACGCGTCAACTCGAGGTCGTAGCCGTCTTCTGTTCCATCGCGGTCCATCGAAGTTACCAAGAATTCTCCTGCGCCTAGCTTCATAGCTCTTGTTGCCCACTGAAGGGCATCAATACCTGTGGGTTTACGGCCGCCATAAGTGTAAACTTCAAACCACACTGGACCAGTGGAGGTTTGAATGGTAACTTTGCCCTGTTCGATTTTGCGGTTTCGTTTGGCGTCTATAGCTACCACGACGCATTGCTGTCCGAAAAGGTCGGCAAGTTTAGTTATCAAGTCAGGGTTTTGAACTGCAGCGGTGTTCACGGAAACTTTGTCAGCTCCACTACACAGAATTAACCGGGCGTCTGCTGTGGTGCGGATACCGCCGCCCACTGTGAATGGTATGTTTATGGCTTTTGCTACGCCTTCCACTATGTCGCGTAAGGTTTCACGGTTATCTGAAGAGGCAGTTATATCTAAGAAAACCAATTCATCTGCTCCTGCGTCAGAGTAACGTTTTGCCAACTCAACAGGGTCGCCTGCATTTTTCAGATTAAGGAAGTTTATGCCTTTGACGACGCAACCGCCCGTCACGTCCAAACATGGAATTATACGTTTAGCTAGGGGCATTGCTATGCCTCCTTGACTGTTTTTATAGCCTCTGTTAACGTAAATCTACCTTCGTAGATGGCTTTTCCAACTACAGCACCTGCCACGCCTACATTTTTGAGCGCAACCAAATCTTTCAGGTTGCTTATACCGCCTGCAGCTATGATGTTCAAATCTTGATTTTGGCAGGCTTGATGTAGCGTCTCAAGGTCTGGTCCCTCCAGCATTCCGTCTTTGGCTATGGATGTTATGAGAAAGGTTTTGACGCCCATTTTGGAAAATTTTTCCAAGGCCTGGTTTACTGTAAATGACGTGGGAGTCTGCCAGCCTGAAACCATTACCTTGCCGTCTTTATTGTCCAACGCCACAATTAAGGGCTCGCTGCCAAACTTTTTCTGAACCCGTGTTACCACGCTGGGTTCGCTGAACGCCAACACACCTAATATAACGTAGTTTATGCCTGACTTGAGGAGACGCTCTATTGTTTCAAATGAGTGAATACCGCCGCCTACCTGAATTGGTAAAGCTGTGGCTTTTGCGATTTCCTCCACTACGTCAAGATTATTTCCGCGTTTAAACGTAGCATCTAAATCAATGAGATGTAGTCGCTCTGCGCCTTGACTTTTCCACTTCAAAGCAACCTCTACGGGTGTACCTAGATAATCATAGACTTTGGCTGTATTTGGGTCACCACGGCTTAAGCGGACCACTTGGCCGTTTATCAAGTCAATGGCGGGGATAACTTTCATTGACAGTCACCTAGATACGATTCGGGCGAAGTTTTGCAGAATCTGCAACCCCACGTCGCCGCTTTTTTCAGGGTGAAACTGGGTACCAAAAATGTTTTTGTCTGCTACTGCAGAAGTGAATAAGTTACTGTACTCCGTTTGAGCGCAAATTATCGTTTTATCTTCAGGTTCTGGATATAGTGAATGCACAAAATACACGTAAGCACCGTCAGAGACGCCGTCGAATAGCTCGTTTTGCTTCACTATTCTCAGCGAGTTCCAGCCCATGTGGGGAATTTTCAAGTTTCCTTTTAAACGGATATTTTTCCCTTTAAATAAGGCTAAGCCTTCGCCTGGACCTTCTTCGCTTGTCTGAAAGAAAAGTTGTAGCCCAAGACAAATTCCAAGGATGGGTACTCCATCCTGTACGACGTTCACTAAGTCAGATTTTACTGGCGCTAGCGATTTGGAGGCGGCCGTAAAGTTTCCCACCCCCGGTAAGGTTATTGCATCGGCTTTTTTCAGTTGTGTATCTGGCGGAGTAATTTTCGCGTTTAGACCTACTTTTTCCAAGGCGACTTTGAGGCTGAGCAGGTTGCCCACCCCGTAGTCTAAGATGAATACCTGTGTCATCAGATGGCTCCTTTTGAGCTGGGAACTCCTTTTCTGCGTGGATCCATTGTTATCGCTTGTTTTAGGCTGAGCGCCAAGGCTTTGATGGCGGCTTCTGCTTTGTGGTGGTCGTTGCCACCGTATTCGGTCCAGATGTGAATGTTTGCGGTAAGCGATGTGGATAAGGTTTCAAAGAAGTGGGCGACATCTTCGGTTTGCATATCTTCAATTTTTTTGCCGCGTAACTTCAAGTTAATAACAGCGTAGGGGCGTTTAACAAGATCTACGGCTGCAGAAGCTAACGAATCATCCATTGGCACAGTTGCGTATCCAAAGCGGTTTATGCCTTCGCGGCTGTTTAGGGCTTTGCTTAGGGCGTCTCCTAGGCCGATGGCTAAGTCTTCTATGGCGTGGTGTTTGAGATCCCCTTTAACCTTGGCTGTAACGTCGATAAGGCTGTGCGTTGAAAAGGAGGTCAAGAGGTGGTCAAAAAAGCCTATGCCTGTGTCAACTTCAATTTTGCCTTCACCGTCAAGGTTCACTTTAACGGTAACTTCAGTTTCCCGGGTTTTTCTATAGACTTCGGCGGTTCTCATGCTTCTTCCTCCATGTACGCTTTTAGAGCTGTAATTAGTTTAAGGTTCATTTCAGGTAAACCCACTGTGCTCCGCAAGCAGTTTTCATACACGAGTATCTTGCCAAGTTTCTTGATGACTAAACCCTTCTGTAGGGCGCGCTCGTAGACCTCTTCATAGGATTTGAGGGTGTTGAAGAGCACAAAGTTTGCCTTGGAATCGAACGCTTGAACACCTTTTATCTGGTTGAGTTGGTTTATGAGGTTTCTGCGTTCTGCTTTCAGTGCTTTGACACTCTCTTGCACAAGATTGATGTTTTCCAGCATCTTTCTACCCATACTTAAAGAAACGACGTTAACGGGGTAGGGCGCAGGCGTTTTATCAAGCGCCTTGGCAAGGTTTGGGTTGGCTACCGCGTAACCCAACCGAAGCCCGGCTAAACTGAAAGCTTTAGAAAACGTACGTAGCACAATTAGGTTTTCGTATCTGCTTATAAGTGGAACCACTGAGAAATCAGCGTACTCGGCGTAAGCTTCATCAACCAGCACTATGCCTGGGAACTCTTCGGTTAGAGCTTGAATTTCTTCTAGTTTAAGTTGGTTGGCGGTGGGGTTATTTGGGGAACACAGGTATAGAAGTTTGCTTTTTTTGTTGAAGGCCGTGCGCATGCCGTTAATGTCTATCGAGAAGTCGTTTTTCAGGGGCACAGCTACGAAGTTGGCGTTTTGATACTGTACGCAGTACTTGAAAACTGTGAATGTAGGGGTGAATGTTACTGCGTTGTTTCCAGCGTCTAGGAATATACGAATTACACGTTCCATGACTTCGTCGCTACTGTTTCCTATGGTTATGCTGTCAACTGGGATTTTGAGGTAGTCGCTGATTTTTTCTTTGAGAAGAGTTTCTTCTTCTTGTGGATAAATTCGAAAGTCACATTCTTCAGCCACTTGTTTGAGAAGAGGGATGACTTTTTCTCGTGGAATATAGAGGTTCTCATTGTAGTTTAACTTCACGATATCATTCAATTTGAGGCCGTATTGCTTTGCTATGGCTTCGTTGGTTTTTTCTGGCGTGTAATTCTCAGAGTCTTGCAATTTTGCAATTTTCGTTTCCAGCCACTGTTTACAGTCTTTGTTCATTCTTTGAATCTTGCCTCCACTGCGCGATAGTGATTTGGAAGATTCTCTGTATCCGTGAGCACCTTGATGCTTTCTTTGACTTTTTGCAAACCGTCTTTGGTGCTTTCCACGATATTAACGCGACGCAAGAAATCAAGAACACTCAAGCCTGAGAAGGAGTGCCCAAAACCTGCAGTGGGTAACACGTGATTAGTTCCACTGGCATAGTCACTTAATGCAACAGGACTGTATGGTCCAACAAGGATGACGCCGGCAGAAGTTATTTTTTCAGCAATTTTCTGTGCGTCCCGTGTTATTATTTCCAAGTGTTCAGGAGCGAAAACATTTGCTAGCTCAACCATCTCCTCTACGGTTTGGCAAACAATTATGAAACTATAGGTTGAAAGAGCTGCTTTAACTATGTCAGCACGCGCGGTTGAAACGGACAGTTCTTCTAACGCCGCTGCTACAGCTTGGGCAAACCTTTTGGATGTTGTTATCAGCCCTGCAATGCTGTCTGCACCATGCTCTGCCTGTGAGATCATGTCTGCCGCAACTATTTGTGGGTTTGCTGTTTCATCTGCCAAGACGAGAACTTCGCTGGGTCCAGCAGGCACATCTATGGCTACATCTTGGGAAACCAAAATTTTTGCTATTGTGACGTATGTGCTGCCTGGCCCCACAATTTTTTTAACTGCTTTTATGGTTTTTGTTCCGTAAGCCATAGCGGCTATGGCTTGAGCGCCGCCTACTTTGTAGATTTCTTCTACACCGCATATGTCGGAAGCTACTAAAATCAGAGGGTTGATTGTTCCTTGCTCCGTCGGAGGCGAACAGACTACTACTCTTTTGACGCCTGCGATTTTCGCTGGAAGTGCAGTCATAACCACGGTGCTGGGGTAAACGGCGCGCCCGCCGGGAACATAGCAACCTACGCTTTCAAGGGGACGTAGCACCGTTTGAACGGTGATGCCTTCACAAGAGGTTTGTATGGGTATTTGCCTTAAGGCGTGTTTTTCTCTTGAGGCAAGTCTGTCCTTCATGAGTTTTAGAGCTGCTATTTGTTCTTGTTTGACTTTTCTGTAGGCGTTTTCAATTTCTTTTTGGGTCACCTGTAATGTTTGTTCGGTCAATTGCACTTTGTCAAATTTCTCTGTGAATTCAAAGAGAGCCGCGTCACCGTTAAGTCGCACCTGCGATATTATGTGTCTGATTTTTGCTTCCAGTGAAGCGTTGTCTTTTTCAACAGGGTTTTTTCTTTTGAACCAGTCCGCTGGCAAATTTGGGGTTTTCCAGACATTTATGCAGGGTTTGTTTGGCATTTACCTTCTTTTCTCCTGACTATCTCATCCAACGCCAGCACTTGCCGTGGTTCATAAACTACTATACCTTGCGCGAGTTTTCGGATTTTAGGCAACAACTCTATGAAGCAGTCTTTTTCAATAATTGTGTTTACACCGCACCAGTTTTCATCTGCCAACGGCGAAATTGTGGGATTTTTTAATGCTGGCAGCTCGCTGAGTAGCTTCTGCAGATTTGACTTTTTGACGTTCACAAAAATGTGGATTCTCTTGGAGCCATCAACCACGCCTTTGAGCAAGCTGAGTATGTCATAGATTTTCTCGCTTTTCTGCGGATCCTCCATGGTTTTCTTGTTTGCTATGAGCACTGCCGAAGAAGTCATCACGGTATCTATAATTTTCAGGTTGTTGGCTTCTATTGTGGAGCCTGTTTCAGTTACATCAATTATGCAATCTGAGTTCTCCGGCGGCTTGGCTTCGGTTGCTCCAAAGGAGAGGAAAATTTTAACTCTGGGGTTGTCGCCTTTTCGCCACCACGGTGTCACAATCATGGGGTTGCTTTCGCCAAAGCGGTTCTTGTATGCTGGTTGATTTTTGATGTATTCTGAAGCTATGTTGAGATATTCAGTGGAGACACGGAAGTTCTTGCCTTTACTCCAGACTTCCTCCATAAAGTTGTTCACGGAGTTCATTTTTTCACTTATACTTTTTGGGACGGCAACAACAAGTCTTATTTTTCCATATTCCAGATTCTGCAGAATTTCCACGTCAGCGCGGGTTTCCTTAATCCAGTCTTGTCCTGTGATGCCCAAGTCTTGAAGACCTTCACCAACAAAGACTGGAATTTCTTGGGGTCGAAGGATTTTAAGTTCTATATTTGGATCGTTTATGGTAGGTCGATATGTGCGTTCTTGACCTGAAATTTTGTATCCTGAACGCCCAAAGAAGTCGTAGGTTGCTTTGGCTAGAGAGCCTGCAGGTAGAGCTAATTTGACTTTATCCATTTTTTGTCACCTAAATTTTTAATTAAACTATAGTTCAGTTTTTTTGTTAGAAAACTCTTTGAAAAGTTCATTGCGGCTTGCTGAGAGATGCGGACTATAGAGTGAAATTTTGTGCTTAGGAAAGCACTGTACTGATTGCCTTTATTGGAGATGAAGGCAACCGCCTTTTGTGAACGCGATCCCTCATTTTTCGCCACTGAAATGCAACCATAAGCAAGCCTAGCTAATAAACATATCTTAGCAGCGACAAAGGCATTTAAACTTAAACCTCAGCAGTCACAGGCGTCGCACTTCTTTTGACTTCGAAAACAAGAGGGGGAACTACCGTTTTCACTTCCAAAGTGACGCCTAAAAGCGTCTCCATTAGACCTGCTAAAACTTCTGGTTCGCTAATGAAGGGTGTTTTTACTATGAGGTACTTGTCTTTTAAAGAGAAGTCACCCCAGCCTTGCACACTTAACCTTTTGAAAACCTTTGACCAGTTATCAGAGGTAATTGTCGACACGTCCAGGGTTGTTTCCATGGAAACTTTCATAGCAACTCCCATTGTTTTGCCCAATATACGCCGTTTTTCTTTTGGAACCTGCTTAATCAGCAAAGTTATTAATTCAACATTAACGAAGGCGACACGGCTTATGCCAAAGTAGTATTCTCCGGGAAAACGCCAGTCTTCAATCATCATGTTCTTGTAGATTGTGAGCATTTTTGAGATGAGGTGTTTAATTCCAGGTTCTTTGCCTTCACTTATAAGTTGATCAACATATTGTCGCTCGTCTTTTTCTAGGATTATTGTTGTTCTTTTTGTTGCACTTTCTGTAGAATCTGTGGAGTGCCGGGAAGGTTTACGATTACTTTGCATATAAAGTATATCTATGTGAATATTTTATATGCCTTTCCAAAATTCCCAGAATACAAAGAAGACTTAATAGCAGAGGTAAACATTTTAGAAAATTGCCGATGACGTATCTTTAAAGCTGAGTTGATGATGCACCCTAGGGTATCTGAGGCATTTTTATTCGATGACTTTGTTTTTCAGTAGATACCACAATAGCATCATCCCCACGGCGAATAAAATGAAGCCTGTGGCAAATGAGACAGCAAGGTTTACCTTGAGAATGACGGCAAGCACGTAGATGCCGTAGGTGGGACCTGCAAAAATAAGTATAACTGAGACTAACGTGAGGAGAGTTCTCCAGAATTTGGAGCTAAACAAAGTTTGGGTTTCAGTCATGAATATTCGTCCAACAGGAGTTTCTGTTAATGTTTGTCTTGCGATCCTTCTTTTATTTCTTTTCCTAACGCTTTCATTAAAAACTTAAAAGTGAAAGCTGCAGCTTCATGGTCAGCGGTGAATCCTGTGGTTGCCCCCAAAAGGCAGACGCCGTCTATGCCGCGTTCTTTTGCTATTGCTAAGGTCAAGCCTGTGCCGCCTACTATTTTTCCTTGGCTGTATATAACTGCGCCTTTTTCCATAAATTCAGCTGCGAGTCTAGGTGTGGTGGCGGCAACGTAAACTTGTGCTTTTTCCTCGGTGATTGGTACGCCGCCGACTGTTATGAGAAAACGGCAACCCAGTTTTTCCAAAAAATCGACGATTTCGCCGCAGACTTTGTAGTGAGCCAAAACATCGTCAAAAGAAGGCTGAGTTTCGCCTGTCATTATAACGAGGTTTGTTTCGTCAAGGGTAGCGGAATAAAATTCGTAGTGTGGTAGATGACAAATACCTTTTGAACTGACGGTAACGTAGTCAGGAAAACTTGGAGAATAGAATTCTGCAAAAGGCTTGGCACCCAAATGCTTTATGAGTAAATGCGCTACTATTTGTCCAACATTACCAAAACCTGGAAGGCCCTGAACAAAAACAGGGTTCTCCAAAGTAGTCTTGGATATCTCGCGCAGATATGGCTTGTCCAAACGTATAACCCCAAAGGTACAAAGAGAATTGGGTGATACTAAAATGCTTTTGCGCCTTACGAAAAAGAAACTATTAATAATCGGCAGAGCGGTAGTACTAAAAGACCTAGAAAATAGTTTGAAACTCGTAGCGGGGTGGGGTAGCCAGGATTAACCCGCTGGGCTCATAATGACACTTTGTGTCATGAGAGACCCAGAGATCAGTAGTTCAAATCTACTCCCCGCTACCATCTTTTACAATGCTAATGGTTTCTTTTGTGGAAGACAGGTTGCTGTAGCCTAGTGGTTCAGAGAAATTAGTTTTTCACAACATTACGTGTGTTAGATTGAAATCAAAAAAATGTTGGATTAGTATTTTTGGAGTTGTTGCGGTTTAGGCTTTACCTTTTTCTTCTTTCCCGAAGTATTTGGTCCATTTAAGTTTGCGTGCGTCGCGACTAAATTGTAGGGAGCTTTTTTTGCATTTACTTGCGCAAAACCAGAGGATTGTGCCGTCGTTTTTTACGTACATCATGCCAGTGCCAGCTGGGAATTCGTTACCGCAGAAGGAGCATTTTCGATTTTTTGGCATTGGTTATTCCTCCGCTTGTTTAAGTGTTTTTATCGGTTGATTTTCTTTGCTTCTCTTTCTGTTTCCCTGAGCATGAGAATATCTTGTACTCGTATTGGTCCTTTGACGTTGCGTGTGATGATTCGACCTTTGTCTCTGCCTTCAAGTATGCGTACTCTAGCTTGGGTAATTTCGCCTGTTACGCCTGTGCGGCCTATGATTTGGATAACTTCTGCAGGTGTCAGCTCTTCAGACGATGATGTTTTTTCTTCTTTGCTCATTACTCTGAGCCTCTTTTAACCTGCTCAAGTCGCGTGATGATTTCTTTTATGAGTCCTGTGGCTTCTCCTTCTTTGATTATGCAGGCTGATGCGCAGGGAACTTCAATACCTATGGATTTGCCGAGTTGTGCTTTGCTGGGGACAAAGACGTAGGGAATTTTTCTTTCTTCACAAAGGAGTGGCAAATGTGCAATGACTTCTGGAGGGTCGACGTCTTCAGCTATAACCACAAGTTTGGCTATAGCGCGTTCAACAGCTTTTGTTGCTTCATTTGTCCCTTTCTTAACTACGCCTGACTTTGAAGCTATCGAGAGGGCTTCATAGGCTGCATCTACAACTTCTTTTGGTGCTTCATATTTTACATAGAATGGTTTTGACATATTTTCTTCGCCTCACCCTTTTAAGGCACAGTCTTATCTTCACTTCTTATTTAAGAAGGTTTCTGCTGAAAAACTGTGTATGAAAAGTCAAGTATCGGATTTTGCAGAAAACTTTATAAGGCGTATTACGTTGACGTTGATGTTTTCGAGGGGGACGTTGTTGCAAAAATTGGGCAGGGTGCTCAGCGTTACGCCGTCACAGAATCTTATTGTGAAGCTCAACAACGCTCCGAAAATTGGCGCTTCAGTAATCGATGAAAACCTGAATACGGTGGGCAGAATCTTTGACCTAATTGGTCCTGTTTCTTCTCCATACGCGGTGGTAAAAGCTTCAGTTAAGGATCCTAAAAAACTCGTGAATAAGCAGTTGTATGTCTCTCCCTTGAGAAGGTAACGGAGCTAAAAAGAATGAGTGGAAAAAACGAGCTGCATGAAAACATAGAGTCATCAATAGCGCAAAAAGTTGAACCAAGCAGGGTTCAAGCTTGCCCTGAATGTGGCAGCACAAGACTCATGCGCGACTATGAATGCGCCGAGATTGTTTGTATGGATTGCGGCATGGTTGTAGCTGCAAAAATCGCTGACAGAGGTCCAGAGTGGCGTGCTTTTGACGATGACCAGAGATCCAAAAGGACAAGGGTTGGGGCGCCTTTAACGTACACCATTCACGACAAGGGCTTATCCACCACTATTGACTGGCATGATAAAGATGTTTATGGTAAAAGTCTCTCGCCTGGACAGAAGGCACAGGTGTATCGTTTAAGGAAGTGGCAGCGTCGCATCAGGGTTTCTGATGCTACCGAACGTAACTTAGCGTTTGCTTTGTCTGAAATTACAAAGATTTCTAATAATTTGAATCTCCCAAAAAACATTCTTGAAACTGCATCTGTTATCTACCGTAAAGCTGTGAAAGAGAGACTTATCAGAGGTAGATCGATTCAGGGAGTGACTTCTGCGGCGCTTTATTTGGCATGTAGACAATGTGGGTTGCCTCGGACTCTAGACGAGATATCTCAGGCGTCAACAGTTAACAAGAAGGAAGTGGGGCGGAGTTACCGTTTCTTAATTAAAGAACTTAACTATTCTATTCCGCCGCTTAAACCTAGTCAATACATCACAAAGTTTTCCAATCAATTAACGATGCAAGGTAAAGTTGAGGAAATCGCTCATAAAATTTTGACTTCAGCGAAAAATCTCAAACTGACGTCCGGGCGTGGCCCTACAGGGATTGCGGCGGCGGCAAGCTACATCGCGTCAGTTTTGACGGGTGAACGGAAGACTCAGCGGGAGATAGCTGAAATTGCACAGGTAACTGAAGTAACTATCAGGAACAGGTACAAGGAACTGGTTGAGCGGTTAATGTTCCAACTCAGCCTCTAAATCAGGCACCTCTCTTTTTCTTTTTTAGTTTTCCAGATGGTTTGACGTTCTTATTGTACTGTAACATTCGGGGTTGTGGCAGGACAAAACGTTAATAACTGAAATTAACCGAAGCACGTTCTACTCCTGTAGCAGAAATAGGGATATATGTTGAGGACCCATCCAAAATGTGGCGCCAATGTCATCGAAGCTGCAGGTTCACGGTCTTCTGTCAACACAAATGCAAAAGTCAATGAAAAAAGATGCAGGGTGTTGATAGAAGTTTTTGAGCCTTTGTCTGCAAAACCAAGTTCTGTGCTAGAGTACACCAAAAAAAGGAAGTGCAACGGATGGCAAACGTTAAAAACAGCGTTGAAAAAATTAGAGATTTAAGGGCGGATTTGATGCAGACGTTGAAGGCGTTAAGAGAAAAAATCCAGATACTGGAATCTGAAAAGAAAAATCTTCTATCGTAGATTTGAGGCTTTGCGGAAAACAGCAGAGGCGCGGGTTACCACTCCTGAAGGCGAAGTAAATCAGATGCGTGAAGAAGGGAAAGCGTTAAAGGAGCTACTCAAAGATTCTGCTTCTGCTCAGACAACTTGGGCTGCCAAGTTAAACTAGGGGTAGGAACATGTATTTTTTGGGGATATTCTTTTAAGCTGCTGCTCAGTAGAAATTGGTCATGCCCTATAAGTTTACGTTTGATATCTCAAAGGCGCCGCATCACTTTTTTGCTGAGATAGCTGTGGCAAGTTACCAGCGGGGCATGCATAAGGTTTTTCTGAAAAGTTTGCAGGATATAATTAAGAAATTCAAGATTCAGGAAGCTACAGGACTAAATCTTCAGGATGCAGTTATGCTTATCCAAGACCTCATCGATATGCAAGCTGCAAATCTTATGCAGAGAGGTAAATTTTTGAAAACAAAAAAGCGCGCACTGTTTTTACCGCACTGCTCCAGAAAATACATGGATAGTAGATGCAAAGCCATATTTGACCCAACTTTACCTTCGTATATTTGTGCCCATTGTTCTCCTGACTGTGTAATAAATAAGGCGGCGGTAGCTGCTAGTGAAAAGGGGTATGATGTTTATGTTCTGCCTGGCGGTTCATGCATCCCAAAAATTTTGAGCACTAAAAAGTATGAGGGCGTAGTGGGTGTTGCCTGTGGCGAAGAAGTAAAGTTGTCTGGGGAACTTCTGAATAACATGAGTGTTGCAGGTCAAGCAGTACCGTTATTAAAGAATGGCTGTGCCAACACGGTGTTCAACGTGGACACCTTGATTAAAACGCTTTGATCAAAGAAAGAAAAAGTGGCGGTTATGAATTGCAGCCCTAAACGATTTTAACGTTGAAATAAAACGCGCAGAATAAAAAGATGAGAAGTTTTACTTAACGAGTTCTCTCTTCTTCCACCGCAGGTTTTTGCCGCGGCATTTTCTGCATTTAGTTGCAGTTGAAGCATTTCTGGCTCCGCAGTCCCTGCAAATCTTCAAATGTAACCGCGCTTTCTGAGCAATGGCTTTCTTAACTGGATCTAATATAGGCATAGGTAACCTTCCACTGTAGGCTAAAACCAAGATGCTGACCTGTCAAATATACTTTTTGCCCCGCAACCACAAAATAATCGCTAACTATTCAAACCGTTTGTAAACAACCCTGCAACTCAACTAGGTAGTACATATTACACAAGCAGCAGTTTCAAAGCGTCTCTCTTTATTTTGCTGCAGTTTAACTTACCTCGCTACTAATTACACCTTGCAGACCCACGTGTTCCACTAAAAATCCAAAAACATCGAACTAAAAGGTACCATTTCTTGGAAACTGAGACTAAGTTGTTAGGGGTGAGGACACTAATGCCTGCCGCTTACTCATAATATACTGTGTGATTTTTCCTCTTTGGTTTTTTGAGGTTAAGCACTACATACTTTTAAAGAATAACTTATTTTTATATTAAGTTTCAAAGTAGAATTCGGTTTAGTTTTGATGTTAGGTGGTACTTACTTTATGACTTCGATGGTAACGTAGCTTCGGGTGTCTTCTATACCATCTACAGTGTAGAGTTTTTTGAGAGTTTCATCCATGTTTTCGCGTTCAACCATGAGCAGGGCGTCTATATCGCCGGCTATACGGAAGGCGCGGGCTCCTGCAATTTCTTTGATTCTTTCGTAAACTTGGATGCGTTTTACAGGGGAAATTTTGAGGAGTATGAATGCAGGGGTTGTGGATACGCCAAGTGCATTGAGCCCTTTCTCGGTTACGTCTATGAAGCCCCGGCCAGTTCGGATGTAGCCTGTGGCTTTTAATTTGCGGAGGTGAACGTTGAGAGCTTGGCGGCTTATGCCTAATTGTTTAGAAAGTTCGTCTTGTTTTACACGTAAAGTGTATGTGTTTGTTGATTTTCCTCGGTCGTAGAGCATTCTGAGGAGTTGAACTGAACGTTTGGTTAAGGGTTCCACATTTACCATCTTCAGGTCGTAATATGTTAAATAAAAGGTTTACAATTGACCACTATTTAAGATTTAAGGACGAGTCGTCACTATTTCTAGCAATCAGATTCAACTGAACTTTTATAATAAAAACTACTTTTTAGAACGAGCAAAAGAGTCTGATTTTGCACGATGAGTAAATGTTATGTTTCAAGTCAGTTAATCAAAAGGTTTATTGCGAACAGTTAAATCTATGAAGTGTACTCGTTTAACGGACATCCAAGTAGGCTTTATGTTAACGGCAAAGGGAAATGCATGACTTTAAAATCATTTGAACAAAGGAACGGCAACCTTGTGTTACCGGGTGAGCGCTTGGGCGTTATTGAAGAGTTTATTCCTGACTCAGGCACTTACGTTAAAGACGGCGTTATCTACGCTAAAATCATAGGTAGAGCACTAATGGACATGCTTAATCGTCGTGTTTCAGTGTATCCTCTCAACGAAGGCGCTGTTGTTCCTAGGATTGGTTCAATTGTGGTAGGTCAGGTAGGCAATGCTCAGTCGGACAACGTGTTAGTTCGCATCTTCCAGGTGGGCGCCAAAAAGAAGATGACCGGTTTTTTCGGGGGGATCCTGCATGTTTCTGATGTTTCAGAAAGGTACGTTGACTCTATAAGTGATGCATGTAAGCCTGGAGATATAATACGAGCTAAAGTTATAAGTGGGAAAAACCAGATTTATCATCTTTCAACTGCCGATAAAAATTTGGGTGTAATTTATGCTTTCTGTTCACTGTGCAGTAATTTGTTGGAGCAGAGACGCCATGAAATGTACTGCTCAAAATGCGGTAATATAGAAAAACGTAAAACCGCATATGATTATGGAAAGGAGGTTTTGTAAATGAAAGTGAAAGTTCTAAAGAAGGCTCCAAGCGAACTAAAAATAGAAATTGAGGGTGCAGGGCATGGACTCTGCAACTTGCTGCAAAAGAAGCTTTTAGAGGACAAAAATGTTGATCAAGCAGGCTACGATGTACCACATCCGTTGGCTTCCAACCCTGTGATTTATCTTCGCATGAAAGGTTCAGCAAAAGCTGAGTCAGCGTTGCTTGAGGCCGCTGAGAAGGCACGTGAAGAGAACGAGGAATTTAGTAAAGCCTTGAAGGTAGCCCTTAAAGGGTAAATTTTTTCATTTTTAGCGTAAAAGTAAAGATCCAGCTTTTGCGTTCTTGCTATGGTGTAAGTCTGACGCGGTCTCTTGGGTAAAGTGAAACTTCTCGTATAGTCTTTTTTCCGGTTAAAACCATGGTGAGTCTTTCCAGACCAATTGCCCAGCCAGCGTGAGGTGGCATGCCGTAGTCGAATGCTTGCAGGTGGTACTTAAATGAGTCTGGGTTTAGCCCTTTTTCCTTCATTCTTTCCATTAATAGGGCTTTGTCGGCAATGCGGGTTCCACCAGAGACAAGTTCAATCCAACGCCACATGAGATCGAAGCCTTCACAAAGTTCAGGTCTGTCGCTGCGAGGTTTAATGTAGAAAGCTTTTGCATGAGTTGGCCAGTCAGTTATGAAGTAGTAGCCGCGTTCTTTTCCTAAGGCGCGGAACGCAGGTGTCGGTACATCTTCCCCCCAGGGAATGTTTATGCCTTGTTTCTTCAAGTCAGATAGAACTTCGTCATAGGTAACCCTTTTGAAGGGTAATTCTGGAACTGTTACTTTGTAATTTAAGGTAGCCAGTTCCTTGGAGCATTTCTCTTTGACTGTTTTACAGGTGTATTGTATGACTTGCTCGAGAAGTTGCATGACATCTTCTGCGTTGGCAAACGCTTCTTCTATATCCACGCTTACGAATTCGCTTAAGTGTCTGCGAGTGCGAGATAATTCTGCTCGGAAAAAAGGCCCAACTTCAAAAACTTTCTCTAAACTCATTGTTAATTGTTCCTTGTACAGTTGGGGGCTCTGTGCTAGGAAAGCCTTCTGCCCAAAATATTCAACAGGAAAAAGTTCTGCTCCGCCTTCTGTGGCTGAGGCAATTATTCTTGGGGTGTGAACTTCCAAGAAGCCTTTGTCAAAAAGAAAGTCGCGTATGGCAGCCAGGGCGTGGTGTTGAATTTTAAAGGCTGCAGCGTTTTGTTCTTGGCATAGATCTAAGGCCCTTGCGTCTAAACGGACTTCGATGTTGGCAGGTGTTTTACCTGTGATGTCTAGGGGCAACTGTTCAGAGGCAGTACTGAGGATTTTAATTTCTTTTGGAAGAACTTCGACGCCTCTGGGAGTCATGTTGGTCTTTTTAACTGTGCCTTTTACGCCTACACTGAACCTTTTTTGTAGAGCCTCTGACTTGGATAGAACTTCAGCGGGAACTTTTTTCTTGGGGATTGTAATTTGTATGGTTCCTTCGCGGTCTTGCAGGATTATAAAGCGAATGCCGCCTAAATCTCGGATTTCTTGAACCCAGCCTAACAGGGTGACTTCTTCGCCGTCGTTGAGTGGTGTTATATTTGCAGAATAACAGGTTCTGACCCAATTGTCTAGAGAATCTAACTGCATGAATAAGTTCTCCTTTTTAGTCGGCAAATTCGACGCGTAACGTCATTTTTCTTACAGCGCGGGCAATTTCTTTTAAGGCTTTCAAGTCAAAAGGTAACTGGGAACCGCGTTTCCTGCGCAAGATAACTCGAGTTTCTGTGGTACCATCGGGTAGCCAGATGGTATTTATAGTTAAAATACTGAGGGGCATAAATAGATCTTCGAGGAATTTGCGGTCGTCGACGCCGTGTTCTAAAATTCGAACTGATTTGCCTGTTTCCTCGCTAAGGGCTTTAATAATTTTGCCTCCGTAGCCCAACAATCTGGGAACGTCTCCGTGGCCCACTATGAGTGCAAGAGTTCTATTAGCTTCCACAGCTTTGTAGAAGCAGACGTTTTGAAGGGAAGGATATTTTTCTTCAAGAAGGAGGAGTTGGCGAGCGATTTTCAGGTCTAGGTCGCTTATTTCGCCAGTTTTAACTTTTGTTGCACATTTTTGGCATAGCATGCCACTTTTTAGACAGAAACTACAGAGTTCAGTCTTCATTTGAAGGTTCTTCCCTTAAACTTGAAGGGTAGAGCGGTTTTACCGCTCGGTGATGAGGGGTAGTTTAACGTGTAATTGTGATTTCTATGGTGCTGACGTTTGTTTGACCGTCAGTTTCAGCTTGGGGAACTACTTTATCTGTTCCTATATTGATGGTTTTTATTTTTACGTCTGGTAGAAATCGACGCCTGACGACTTCCACGACGTCTATGGCGTGGCTTATAGCTTTTCCGCGCGCTTTAACTGTGACTTCTTTTGCGCCGCTGTGAAACAGCGTGATGCAGGCAAGTACATAGTTCATGGCAGGTTTTCTCCCAATTAGAACAGTATTTGCTTCGGCCATAGTGCTGCGCTTCCTTAGTTTGCTGGTTTTATTTGGCTTCACTATGTGAATTTATCTTGGCATAAATAGCTTGTGGTGCGGTTTTGTTGTTTGTTTTGTGTTATTTAGGCGGGCTATATTTTTGGGTTGCTTTGGATTTTAGGTGGTTTTGTGAGTTTTGCATTTTTGGAGGGGTACTTGTTGTTTGTGTAACTAGGGTTTGATCAAGTGCTATTTTAAATTCTTCGGATAACATATAGGTCAATAAAAATCTCTTGTTTTGCCTTAGTGTGGAAGTTGAACATGCGTGGAATGATGAAAGACATCGTGAATACCGCTTCCACGCTGCCTCCATGTTCTTTGACGCACCTCTGAATAAAGGGGGAGGGTCCACCTCGAATTGTGTCGTTTGGTTTCAAATGGTCGGCAGCGAGTGTATCTGTGTGGGGGTGATTGTGAAAAGAATACACTGTTGTGCCAGTCTCTAAGGCTTTTGCCAAAAATCTTCGGTCAGCAGCGTGTCTCTGGACTCCGAAAGGGGGGTTCTCCACGACTGTATCGAACTTTCCTGTAACAGCGTCTAAGTCACCGATGAGCCAATTGATGTCGGCGTTTAAATTTGAGTTCTTTGTGTTGTGGATTGCTGTCGCTATGGCTGTTTTGTCTATGTCTACGCCGACAACTGTTTTTGCGCCTAAAAAGGCAGCACCCAAGCTTAGTCTTCCTGTGCCGCAGCCTAAGTCCAGCACTGTCTTACCTGTGATGTCGCCAAAAGTGTAAGCTGCAAGGTGTAGCATGGCGGCAGCAACTTGTTCAGGAGTTGTGTATTGTTCAAGACTTGCTTTGGGTGAGGGGTGCGGTTTGACTTTGGAGAGGAACAGCTCTAGGTCTAGTTTTCGAACAAGCCTTTTTTGAGTATGTTCTCCCATGTTGACTCCCCAGATATCACCTTGAACTCGTTTGTTGTTAGAATGGGTTTTCTGAATTTGGAGGCGTCGTCTACGGATATTCTGGGGCATGCAGTGTTGATATAAGCGTCCACTGTAGGAAATTCCAGTGTTATTTCAGGCTGGATTTCGTGCAGGGCAAAAATAAGGACGTGCTTGCCCATTTTTTCGAGCCTCTCTTTGATTTTTAAAGCCTCATCTAAATGTTGTTGTCCCTGCTTTAGGCTAACTAAAACTCCTACTGTTTTGGCTTTTGCAGTTTCTTGTATGCTTGACCATCGCTGTTTTAAGATTTTTTGGGCTTCTTTGTCTACCGAATACGCCGTCTCATCGTAGGGGTCTGCTACTATAGTAGGTTTGGAGGTGGCAAGGGCAACGCCTACGGCGTGAAATTTGCCGCCGCCTACAAAAAGAAACGCGTCGACATCTGAGGCAACGGATTTTACGTTGCTGAAGTCGCAACCAATCACTTGTGCTGGATAATTTAATCTGCCGGCGTCGCCGACAACAACCACTTTACCTGCGCGGACCAAGCTTTCTCTGACCGTGTCTATAGTTTGGACGTGCTGGATTGTTGTTGCCAACCCAATTTTGTTGTATTCAGTCAATAAAGGAAGGGCCTGCGCAACTGCAGCGTCAACGTTAACGGTGGATCTTGACTCGATATAGATTGTGGGAACTTTTTCGTGTGCTAACATTTTAGCGTGCCCAAAATGTAGGATAAGGTCAATATCTAACGCTTCGGCTTCTGAAGTTGCAACGTCACATGCACCGTAGCAAGGATCTGCAGAAACTAGCGGTAACGCCCCCGCTTTTTCCACTAACTTGGCTAGTCGGGGCGCCTCGGGTTTTAAGCCTTCAGGCAGTTGGAGAAGGACACGTTTAGCTTTGACCTTAGCAATTTCTTGTTTTATGCGTTCTTCTTCAAAATCGAAAACTTTCATGAATTTCGCCCTTTTCTGCATGTGGCCAATAATCTATAGATGGTAAAAAATAGGGAAAAAGTTTCTTTTGAAGTAAGTTAAAAGGGTTATTCCCATTCCCAGTCAGGAGTGGGTTTCTTTATTGGTTTTCCAGCTGCTATGGCGGCTTGCTCGGCAAGACGCTCCAGAATAATTTTTTGTTCAACTGCAGCTACATTTTGTTTGGTGGCGATGACAGCGTCGTTGTTTACGGAGATACTGTCTATTCCAGCTCGGACAAGAAATTCTGCAAAGTCAGGCAGGTTAGATGGGCCTTCTCCGCATATTGAAACGGTGCAACCGTTTTCATGAGCTACCTTGATGAGGTGTGCTATAATTCTTTTGACGGCGGGGTCACGTTCGTCGAAGTATCCCATTTGGCCTAGGCGCTCAGAGTCGCGGTCAATCATCAGGATACCCTGCGTCATGTCGTTTGAACCTATACTGAAGCCGTCGACGAGTTTGCTGAATTCATCTGCCATAATTGCGATGCTGGGAGTTTCTGCCATGAACCATATTTTGAAGTCGCGGCTGCGCTCTAAGCCTTCTTCTTTCATGATTTCAAGCACTTTCTTAGCTTCCCAAAGTGTGCGGATCATAGGCAACATGACCCAGACGTTTTTAAGACCCCATTCTGTACGGCATTTCTTGATGGCGCGGCATTCCAGTCTGAAGGCGTCGATGTACCATTTGCTTATATAGCGGCTGCACCCTCTCCAACCCAACATGGGGTTTTCTTCGAGGATTTCGTATTTTTCTCCGCCTTTCAGGTTGCGGTACTCGTTGGTTTTGAAGTCGCTGAATCTGACGACTACTGGGCGAGGTTGTATGGCGCGGGCTACCGTGGCTACGCCTTCAGCGAATTTGTCAATGAGTTTCTGACTTTGACCTGTCTCTAAGAGGTAGAGGGGGTGCTCACCTATGTAATCTGCGAAAATGAATTCAGTACGCATTAAGCCGATGCCTTGGAAAGGCAAATGCTTATACTGCTCTATCATATCAGGAATTGCCAAGTTCATGTAAATTTTTGTTGCGGTGACGGGTGCAGATTCAGCCTGAAGCATGATGGTGCCGGCAGTTGAAGTTTGTGCATTGGTTGCTGGTTGAGTAGCTTGGGCTAAAATGCCTTCGTAAACGACGCCGTTTCTGGAGTCAACTGTGTACTCTTTGCCAGTTTTCATTATTTGCGTTGCAGTTTCTGTGCCTACAACACATGGAATGTTGAGTTCTCGGCTTACGATGGCGGCGTGTGAAGTGATGCCGCCTTTGTCGGTGACTATGGCGCTGGCGATTTTCATGAAAGGTACAAAGTCAGGGTTAGTCATATCTGTGACGAGTATGTCGCCTTTTTTCATGCCTGCGTGAGCTTCTTCTGGCGACAAAACAACTTTAGCTACGCCTATGCCGTAGCCTCGTCTGCCTGCAGAAATGCCTTTAACTACAACTTTGGCTTGGCTGGTTACTTTTTCTTCAGTTGTGACTTCTTCTTCAGTTTTTGAGCTCCAGACGGTTTCTGGGCGAGCTTGAACAATAAACAGGTTATTTGGGAAAGGTAAGTCTTGATCTATTGCCCATTCAATATCCATGGGCTTGCCGTAGTGTGCTTCAATACGTTTGGCGATTTCGGCGAGTTTCAAAACTTCCTCGTCGTTGACGCATGGTGCCTTCTGTTTATCTTCTGGCACGTCTAGATGGACAGTTTTGCCTGTTTTGGGGTCACGCACGTATTGTATGGTTTTCTTTGCCATGCGGCGCTCCTTAATGGTGAGGGCTGCCTTGTCGACGACGAAGTCGTCAGGGTTTACGGCGCCTGAAACCACTGTTTCTCCTAATCCATAGTTACCTTCAATAACTATTTCTCCACGGTTTCCCGTTACAGGGTTGATTGTGAACATAACGCCTGCTGCACGGGAGTTAACCATTTTCTGAACGCCTACGCTGATGAAGACTTTTTCGTGAGCAAAGCCTTTTTCGTTACGGTAGAAAATGGCGCGTGGGGTGAAAAGGCTAGACCAGCATTTCATGACTTTGTCGAGGAGGTCGGCGACGCCTTTCACGTTGAGGTATGTTTCTTGTTGTCCAGCAAAGGAGGCGTCAGGCAGATCCTCTGCGGTGGCGCTTGATCTTACAGCTACAAATGTGTCTTTTAAGTTCAGTCGCTTGTCAAGCTCTTTGTAAGCAGAAGTTATGGCGGTTTCAATGTCTTTTGGCATCTTAGATTTCTCGATAAGCGCACGAATCTTTTTGGATGCTACGTCATACTGCTTTGGGTCGTTTTTGTCCGTTATTACTTCGTCGATAACTTTGTAAATTTTTTCAGCCAACTTTGTTTCTTCAAGAAAACGCTCATATGCATAAGCCGTTACAGCAAAACCAGGGGGAACAGGTAATCCTGCACTAATCATTTCTCCGAGACTGGCGTTTTTTCCGCCTACCAGAGGGATATCTGCTACTCGGAGATTTTCAAACCAACTAACTAATTCTTTTTTTGTTTCGTTCAAACCGCTTCCACCTTACCAGCTGCATCGTTAGTTTCGAGTTTCTCGACCACAATTCTGCAGGGGATGGGGAGTTTTGCGGTTCCACGTTTCAAAGCTTCTTTGCCTGTTTCTAGAGCTGCGGCCTTCACCCTTACAATCATGAGGGGTTGACCTGGTTCTACACGGGCAGCTGTGCCAATTGTTCTTCCGAAGGAGCGGCGCATTCCTTGCTGAAGACGGTCAGCGTGGGCACCGAAAATCATCTTGTTTTCTCGGAGAATAACATGTGGATAGGGAAGAACCTGCATGTAGTAATCGTTCACCAGTTTGTCCATGAGGACACGGTTTACCGCTACACGGCTAGCTTCTAAGGCGACATGACGAATTTGAGTTCTTTGCAGAGCAATAAGTTTGAGTTCATAGTCAAAGGTGGATTTTGTGTCGCCCATTGTAAATTTTACAATTTTAGGCGGAGGAAAACCTTTAACATATTCTTTGCGGGTGTAAGCTTGCCCCTTGACAGGACCGTAATTACGTGCCTTCATTTCATAATCCCTTTTTAGGGATACTTTCAGGCGGTATTTAAACGATTTGTAACTTCGGTTAAAGAAAAAAGTTTCATTTCCGCAAGTCACAGAAAGAGTAAAAAGCGTAAGCAAAAATAGGCGCGTGCAAAAACGGCGATTGCACCTCTTTAGATTTATTAATTTGTTTTGTGGAATAATCCCAATAACACAAAGGAAAGGAAGCCAAGTGAGCGACAAGACACGTCCTGACTGGGACAGGTATTTTTTAGATCTCTGTGAGGCAGTTTCTAAACGTGCAACATGTGATCGTGGAAGAAACGGTTGTGTTATAGTGAAAGATAAGCGGTTAATGACCACAGGTTATGTGGGAGCGCCTGCTGGGCTACCACACTGTGACGATTCTGGGCATGACTTGCGTAAGCTTATGGATTTCAACGGCAACATTACCCAACACTGCGTACGCACACTGCATGCTGAACAAAACGCTATCATCCAAGCAGCTAGATTTGGCATTCCTTTGGAGGGTTCCACATTGTACTGTAAAATGACGCCTTGCCGAACCTGCGCCATGATGATAATCAACGCGGGAATCAAGCGGGTAGTCTGCGAAAAACACTACCACGCTGACAAAGACACGTTAGAAATGTTTAGGCAGGCATGCATTGAACTAGTCGTGTTAAGCGATGAAGTCATGAAATATGACAAACAGTAGGAAACCTCAGACTTTTATTTTTTGGAGTATGTGAATTTCGCGCCCGATCTTATGGTGTTCATCAACGTCAACAAACGTAGACAGTTCTTTCAGCGATGGCGCAGCGCTACTGTCTTGAGTGAAAAATACTGTTTGGAGAGGCTTGACTATTTTAAACCCTACTTTGAGGGCCATCTCTTGTAAGTTCATTGTTACTGGTTTGCCGGCGCGCGTTTTTACGAAGGGCGCAACAACAACTAGGTAGCCATTTTCTCTGAGTACATGGTATGCTTCGCTGAGAAAGTCTCCAAAGAGGGGTTTGAGTTTGTTGACAAGTTTGACTGCGTAGGCTTCGGTGGGGACTTGCCGAAGTGCAGGACCTAAATCAGGTTCCGTTGCTATACAGTCAATGGGCTCCCGAAGTTTGCTAGTTAAGTGCCTTGCGTCGCCTTGCAGAACAGCGAAATTGGCATCTTCTAACGAGTATTCACGCTCTATCCAACTTAAGTTTCGCCGGGCGGCATCGACGCACCAGCGGTTTAAATCTACACCAATAACTTTGGCTCTGGCTAAGAGGGCCTCCTGCAGAATTGTGCCTACTCCGCAGAAGGGATCAAGAAAAACTTTGTCAGCTGTACAATGGGATAGGTTCACGACGATTTTTGCTATTCGAGGGGGGATAGCGAAGATTTTGCGTTGTACAGGTTTTTCGACATCTCGTTTCTGGAATTCAAAAGGGTTATGCACCGCTACCGTGTTGGCTATGGCAGTTTTATTTTTGCCTATACATAGCAAAATCTCAGCGTTGTCTTCGACTAGACCCTTCTTTAGGACCTCAACGGCTGTCAAGTGAGGGTGCTCACGGCGCCGTGGAAAACCCATAAAACGCGTTTTTTTGTCCTGTGCTTTTAATTCGTCTTTAAGGCTGCTGCCTAAAAAGCGGTGAACTGTGTGTGCTAACTTGTTGAAGGGGAAAGGCGTTTCCGCCCAATAGACGCTGACGCCGAAAACGGCTTTACCTGAAGAAGCCTGCGGCATCTTGGAAGCCAAGACGTCAAGGGGCAAGCTGTTTTTGAGTTGAAGTTTGGCTTGTTTGTCTTCTTTGACAAACGCGTCTGCTAATTGTTGTGTGGGAACAAACGTGGCGACTTTGGCGATCTTAAGAATGCCCCCCAAAGCATCAATAATTGTAGGGTTTAAGGGCACGTCCGTTTTAAAGGTAAAGAAGGTACGTGAAATCTCGTGTACCTCAAATTTATGGTCGTGTGTTTGAAGAAAAGAAGTAACCTCTGCTAAAGAAAGCTTCCAGTTTTTTCCACAAACGAAACAGTAAAAGTTCTCATCAACGCATGACATAACAGCACAACTACAAGGATGACTCCGCGACATTTGAGAGTAACGGTTCAACTCTGCAATAAAGGGTTAAATGGAGGCAGAGATAATCACATGTGGGAATCTGGAATATGACAACTACAACGGAGAAAGTTGCAGGTGCTCTCTACAGGTCAGGCTGTATAAAGTTTGGCACGTTCAAAATCAAATCAGGTGCAACAAGCCCCTACTACGTGGATCTTGCGGGTTTACTTGCTGTCCCTAAGGAGCTATGCGTCATCGCTGACGCTGCGGCGCAGCAGATTCAAGCGTTGATGGCGACGGAGCAAATTGATAAACTAGCATCCATAGAACTCAAGGGCGCACTGATTTTACCCAGTATAGGCTGCCGCCTCAATCTCCCCTGCGTAGTTGTCCGTAAAGAAGAGAAGGCCTACGGCGTCACAGGCAGAATTGCAGGCGCAAACATAAACAAAGGTGACCGTGTTTTGTTTTTCGACGATGTCATCAGCGAAGGCTTATCTAAGCTTGAAGGCACTAAACCGCTGCAGGAACTAGGAGCCCAAGTAAAACATCTAATGGTTGTGGTTAATCGAGAACAAGGCGGTAAAGAAACTTTAGAAAAAGCAGGCTACCAAGTGCACGCGCTGGCAAAAATATCAGAAATAACCAGTTACCTCCACAGCAAAAACTACATCTCAAAAGAACAAGCAGAAGCCGTCTTAAACTACATCAAGAATAGAGCTTGACCCTTACATGGTGTTAAATCTGCCCAAAGGACAAGTTTCTGTCTTTTCTCTACAGCTACTTTTCCTGAGTCAAAAATTACTCCAAATTGTGGAGCATTTCAGAACTGAAAAAGCTTTATGATGGCAAAGTAATCCATTCTATTCAAAGCCGGGGTGGCGGAGTGGTTATCGCGCTGGCCTCGAGATCTAAGAACGCACAAGGGGCTCTGTGTTAAACGCAGACAAGCCAGCCAGTGGGCCTTTGGCTCGCAGGGGTTCGAGTCCCTTCCCCGGCGCCATCAACATGAAAATGGACGAATCCCCGGCTAGCAGCTACTTTGGCTTTCTGAATAGCTTGGCGTTTTGGTAGTCGCAGACGTATTGGAATCCCGCCTCAAGCAGCTTGACGGATTCTTCGAGTGTCCAGGCGACTTTGACTGTGTAGTCTTGTTCGCCGAAGTCTACGAGCTGGGTGTAGCGCAGGGTGTTTTTGATATTTTCTGTGAGGGGATTGTTATCACGAATTTTACGCCTTTGCCTGGTTCGCCAGTTTCTTTGATTGCCCAGCCGTATATTTCGCATGCCTTTTTAATGAGGTAGAGTCCGTAGCCTGTGCCTTTTCCGAAGCCCTTTTGGAAAAGTTTCTCTTTTTCTTCGAATGTTATGCCTACGCCGTCATCTTCATAGATCAAGTCGACGAAGTTAGGTTGCTCTTTGAAGTAAATTTTTATTTTTGTGGTTTTTTCTCCGTATTTTAATGTGTTTTCAATTAAGTTACTGAAGAGCACGGATAACATTTGGTCGGATAACACTTGAAGACCTTTAACTTCGTTTTGCAGTTTTATTCCTTTGAAGTCAGGAAATAGCGCGGCAGCATCGTCGAATGCTTTACCGACGTCTATCATCTCGAATTTTTGGCTACCTAGCGATTGATAGATTGTGGCGATCTCCAATATTCGTTCAATTGTGCCGGTGGCAGCGGCGATTTTGTCTAGGTATTTTTCGGCGTCTTGGCCTTTTATTATGTTTTTTATGAGGTACAAGTTTCCTTTGATTGTTGTGAGCTTGTTTTTTACGTCGTGGCGGGTGAAGTCTTCGATTGTTTGTAGTTTTTCTTCGAGTGTTTTTAGTTCGGTAATGTCGTCAAGTGCAAGAATTAAGCCTTCAGGCTTTTTTTCAGGAGTCAAATATTGTTGAATCCGCATTTGATATGTGCAGTGGGCCATTTGGACTTCAAGCCTAACTTTTTTGCCTTTCGCTGCTGCGACCAGTGCATTGGCGAATTCTTCATGAGGGATTCCTAAGCGTATATCTGTTATAGGTCGACCGACGTCGGAGGGCAGAAGTTTCATTAAAGCTTCAGCTGCGTTGTTAAAGCGTCTTACTCTGTAATCGTCATTCACAATAACGACAGCTGTGTTAATATTAGTCATCAAATTGTTCAAATCGCTGTTTAGTAAAGTAAGGGTTTCATTTCGCGCCCTAAGTTCATCATTTAGTGTCTTTAGCTCTTCGTTGGCTGAGCTTAACTCTTCTTTGGCAGTTTCTAGCTCTTCATTGGTGGTTAAAAGTTCTTCATTGGTTGACTGAAGTTCTTCGTTTGTAGAACGTAATTCTTCTTCTATGCTTTTTTGTTGTTCAAGGGTGCTACGTAGCATCTCTTTGGTGTAGGCTAACTCGTCCTCCAGCTCTTTGAGATATTGGTCTTTGTCGGTGCCTCTTTTGTAGTCGGTAATTTCTTTCGTATAGGGACTTGAGAGCACGGACATTGTGACGAGAAATAGATGTTTGTCGCTTATTGATGTTAAGAAAGGTTTTACTTGAATGTTTAATGTCTTTTTTTGTTTGTCTTTTTCCAAGAACGCTAATGCTTTACCGGTAACGTTGCGGGTTTTTGCCTCAAGAAAAGCTGTTGTTAACGCAGGTCTGAGTTCTTCTCGGATAACTTTAGAGACATTAAGGCTTGCTACGCCTGTTTCTAAAGAGACGTATGGACTTACGTTTCCGCGGAGGGCGAGAATGTCCATGTTCTCATTAATAACTATTGTAGGGGGAGCATAGTCAGCTATCAGGTTATTGTCAACTTCCAATAACAGTTTCGTTACGTCAACGTTCGTAGGAGTCGGCAGCGTCGGTTTCTCGACTGTAAATGTGGAGGGTTGCCAAGTGTCTGTTTTGAGGGCGGCGGCTACGCTTCTTTTTATGAAAATACTTGTTGACGCTACTTGTTCAAACAGATTTGTTTGTTTGCCCACTGTTTCGGATTCGCCTAACACGAGAAAGCCGTTTGGGTTTAGTGCACGGTGGCACGTAGCAATTACTTTTTCCTGGGTGGGTTTATCAAAATAGATGAGGAGGTTACGACAGAAAATTATGTCCATTCCTGAAAAGGGTATGTCCCTTGTTAGGTCATGTTTGGCAAACAGGCACATTTCTCTTATTTTTTTGGAAATCTCGTATCCATCTTTTGTGGTCGTAAAAAATTTCTCTAGTCTGTCTTGAGAAATGTCTCTGTTTATGCTTTTTGGGTAGATTCCTCTGCGGGCTTTATTCACGTTTTTCTCGTTGACGTCAGTTCCATAGATCTGGACTTGTTTGTCAGTATGTCCTGTTTCTTCTAAGAACTCCATCAAGGCAATGGCTAATGAGTAGACTTCTTCGCCGCTAGAACATGCAGGAACCCAAATGCGAATAGGTTGACCACTTACTTTACTTTTGATAATTGCCGGCAAGACAGTTGCTTTTAAAACTTGGAAAGCGCGAGGCTCTCTGAAAAACTTAGTTACAGAAATCAGCAAATCACTATATAACATGTACAGTTCATCTTTATCTTTCCTTAAAGTGTCAACATATTTTTCGAGGCTTCCGATGTTACTCAGTAGCATTCGTCGATTAATTCGCCGTTCAATTGTAGACCTTCGATAATTAGCAAAATCTACATTGAAAAAAGTTTGTAGTAAAGCAAAAACATCGCTCAATGCATGTTCAGGTAGAGCTAAATCTTGAGACACTGCATTGGGACGGTTCATATTTGGTCGCTGTGAAATTCGGTTCAGTTCGTGTGCAATTTTCTCTGGAGAAAGAACTAAATCTACGACTCCGGCGTCTATGGCGTTTTTGGGCATGTCAGGAAATTGACAAGTCGCGGGGTCTTGTACAATTGTTAAACCGCCTGAAGCCTTTATGCATTGTAACCCTTCGGTGCCGTCATCGCCTGTCCCTGACAAGACTATGCCTATGGGGAATACGTTCTGTTCAGACGCCAAAGACTGCATAAACGCGTCTATTATTTTTTGGAGCCTCTGCTTTTCTTGAAGATGCAGAACTCCATTTTTTATAGTTAACACTTTAGCGGGAGGATTAACGTAGATACAGTTTGATTGTATATTTAAACCGTTTTGAGCCACCTGAACAGGTATGCCAGTCACTGTGGATAATATGTCAGGCAATAAAGTTCTCTGGCTTGGAGAGAGATGCTGAATAATTATTACCGCTAAAGAAAATTTTTCATCCAACTTTTTTACAAGTTCTTTTAAAGCGTTCAAACCACCCGCTGAAGCACCAACAGCCACAACTGCAACGCCGCGATCACCTAAATTAACATCAGTCACGTCCTTTTTTGCTTCCCCAACTGCTTTTTCCCCAGAGCTCAATTTGCTTCCCCTCCCCTCTCCAAAAGGTTGTAAAGCTGAACCTTAATTACCACTTAAAGCGGCAGGTTCACCTATTTTTACTTGAACGCTATTTTTCAGGTATATCTTTCGCAAACCTGAATATTGCTTTTTGCCCGCTTCGTTTCGTAGCCACAAGGGTGACTTCAACAGGAAAAGTGGTGCCATCTTTGCGTCTTTGCACTCCCTCAAAAAAGACTTGCTGCCCTGTAAGGGTTTTGAGCAAAAGTTCATTGTCCACTTTGTAAGTGCCAGCTTCAAGGTCCTTTATGTTCATCGCCAGCAACTCTTCACGCGTGTAACCGACGCTTGTACAGGCTTGTGGGTTAACATCTAAAATTCGTCCCTCTAAGTCATGGATAAAAATGGCGACTGGGCAATGCTCCAGTATCAAACGACAAATCCGTTCATTCTCCTCAAAAGCAGACTTCATTTTAGCTCGTTCAATAGCGCCACGAATAACATGTACAAGCTCAGCGTAAACCGTACTTGGCTTGCCATGTTTGTTAACATAGCCGTCAGCCCCCAAATTAAGCGCTTTAATAGCTATTTCTTCTCTGCCCTTCCCAGTAAAAATTACAAAAGGCAGGCCATAGAAGCGTTGGCGAAATTCCACAAGAAACTGTAAGCCGTCCTTTGGAGACATTTCATAATCTGAAACAACAACATCGTATTTCTGTGAATCTAACTTACTGAAAGCCTCATCCACGGACAAAGCAGTATCAACCTTAAAGCCACCATCCAACTCCAAAAGATCCTTAGAAACATCAAGAAAAGCGGCGTCATCATCCACGTGTAAAACCCGAATAACAGAAGTACCACCAAACATTTGAGTCTTCTTCGCTCCATTATTTAAACGGCGAACTTTGTATAAAGATAGCCGAACGCGATATATAATAATTCACTATATGTTCATATTTGTATAAAACTAGTCACTTAAAGGTAAACCACTACTTAAAATAAAAAAGAGCGTAGTGATGTCAACGTAACCTTCTATGGCCTGACACTTTCAAAAGCTACCAAACATTCTCTGGTTTTATTCAGGACGCAAAAAAGGAGAAACAAAAACAGAGGCGCTTTTAGTCTGCCTATATGTTCTGTCGTAGTTTTTTTGCTATTTGGTCGATGAACTCTTCAGTGTAAACTTGCCTGTTTTGAGGACTTGGAGTAGCAACAGCCATCAAATCACTAGTCAAAACGCCGCTTTCCACAGTTTCAAGCGCCGCCTCTTCTAGTTTAGAGGCGAAAGCCACAACCTCTGGCGTTTTGTCTAGGGCTCCTCTCTTTTTGAGGGCACCTGTCCACGCGAAAATCAAAGCCATGGGATTAGTGGAGGTTTTTTCACCCTTCAAATATTTGTAGTAGTGTTTCTGAACCGTGCCATGAGAAGCTTCATACTCATAGTACCCTTCTGGGCTAACCAGAACAGAAGTCATCATCGCAAGACTACCATAAGCTGAGCCCACCATGTCGCTCATCACATCACCATCGTAGTTTTTACATGCCCAAAGCAGCCCACCTTCAGTTTTCATTACCCGCGCCACCGCATCGTCTATAAGCGTAAAGAAATAGTGGAGACCTTCTTGCTCAAATTTTATTTTCCAATTACTCAGGTACTCCTCTTCAAATATACGGCGAAACTGCGCATCGTAAGTTTTAGAGATCGTATCTTTGGCACCAAACCATACATGCAACTTCTGGTCGTAAGCATATGTAAAACAAGCCTTAGCAAAACTTGCTATTGATTTGTCAGTGTTATGGATACCTTGGATTACACCAGGCCCTCTAAATTCTTGGACAAGCCCTCGCCACAACTCTCTGCCAGTACTGCTTGTGAAAACCAACTCAGCTTTACCCGCTTCTAAAACTCGGTATTCACAGTTTTTATAGACGTCACCATAGGCATGTCTCCCAATGTGAATGGGCTTTTTCCACGAACGCACCGCAGGCGGAATATTCTTAGCAATAATAGGCGCCCTAAAAACAGTGCCGTCCAACACAGCCCTAATGGTACCGTTTGGACTTGGCCACTCCTCCTTGAGATTATACTCTTTTACACGATCCTTATTGGGAGTTATCGTGGCACATTTCACACCGACACCATGTTTCTTTATAGCTTCTGCCGCCTGCAAAGTTATTTTGTCACCAGTTTCATCTCTCTTTTTAAGTTGAAGATCATAATACTCAACCTCTAGGTCAAGGTAAGGCAAAAGAAGTTTGTCTTTGACCATTTTCCACATTACACGGGTCATTTCGTCCCCGTCTATCTCAACGATTTTGTTCTTCATCCTAATTTTTCCCATTCCACACACCTCAACAGCAGACAACTCATATGAAAGACAGGTAAATCCTCGTTACCCAAAGACGACGTCTTTAGCAAAACCTTTCTGCCTTTGGCATATATAAAAAGTTGTTCACTCTAAAGCTAAAAGTCAAGTTCACAGTTACTTACTAAAAAGAGGAGCAGCAAGTTGGTTCTTGCTAAATTCTAGACGCGTGATGTTTAACTAAAAACCAAATAACCCCTTGTTTTTTGCCGAGTTTTCACCATGTTCATGCTCACTTTCTTCAGAGATATGATGGGCCACATGAATGCCTAAACCTGTTGCAGCCCCCGCTGAAAGCCCCAAAAGCAGATTTGTAAGCCAAACATACTGTGCAGAGTTAAACAACGTGATTACCACCAATATGTCAAAAATCACCGAGATAGCAAGGTAACCATAACACCACGTTTTGACGCTTACACCTCTTGGCTGGTTAATTCCAATTCCTACGAGGAAACCAAACATTACAAGGAAACCAATTAACGCGTAAATCCAATCGTACATACCGCCTCACCCTGTTGAATTTGATAATACTTTCTCCACGCCAATTTAATAGGTTATTGTATCTTCCTTTTGCAACCAAAGGGGCACCAAACAAAACGGTTTGATTGTTTTTAACCACTATCTTTTTTACTCAACTTTCCTGTAATAACCATACACAGTCGGGTGATTACAGTTACAATATTTGACGAAAGACACTGCCACAAATGGGCTCTTCTTCTCAACCAGAGAAAAGAAAAACTCAACAGTCTCTTAGAGGCAACAAACAAACAAGACTATGCAACTGCAAAACAGTTATTTAAAGAGGTCTTTTACGGAATTTCAGGTAAAAACGCTGACCCAGGAATGATGGGTTCACTGCTTTACCACATGGCTATGGTAACCAAAATGGAAACAGAAACACGTATTCTTCTGGAAGAATTAAAAGTGTCTGCGCCTAACGTCGAGGAAAATTTGTGGAGGTTTTTTGATGAATTCACCTCAGACGCTAAAGAACTCACAAAGACGCTGGCGCTCACCTTAGACTCTAAAGTCATTGCTGAAAAACCAAGTTTAACCACAAACGAAAAAATTACCCTGTTTACATATTTGAACGAAAAAACCCGCTCAGTCGCAAACGTACTTGAGAAGCAAAACTTGAACGCTACAGCTAACGTGGAGGCCCTCTTTCAAGAGTGGGCAAAACAAATTGTGGAGACCCGTCTGCGGCAAGAATACGAAACAATAAAAGGATTACTAACGCTGGCGGCGTTATCCAAAACTGTAGGCACACCACAGTTAAAGACAGCTATGGCGAAAATCCAAGATAAATTTGGTCAAGAAACCGTCAACATCGCCCTCAACGTCACACTTAAGGTGGGGTTGAGAAGAGAAAAACTCCAATCCATCATGTTTAGTGACCACTACATAAACTACAACATGAACATGGAAACGTTAGATGGACACATGGAATTCCTAAACTGCCCCATCCATGGCGCTCATAAGTACATAGGCGAAAAAATAGGCATAAATAATGAGGTAACTTCGCTTTTTTGTACCCATTTTTGTTTTGCCCACGCCAAAGCCATGCTAGAAACAGTTCTGCCGTTTCCATTTAAGTTAACACACCCACAGCAGATGGCTACTGAGGGAAAATGTGACTTTTACATTAAACTGGGACATTCCCCCAACGCAACAAACACAGAGAAATATGTTCCACTTGTAATTTCTTGGAACATTACGCGAAAATGCAACTTGAAATGTGCCCACTGCTACATAAACTCAGTTGAAACCAACTATAAAGACGAACTGACCACCGAGGAAGGCAAACGTCTTATTGACCAAATCTGCGAAGTCAGTCGACCGCTACTTATACTCAGCGGAGGCGAACCACTCCTAAGAGAAGACGTTTACGAACTCATCCAGTACGGCACTAAAAAAGGTCTCCGTATGGGTTTAGGTAGCAACGGTGCACTCATAGACAATACGGTAGCAAAAAAACTCAAAGAAGCAGGCATAAAAACAGTATCCATAAGCATTGATTCACACGTACCAGAGAAACATGACGAATTCCGCGGTGTAAAAGGTTCATGGGAAAAGGCCGTCAACGCTATTAAAGCATTAAAAGAAACAGACATAATAGTGCAAGTAAACACCACGTTAACACAACAAAACTACAACGAAATAGACGACATAATGACGCTAGCAGAAAAAATAGGCGTCGAAAACTTTCACCTATTCTTCCTTGTACCCACAGGGCGAGGTAAAAAACTCGAAGATATATCCCCCTCCATGTACGAAAAAATGATTATCAACACATTTGCAAAAACTGGTCGACACAAACTCAACGTTAAACCTTCATGTGCTCCACAATTCATGCGTATCGCAAAAGACATGAACTTAGATATGCGACAGTGGATACGCGGCTGCATGTCTGGACTTTACTACTGCAGGATCTATTCAAACGGCGAAGTCACACCTTGCCCTTACCTCCCAATTAAACTGGGAAACATACGCGAAAAACCTTTCAAAGAAATATGGTTCAACACTGAAGTCTTCAAAAAAATACGTGACTTCAACGCTCTCAAAGGAAGATGCGGCGAATGCGAACATAAAAGCATATGTGGAGGCTGCCGAGCCCGAGCCTATGGTCTCTCAAGCGACTTTATTGACTATTGTGGAGACCTGCACGAACCTTCTGAATTAAGAGGCGACTATCTCAAAGAAGATCCATGGTGTATTTACCAGCCAAAAAAGGCAGATACAACCCGAAAGTAATTTTCAAAAGCGACAACAAGAAATACCTGCTGCATATCTGCAAAACACTTTGAGAAACATATTTAAGCGCTGATAATTCACCAAATAGAAATCTGGAGGAGAGGTTGTAGTGGCGCCTGCTACTAAACTAAAAATAGCGAAAGGGGCGCTATATGAGTGGACAAAAGAGAAACCTATTCGCGTAAAAAAAAGAAGCATGGTTACTGCAAAGTTGCCGCTCACCTACACAGGTACACCCTCGCCCGTTAATTGAAGCAGTTGGGACACTCTGTGCAGCATTTAACAACTCAAGGGGTTTAGGAAAAAATTATTTAACAAAAAAGTAAAAATTAGGAGGAAAACCGCGAAGTGGCACACCTAGGCGGCTTAAACGTCTTAAAAACCTCAAAAGAGACGTTAATCTCCTATTTTTTCAACATAGGTGGCTTACTTGCAGGTTTCCTTGTTGCCTCTCAGTTAGGACTTTTCCAGAAAGCGCCATGGATTTTAGCGCTTTACCCAACAGTAATCGGCGCAAAAGGGGTTCTCGAAGGCATACTAAGCGGACGGTTGAGCACGGCACTCCACTTAGGCACTGCACGCCCACAGTTCTTGGGAAACACTAAAAGCTTCTACAAACTGGTAGAAGCAGTAATTGTTTTAACGTTTATAACAAGTTTAACAATGGGCATAATTTCACTGCTTTTCAGTCACTTCCTGTGGGAGGTAAACCTTGCTGATTTAGCAGCAGTTCCATCAGTCGCTGTAGCCACTATGACGCTTGGTTTAGCCCTCATACTCGCCACTTTGAAAGTAGCATTCATTACGTTCAAAAAAGGAGCAGATCCAGACATAGTAATTTACCCTGTGATGTCAGCTATAGCCACAGTTTTTATAACCCTCTGCTATTTAGCTACCTTGAACCTGTTTTTCTCGCATCCCACCACAGGTAAGATTATAACCATACTCATCGGCGCAATTCACTTAGTCGCAGTGCTTTTCATTATATCTAGAAATGTACACACAAAAGAATTCACCAAAACAATACGAGAGGCGCTGGCAGCTTTAATTATTGTAGCTTTCATAGTTAACGTAACAGGAACACTTCTGAAAGGCATCGGCAACTATGTGAGAACCAACACAGAAATACTCACAATATACCCCGCTATTATAGGGTTAGTAAGCAATGTTGGATCCGTCGTTGGTTCCACTGCAACAACAAAGCTGGCACTGGGAATACTGAAACCTAAACTGTCCGCAATAAAAAATCACATCCCAATAATCTTTGGCGCGTGGTTGCCCTCAGTTGTCATATCTGTTTTACTCGCCATAATTACGTCTCTTTTACATGGAACATCGTCATTAGCTGGCTTTTACAACCTCAGCTCAATATTGTTAACAGCCAACGTAATTGCTATGTTTATGATTGTTTTGCTATCCTATTCAATTTCAGTTGTAACATTCCAAAGAGGACTCGACCCAGACAACTTTGTGATTCCCATTGAAACTTCATTTGCAGCAAGCATAACTTCAACAGCACTTCTTGCAGCTGTAGTGCTGATTGGCACGGCATAGCATCATTAAAATATTTAGAAAGCCGATAATTAGTTAGGAGCGCCCTCCAACAGAATGCCCCACTTTGAAAGAATAGATTACAAACCCATACCCGTACGAGATCTTCTAGTAGAAATGAAAAACCTCTCAGAACTTATGATAGATTTAGCGTACTCCGCCGCATTATTCAACGATAAAGAACTCGCGGAAGACGTCCTCGCCCTTGAGGAACGTATTGACTATTTAGCATATCTTTTAGAGATGGAAATCATGATTGCGGCTAGAGGCGACCCAAAAGACGCCGCCGCACTAATAGGGGTCTCCACAGTAGCAGCTGCAACCGATAAAATTTCAGATGCTGCAGCAGATATAGCTGCAATAGTAACCCGTAACATTGGGGTACACCCCATCGTTGGATCAATCTTTGAGAAAGTTGAAGAAAGGCTTATGAAAGCCACGGTTAAAGAAGGCTCAGCCATAGCAAATAAGGCAATCGGAGAATTAGAACTAGCTTCACGGATGGGAGTGGACGTAATCGCCATACGGCGAAATCGAGACTGGATAATAGACCCCCGAGACATAGAAAAACTTCTTGTTGGTGACACGCTTATCACACGTGGAGCACCTTTTGGAACAAAAGAATTCAAAGACATAGCCGAAGGAAAAAAGCAACTGGAGGAAAAAGCGTGACGGCGCAAAAGCAATTTGAAAAAATCGTTGCGTTCTTTGTGGAACTTAAAGACACATCTGAGTTGATGATGGATCTTGCATATTCAGCGCTTCTGCTTAACAGCCGCGAATTAGCTGAAGAGGTACAGCGCCTCGAAGAATACATGGATAAACTGCATACTGATTTTGAATTGCTTGCCTTGCGTAGCAACTTCAAAAAAGAAGAAGCCTCAGAGTTCCTTGGTTTAATCAGATTAGGGGTTGCAACAGAAAAAATCGCGGACGCAGCAGCAGAAATGGCAGAAGTTGTCCTAAGAGGAATTGAACCTCACCCTGTGTTGAAACTTACAATAAAAGAGGCTGAAGAAACAGTTACGCAAACCTGCGTCACACAAAAGTCGCCTTTAATCAATAAAACTTTGAGAGAAGCACGCCTCAACGAGGAAACAGGCATGTGGGTGTTAGCCATTCGGCGAGGCGAAAAAACTTTGCGCCCTAGAGGAGACTCAAAAATCGAGGTAGGCGACGTTTTGATAGCATCAGGTTACGCAGAAGGAGTAAACGACCTCAAAAAACTTGCTTCCCCTGAAGAAACATGCCACCTCTAGTTTGAGTATCGATTCAGAATTCATCAATACTATAAACTTGTTTTATTAATGTAAAATAAAGGAGGCTACTATAATCTCCCACGTTGAGAAAGCCCAACAGCAAACAAACGGAGGTTTCATATGCAAAAATATTGCCTGCCATAGAACTTTCTCTAAGCCTCTTAAAACCTTTAATCTGAAGCAAAAAACAGGAATACCCTACTACTCTTGTCCTTACTGCTTAACCGAAATAACGCTTGACGAAAAACAAGATCCAACTTCACAACCAACTGCATCAAACATACTAGAGACTCTTTGCAAATCTTCCGCTTGCAAACACTACATAGGATATCTCTGTGAAAGACCAGCTAAAGAAGATATTCCTGATGAATGCATGCTTTGCGGAGTTCTGATTCAATGCATGCTGGGTAAAACAAAAAAATAGTCTGTCAGTGACGATACGCACACTTCTTTTTAAGAACTATTTTAGCTCTATAGCACATAATTAGGAGACAGGGCTATTTGACTGAAACAGTACAGGAAACTCCCCCAGGAGCTATAACCAACGCAACGCCGCAACCACAGATACAAGTTAAGGACTTAAACGCTGAAACAGTGACATCCATGGTTGCCGGTTTCTTAAAACGAATTGGACATAAAGGGGGCTTGAAACCTAAGCGCGTCTCTTTAGAAGGCGAGGTGTACACGGTTGAAGTGGAGATGAAAAAATTTTCTGCAACAGTTAAAGTGGACAAATCCAACCAAGAAATCAAAGAGTACGACATCCAACCAAAAAGTGAGGAAACCGCTGCCTCGTTTTCTCCTAAAAACTTGGTTTTCATGATGGGTGTTGCCGCAGTGGTTAATGTGGGATTATATTTCGCGTTTAAACTAATGGGTCTCTAACAAACCTTTTTACTTTGCAAACAAAGACACAAAAACAGAAACGATCACGTAAGAAAAATTAGGAAAAGAAAAGTAACTAAAAAAGACTGCTGCTTATTGTTTTTCTTTCTTTTTCTTTTCGGGAGCAGCACTTGCTTGAGCTGGCGGTTCAGCAGGTTTAGCTTCTTCTTTCTTTTCTTCGATCTCAGCTGTGATCTCCTCGATTGGTTTTGGCGGCGGTGTAGTTGCCATGGTCCAACCGATCCATGCGCCAATCATCAGTATGGCCACGAACGCAACAAGCACAGGCACCGCAACTAGCCAGTATCTAACAGCCTCTTCTGAGCCAATGTTTACATAAGGTTTAACGTATGGATAAAAGAACATGCCTACAATGTAAAGTACAGCGACGAGGACACAAACGACAAGTATAGCTCCACCTATTGCTTGATCTTTACTCATTATGTTCACCACTTTATAGAAGCATGTTTATAGTCTCAGTACTTTTAAAGTTTACCATAAAGTTTAACGCTGACGTGTCAAGTTGTCCCCAGTTCCCACGTTGACAAATATTTCTTCTGTTCAGGTGTAAGTTTATCAATTGTTATATCCATGGCCTTAAGTTTGAGCTCCGCAACTTTTTCATCTATTTCTTTAGGAACACTGTAGACTTTCGGCTGCATCTTTCCTGCCTTAGCTATGCTCTCGGCACAAAGAGCTTGGTTAGCAAAAGACATATCCATTACTTCAGAGGGGTGCCCTTCCGCGGCAGCCAAGTTTACTAGCCTACCTTCTGCTAGAAGGAACAGCTTTTTGCCGTCTTTCAACGTATACTCTTCTAAGTTAGGTCTTATTGTTCGCTTTGATTTTGACAGCTCCTCTAAGTGTTTCAGACTGATTTCCACATTAAAGTGACCACTGTTTGCCAGTATTGCACCGTCTTTCATTTTCTCCATGTGCTCTTTTCGTATGACGTTGATGTCACCTGTTGCTGTTACAAAAACGTCGCCTATTGGAGCAGCTTTAGCCATAGGCATCACACGTAAACCGTTCATTGCCGCCTCTAAAGCACGGGTGGGTTGCACCTCAGTAACAACGACGTTTGCCCCCAACCCTTGGGCACGCATAGCAATGCCCCTGCTACACCACCCGTAACCACAGACCACAAAAGTTTTACCTGCTAACAGGGTGTTTGTAGCACGAAGTAAACCGTCAATTGTACTTTGACCTGTACCGTAGCGGTTATCAAACAAATATTTGGTATACGCGTCATTTACAGCGATGATAGCGTACTTCAAGCTACCATCCTGCTCCATTGCCCTAAGTCGCACCACACCTGTCGTCGTCTCCTCAGTTCCACCTTTCACCTTTGCTAACAGCTCTGTACGTTTGCTATGGAGAGTACCGACAAGGTCAGCGCCGTCATCTAATGTTATTGCAGGCGCAAAATCTAGCACCCTATCGATACATTTGTAATAATCTTCAGTTTTTTGACCACGCCACGCAAAAACATGAACTCCTTCCTCAGCTAAAGCTGCAGCTACATCATCTTGGGTGGATAGAGGGTTCGACCCACAAAGAGCAACATTTGCGCCTCCTGCAACCAAAGTTTCAACCAACACCGCGGTTTCTTTAGTCACATGGAGACAAGCACCTAACGTGAGTCCTTGAAAAGGCTTTGTTTTCATAAATCTGTCTTTAATTTGATTCAGAACAGGCATATGCGCAGTAGCCCACTCAATTTGTAAGCGACCTTGAGGCGCTAATTCTTTATCTTTAACTTGGAACTGCTCCATTTTGCTCACTTCTTTTAGGAGAAGTGGTAGACTAACTATTTAGAATTTGCTTTATTCTGCAAAATAAGCGGTATAAAAAAGGTGACAGAGTAAGCATTGCTGGAAAAACTTAATTATTTCTTGGCTGAACCTATGATGCAGGGATAAGGTTTGAAAGAACCTTTTGTCGAATTTGTAAAAAAAGAGTTAGAGCCAAATGTTCTGCTGATAACCTGTGGGCTGCCGGCAACTTGGAAAACTGAAACCTCTGAAGAAATATCCAAAATCAAAGGATACCCCATTCTTAGAAGTGACCTCATAAGATTGGAAGTACTTAAAAACGAAGACATTTTTGATTCAAAAGTCGCAGGCAACATGAGTAAACGTCTCTCTGTTTACGACGAAGTTTTCCGCCGAGCAAACGACCTTGCCTCAAAAAAAGAAACAGGGTTAATTTTGGATGCAACGTTTGTCACTCAAGAACTACGTCGGCGCGCCGCTGAAATCGCAGCAAGACACAACATGAGGTTTGTTATACTGCAAACCAGTTGCCCACAGGAGGTTTCCCTTGCACGAATCGCAAAGAGAACTAGGGAGAAATACGAATCTAACGCCCTAACGCCTGAAGCATATCTCGCAAACAAAAGTAAATTTGAACCTGTAGATTTGGAAGACTTGAAGAAGAATTATCCAACGCTTAAGGTCACCCATTTAATTGTAGACACCTCCCATGACGCCCCTCAAGACTGGTATGTAATCAGCGTGGAAAAAAGAAACTAACAGAGCAACAGTTTTCCAAATGATTATTGATTTACATATTCACTCTAGAAATTCAGACGGCAAACTTGCGGTAAACGGAATTGTGAAGGAAGCAAAATCAAGAAACATCATGTTTATGTCGATTACCGATCACGATTCAATTAGCTGCCAAAAAGAGTTCCTGCAACTTGCCACGGCTGAAGGCATCCGATGTATTTCAGGCGTTGAATTAAATGTTACTTTTTCGCACCCACAATACCGCGAAGGAAAAGAGGTAAATTTGGATTTTTTAGGTTACAATTTTGATGTCGAAAATAAAGAGTTAACACGGAAGCTACAGACAATTGCAGAATATCGAGAGCAAAGAGCACAAAAAATTCTAAACAACCTCAATGTCGAATTCCAAAAAGAGGGAATTGAGAAGTTAACTGCCGCAGATTTCGCGGCAATACAAGAATCAATTGACGGCGTACTTGCACGCCCTCACATAGCAGATTACCTAGTAAAGAAAGGAATCGTAAAGACTCGACAAGAAGCATTTGACAAATACCTTGTGAAATGTGACGTCCAAAAGTTTCCACTCTACCTTCCAGAAGCGTCAAAACTGGTGCGTGACGCTGGAGGAAAACTTATCCTTGCTCACCCAAATGATCCCCATGGAACTTCACTAGTTTCTTTAACTAAATCCCTTGACGAGCAAACAGCAATTATTGAAAACTCAATGCTAGACTACATTGATGGTGTAGAGTGTTGGCATACACGACACGACGCTTTATCTACAGAGCATTACACCAACTTTGCCAAAAAACACCATTTGTTAATGACAGGAGGAAGTGACTGCCACCAAAAACCCATAGTTATGGGAACGGTAAACATCCCACCGTTTGTTGCTGGACAATTTTTCTTAAACAAGGGTCAGTTATAGACTTTTAGCGTACATGCCCGCTAGTTTAAAGTATGCCTTTGCCTCCTTTGCCGCCGCCCTCTTTTCTTGGGCACGTACATTTGGATCTTTAAATTTAAAACTTAGAACCTTGCCGCGAACATATGCCCTATAACACTTATAGAAGGGCAAAAGAAGCGCCAATTCAGAATCACCTGAAGAAGCAACATATTTCTCAACAAGGAAATTTGCCAAATCTGCTCTGTTTTTGAAGTCTAGATCCATTGCCAAAAAGGCCACGTCTGAGGCTACATCAGAGTATCTGAATCGTTCATTGAATTCAATAGCGTCAAAAATGTAGATTTTGTCGGTAACAAAAATGTTGCCTGAATGTATGTCGCCATGGCAGTCTCGAATTTTGCCCTCTGCTACCCTCTTCTCAAAAAGAGAACCATTTCGCCGAGTAAAACTTCGGATTCTATCATGGATGGACTTGAAAAGAGGCATAGATATGGTTTTACCCACAAACTCTTCAGTTTGATCAAAGTTCTCTTTCCAATTTGTTTCCAGTATCGCCAACGAACCAAAATCACTTATTCGGTTGTTAGTTTCGGCTTTTGAATGAAAATTCGCTATTATTTCAGCTATTTTTTCAATGAGAGCTCTGTCAACTTGGTTTTTTTCCAGAAGTGTTTGCAACATTTTCTCTTGAGGTACCCTTCTCATCTTAACAGCATACTCAACCGTTTTGCCTTCGCCTTTTATTTTAATGGTATTAGCCTTGTTGATTGGAACCACTTCAAGGTACAAGTCTTCGCAAAGGCGCTTGTTTAGGGCTAACTCTTTTTCACAATAGAGTTTTCTGTTTTCAAGCGTAGTGAAGTCTAGAAAGCCAAGGTCAACTGCTTTCTTCACTTTGTAAGCATATTTATTGGTTAAAAAAACAAAAGATATGTGTGTCTGAACGAGTTCAATCTCTCCGGGAGCCTCATCATAAGCATCTGGTTTCTTGAGAGCATCCACTATTTGTTTCTGAATAAGCATGCCAAAGTTTCATCCTTTATGCTATAGAAATTTATGTTAGAAATAAAACTTTACTGAAAAGATTTTAGAAGAGGCTCATCCCACAACGTTTATCTTTTGTTTTTCACATAATGCTGTTGAAATCCAAAGTTGAACTAAAGATTAACCGGTGGAGAGATGGAAAAGGAGAAAAAGAAGGAACTGCAGCAAACATTGGAAAAAGAAGGCTACTCAAAAAAAGTCGCAAAGAAAATAGTTGACTGGTACACTGACTAAAAGGCAACGTTTTAAATTAATCATAAAAAGCAAGTATACAAAAGGACAGCAACCATTTAAGCTAAAGTCAAAATTTAGGCGCATCACTTATTTCTGCTTACACTTTAAAGTTAACTAAAAACAAAAGATAAGTTTTAGGCAACTAAGTCAGCTAAATCCACACTGTACGCATAAACCTGTTTCAAAAAAGCAGTTACTGCCAACGTCTGAGGTATAACTGCCAAAGATTTCTCATCAGCTGATTTTTCAATACTTGCAGAAAGAAGTTCAATTTTTTTGCGGATTTGCCTTACGTTCTCAGCTAAAGAGATATCTTTATTCACAAAAGCTTTTAATGCTTGTTCATGAGCTTCGTAGCAGAGTAGCTGTAAATCACACAGTAACTTTCTTAACTCCTCTGAAGGCCGCGTATTATTCAACTCTAAAGTTTTCTGGGCAATCTGCACGCAGGCATCACCCATGTTTTCCACCAAATTGGCAGCTAATCGATAATCTAAGCATTCAATGGGAGTTAAACCAAGCTTCCCACTTAACTCAGAGTTCTGTAGAATCGTACGCAGAATACGAACCAAAAGAAAATAGAGTCTGTTGTTCTCATCATCTCTTGCTATTACACTCTTAGCAAGTTGATGGTCAGCAGTAACGAACGCAGTCACAGAGTCCCGATGCATACCTGCTACTATGGTATAATTACGGCGCAAAATTTTGTCAGGTGGAAAACCAGACGGTTCCAGTAAACACTGTAAAACAATTTGAGAATATGTTTCCTCAACAATTTCAAGACCAATCAAAGAACCTACTGTAGTTTTAACTGCGTTCCGAACTTCAACGCCAATTTGTTCTTTAGTCTCAATACGGATTATATCTGATCCTAAAAGATATTGCCCAATAATTTCACGTCCCAAATAGGGACCAACCTCTAAGGTGGCAACCTTGGGTTCAGGTTCAGAGTTATACCAAGGGTCAATAGTAAGTCGTCCATCGTTTGTTTGACTGAGAGCCACTACAGTTCCTCTCCTTAAACCACATTGCTCAGCCCAACCACGAGGTAAACAAACAAAAAAAGTGCCTGTGGGAGTACATTGCACCTTACGCAAGTCACTCATAGCTAACCACTAGTTTACAGTCAAACCAATAAGCAAAGATATGTATAGACAAATATAAACATAAAACACTATGTTAAAACTTAACACTTCACGTTTAATTGGTTTAGATTTAGCAGGAAAAAGCAAAAACCCCAGCGGTATCGCCATACTTGAAGGGCGAAACCTTAAAGCGAGACTCGTGTACACAGATACTGAAATTTTAGAAGTTATTGAAAAAAACAAGCCTGAGCTTATAGCCATAGATGCCCCCTTGAACACTCCACTCCAAGGATTTTCACGAAAAGCCGACAGAGACATGATTAAAAACGGCTACCGTGTTCTTCCTCCAAAGTTAACTTTCATGAACACCCTCACTTCACGTGCAGTGAAATTAAATAAGCGTATAAAAGAGAAACATTATAGAACAATTGAAGTGCACCCTACATCGTCCAGAAAAGCCTTGCAGATTGCCCTCAAAGACTGGAAAAGCATCCAAGAAACACTTAAAGCACTAGGTTTGCAAGGAGAACTACAAACCAGACGTTTAATTACACATGAACTAGACGCCGCTACGGCAGCTTTAACCGCAAGGCTACATATAGACAATCGGACAGACATCTTTGGCGATGAAGAAGAAGGCTACATAGTTGTCCCGAAGAAAGGAAACTGGAGAAATCTTCAAGTATGAGTGAAAAAGAAAAACTGCAAAGAGCCGTAGAATCTACAATAGCAGCAGGCTATCAATTGGATAAAGAGGCATTTGATTTCTTAAGAACTGTTGCTACCACTGATGACCCCACAATAATTATTCACAGGGCGTTGCAAAAAATTGAAGCTCTAGAAGAGAAGCCGCTTTTTATTTGTAAAAGTTTTCTTGAAGCAACTTTCGCGCAGTCAATAACCACAAAAGTACAGCAACAAGCTCAACCTCAATTCATTCAGAAGTCAACATTTGAAACGCCAACGGTAATGTTTGAAGCTTCAGAAAACAACGAATCATTTTATCCCTATGCAAAAGATGTTGATTCAAAGATTGAGATAGTAGAAGACTCCACAGGAAAACTAAGCTCCAACGGCACGATGGAAGATTACCTCCAGTACTTCCAAGACAGATTCAAACGCATGGAGAAGTTGTTAAGGCAAAGAATGGATGTCAAAGCTGCTACACCAATTGCTGAGGCGTTAAAAGCTCAAGCAAAAACTAAACTCAAAATAATTGGCATGGTTCAAGAAAAAAGAGAATCAAAACAGCAACTTTTCATAACAATTGAAGACCTGAATGCAAGCGCAACAATTCTTATACCAAGTAAGGCCCCAGAAGAAGTTCATAAAAAGGCCCAAATGCTTCTCCCAGACCAAGTTATCTGTGTAGCAGTAATAAAAACTATGAGTCAACTGTTCATAGCCGAAGACATAATATTTCCAGAAGTTGGACAAAGACCAAATCATAGATCTCCAGAACCCGTTTACGCGGTGCTCACCTCAGATATTCATGTAGGTAGCGCAAAATTCAACAAAGAAGCTTTCAAACGTTTCTTACTTTGGCTGAACGGTAAATACGGGGACGCCCAGATGAAACAAATTGCAAGCCACACAAAATACGTCCTCATCGCGGGGGATCTCGTTGACGGCGTCGGCGTTTTTCCAGGTCAAGCAAAAGAACTTGTAATTAAAGATGTACACAAACAATACAGGCTTGCAGCAAAAATCCTTGGAAAAATCCCACAGCACATAGAAATTATAATTTCTCCAGGCAATCATGACGCACCAAGAAAAGCCTTACCTCAACCATCAATATCAGAGGAGTTTCTACCAACGTCGCAAGGTTCTAGAAAACTTTATTCTCTATCAAACCCCTGCAGAGTCAGCTTACATAGCGTAGAAGTTTTGATGTATCATGGTAGAAGTTTAGACGATATAATAGGAGCTGTTCCCGATATCGATCATGAACACCCTGAAAAAGCCATGAAGTTACTAATGCAAGGGCGTCATCTAGCCCCCATGTATGGAGGTAAAACTCTACTTTCACCTGAAAACCGTGACTACCTAGTCATAGACAAAGCACCAGAAATCTTCCACGCTGGGCACATACACGTCTTAGGCTGCTGTAATTATCGCGGAGTTTTAGTTGTTAATTCAGGGGGCTGGCAAGATCAGACAGAGTACATGGCAAAACTCGGTTTAGTTCCAACTCCAGGAAAAGTACCTGTAGTTAATCTAAAAACTCTAGAAACTACAATATTATCTTTCATTTAATAGCTCCATCAGCAAATATGCAGTAGAGTATTATAATGGTAATATTTTTTATCTGTGGAGATTTGTGTTTTTTGAAAGTGTCTTAGGCTCATACTTAATCATACGATTAAGGCGTTCATCACTTCCAAAAACATCCTGAATAAGGGTACGTGAAATTTCTAAACGAATTTTCTTAGTACGACCGTAGCGTCCCATGCTTACCACTTTTGAATTTAAAAGACCCATTACATCTAACTCGTTAATCAGGGTGCCTAAACGTCTTTGAGTTAAAAGGTTAGCACCTAACTCTCCGCAAAGTTCGTTATATACGTCATAAATTTCACCAGTAGTGGCGCTTGCACTACTACCTTTGTTGATGTGATAAACGCTAAGAAGAACTAGCTTAGAATGCAGGGTTAAATTTTTAAGAGCCTCAACAACTCGGTTGTGTTCAATATGTTTCTCCGCTTCCCGTACATGTTCCTCAGTTATTACACTACACCCTTGTCGCTCTGCGACTTCACCGGCAACACGTAACAAATCTAAAGCACGTCGTGCATCGCCATGTTCAGCTGCAGCTAACGCGGCACAAATACTCAGTGCTGAGTCTGAAAGGCAACCATCAAAAAAGGAAAGTTTTGAGCGTTCAAGAAGAATATTACGTAGTTCGCTGGCATCGTAGGGCCTGAAAACCATTTCTTCTTCACTAAGAGAACTGAAAACCCGTGGGTCAAGAAACTCCTTGAGGCGTAAATCGTTAGAGATGCCTATTATTGCAACTTTACTTTTATGTAAAGCTTCGTTTATTCGAGTTAACTCATAAAGGATACTGTCACCACGATCTTTAATCAAAGCATCAATTTCGTCTAAAGCTACAATAAAGATAGTTCTTGAATTGTCCAAACCATTTCGGAAGCGATCAAAAACTTCACCTACCGAAAGCCCTGTGAAAGGAATTGATAAACCAAGGCTTTGACTAAGGCTTGCAAATACGCGATATTCAGACCCAGCCAAGCGGCAATTCACATAACAGAATTTAACAGGTGCACCATATTCTTTTGCTTTGCTTTCAAGGTGACTTAGAACAAATTTTGTTACTGCTGTTTTACCTGTTCCAGTTTTGCCATAAATAAATATGTTAGAACAGCGTGCATCTTTAAGAACAGGAGCTACAGCTTGTCCAAGAATACGGATTTGTTCTTCTCTATGGGGAAGTTTTTCAGGTAAGTAATCATGCCTCAGAACTTCACGGTCTCTGAAAAGTTTTGCTTGCTTAACAAACTTTTCGAATACATCGTCTAATATGTTAGGATTCCCCATTGCATCATCACCAATTTTTCAGAGGTTACACCGTTATTTCGTGTGGAGCAGATAAAGCGTTAGGTATAAAAAACTAGTTTAGCAACATAACATTCCTAAAATGAACAGAGTTCTTGCTGTAATAAGAAAATTTTGATTTAACCGCACACCCCGGAATTTCCACTGGAACTTGAAAACAACTCTGTTGTAGATATAGTTGTTTGGTTGTAGAGAAAACTACTCTGAGAAAAATAGGTAAAAATAACTATAATAATAATTACTATAAAAGAAATTAGATAAGTTTCAAATAAAAATTTAAACGACAATAAAGATTGTTTGTCCGCGTTAAGTTTTCGAGAGGAAATAGAGGGGTGTCACTTTTTTCCATCAAAACTGTGTTTCCAATGGTTTTCAACTTTAGAAAAAATATCAATAAATTACAGTTTTTTATTGTGTAACTTTAATTTTCACGTCCGTGTGTTCAACTGTTCTCTTTGATGGATAAAACACTTCACAAAATTGTGAAGATCTTGTGAAATTACAATATCAATGTCTCTTATTATCTGTCTATTTAGCTGAAATTACTTTTTTCTTGTCGTTTTACTGTGAAAAACACACCCCTACACTTCTACTGGAAATAAAAGAAAAATGTGAAATTTATTTCTATTTTTAAATCTGTTTTATTGTGAAGGCTGTTAAACTGATTTATTTGAAATTCAGTGTTATTTTTAGAAATAAGGCTTTTTTAATTAAAATAATTTTGTATGGTTTCACCATAACAGCTATAAGTTGTGAAGTGTAAAATTGTGAACAGCCTTTAGGTGTATACCGTAGATGCCTGCTAGGAAAATGCGTGTAGAGCTATTTGACAGTGAAGGTAATCGCTATACGGTAGCGTTTGAAGGTCAAATCACTAGAGATAAAGCATTACGCCTTTTGGATTTGGTAGAGTTACTTGGTGGTGTGCCTAATGAAAATAATCCTTCTAATAATGGAGCAGTTACACTCGTTGGTGAGTCATCAAGGTTTGAAAAAGTTCGAAATATTATCCAGAAACATTTTCCACTTGTTTGGTTTTCATCCAAAGACATTCAGTCTTTTTATGAAAATGAACTAAAAGAACCTATCAGTTTGAGTACTGTTTCAACTTATCTTTCACGAATGGCAAATAAGGGGTGGCTTTTGAGGACAGGGGGATCAAACAATTTGAAATATAAGATTGCATCCACAGTTCCTCAAGCTGTTATAAAACAAAAATTGTAATAGTTTAACTTCTACACTATAATTCTCCACTTTATGGAAAACTTTTTCCTTATTATGAATACTTTGTTTGTTTAGTTTTTTATTTTGATTGTGGCTCTGGTTTTCTGAGAAGCTTTAGCATTTCTTCTTTTATACTATATTTGAATGGTAACTTTCCTGTTTCTCTTTCCAAATAACCTTCCTCATAAAGCTTCTTCATCAGGCGGGCTGTGTGCTCTCTACTTAATTGTAGTTTTTCTTTAATTTCAGGTGCTGTTTTTGGGCCTTCTGTAGACAAAAACTCTAAAGCTGCAACTTCTGTATCTGTTAATGATGCGATAGCTTTGTCCCTTTTAATAGGAACCACTGGTATTGTTGAATTTGATGACTCTATCTTAACTTCAGGTGTATTGATGATTTTTTGAATTTGCTCCTCTAAACTTTCTATTTTGTTCACTAACGTTTTTTGTGCTCTTTCAATTTCAGCAATTTTTGTGTCAACCAGCGTGCTTTTCTGGAGCCCTTGAATGCTGTTTTCAATTTTTGTTTCCAGCATTTTTATTTGTTCTAGTTGTACTTTTAGTTGACTTTCTAAGGGTGCTACTCTGCCTTCGATTTCCTCTGCCTTCTTGAGGCCTGTGTCTGCTTTTAAATTTGCACCCTCAGCATTATAACCTACTTCTTCTATTCTTTCCGCTTCACGTTTAAGTTCTCTGTTAAAACTGAATACGATGTCTTCCACAAGATCTCTTGCTTTCTCATATTCTTTTTGTGCCTTCCTCAATTGCTTATAATACACAACTGTTGAAGTCATAATTACTATAAGCAACATGATAAGTGATCCCAGCACGAGTTCTGCCAATTTAATCACCTGTGATGCTCTCGTGATTCTCACGTGATTTACGCTGTTGCATCACATATCACAGTTTCCATGAGTCATTTAAGTATTTTGGTGGTTGTTTGTGACACCATCGCTATGATATCACACATCACAATTTTTACTTCAAAACTGCCTTTAACCCCTTGTGAAAAACAAGGTTAATTTGAACTTATTTCGATAAAAAATTCGTAAAATATACGTTTTATTTTTTAGGTTATTTTTTACCTTTATACACTGATTTTTTATGTGATTTGTGACGTCACACTTCGCTTTTTTCTGTGTTAGAATGATGTTTTAAGCTTGTTTCTAGCTCCTCTCTAATGATTTCTATAACCTTTAAATGGTCTTCTAGATCTTTTTCTCCTTCTGGTAACTCTTGGTGTGCTTCAGTATATTCTTTCAATTTGTTTGCTATCTCGAGATAGGGATCAAGAGTTGTGGTTTCAAACATCCCTAAGTAGCCTAGAAGGAGTACTGTGTATATGGATTTTATTACGTTTTCTTTTGCTTGTTTTAACGTCCTATTAAACGATCCTCGGCTTAATTTCGCCTTTGTTAGCCGTAATCTGGCTTTTTCATCGTAATTTAGGTGTTTATCTGATATGTTTTCGGCTAAAAAATCAATGAGGAGCGTTTCAAGCTGTGTTTTTGTTAATTGGCTATTTTTTGCCAATATTTTTACTATGGGGTCGTTTAATGCTCCTTTTAACCAGATTTCTGTGGTTTCTTTTAGCTTCATTTTTTACATCTTCTCTTTCTTGAAAAAGAATACACTTTTGTATACGCGCTTTGGTTTTTAAGCTTGCCGCTGCTTAAAGTTGTTTTTAGCAAAGATAAAAGAGTTTAAAAAATAGTTATTATTGATATTTAGGATATTTTATACGTTTATTTCGGTTTTTGACTGAAATTTATGTCTTTTTTTGGTTAATTTTGTTATATTTAGGCTTTTATTTTTTTGTTTAACTTTGTTGCTTTGTGCGGTTTGGCGTCTTTATGTAAATTTCCTAATTTTTGTTTTCGCGATTATGAATTAATTTTGTTTTTCTTGTTTTGTTTTTAAACACAGATTTTTACGTTTAGGTTGCATTAAAAAAACAACTGTTACTCCTTAATGGCTGACGAATTTACTCAGTAAACACATGTGTGACATCACCTATGAAGTTAAATCACGTATAAATCACGTGTGACAAACTGTGATTTGAATTAAAATCATGGGCTGTGATGCCTTTGTGATGCAGCGTGATTTGTGATACAATAAACCGGTTTTTTATGAATCCAATCTTGTGCAACGTTGTTATTTAAAACTTGTTTTTAGATGTTTTCTGCTGCTTTTTTTAGCTTTTCGAAGAGTTCAGGACGTAAATCTCTCAATGTGGGAATAAAGACCTCTGTGCCCCTTAAATCGTTGTAATTAACTTCACATATTATAAAGTCCTCTTCATCATACTTTGCCTTAATAATGATATCCCCTGTTGGGCCGATTAGTCGACTTCCTCCCCAAAATTGCAGGCCCTCTTGGACTCCAACAAGATTAACGTAAGCTAAAAATGCTGTGTTCTCCAGCGCTCTTGCTGCTGTTATAATCTCAAAATAGTTTTTTCGTACTGCAGGCGAAGCTGATATTGCCACAATAAGCTGTGCTCCTCTCAACCGGGCTAAGCGGGTGACTTCTGGGAAAAACAAATCATAGCAAATACATAGTCCTATTTTTCCTATAGGCGTCTCAAACGTTGCTGTGTCATATCCCGCACGAAAATACCTTTTCTCTTCAAACACACTGTGAGTTGGTAGATACATTTTTCGGTATTTTCCGATGAAGCCGTCAGGTCCCACTAAAACTGCTGTGTTGTAGAGTGTAGCTCTGGTTTTCTCGCTGACCTCAGGCATTCCGAAGATTATGTGCAAACCTGTTTTTTTGGAGAATTCCTCGATTTTTTGGGTTGAAGGTCCAGGAATTGTTTCTGATAGCTCATAGAGTTGATCTCTAGTAACATATCCTGTTAACGAAAGTTCAGGAAAAATTGCTAGGTCTGCGCCGTGAGTTTTTGCTTTAGCTGTAAGATTCTCTATTTTCTTGAGGTTTGCTTTTTTGTTTTCTCTTTGTGTGCTCATTTGAATAAGTGCCAGCTTAATTTTTTCTTTCATTTTCTTCTTTCGCCTCCCCTAGTATGTGCTACGTGGAAGCCTAAAATCTGCTCCCACTGTTCGGTATTCAAGTTTTGCAGTAAGGGGCATTCGTCTTTTGTGTTCTGCTGCCAACCATCTTGCCTTAACTTTTTCAACTTGTGCTGTCTCTAAACTTAATTCTTCTGCTATTTCCTGTGATTTCATGAAGTGTTCCAGTCCAAACAGAATTAAATCAAGTACTTCATATTTGATTCCTAATTCTCCCTCTGCTGACTGTTCAGGCCAAAGCGCAGGCGTCGCAGGTTTTGTTGCTAACTCTTTTGGGATACCTAAGTGTTCCGCTAGTTTGCGCACTTGTGTCTTATACAAATCCATTATTGGTGATATGTCTGCAGCGACGTCTCCCCACTTAGTGAAGTACCCCATCATGGACTCCGATTTATCGGAGCTTCCGCATACAATTTTGTTGAATCTGTTTGCGTGGTAGTAGAGGTAAATCATTCTGCTTCGGGCTTTTATATTGCCTTTACAAAGTTTGTCATTGGAGTCAAAAGAAGGGATGCTTCGGTAGAAGCCTTCTAAGGCTGGGGTGATGTCGCAAATTTGGGTTTTTATGCCAAATTTTTTCGCTACCAATTTGGCGTCTTCTATGTCTTTTGGATTATATGTTTCTTTTTCAGGCAAAATTAGTCCAAGCACACGTTCTCCTCCTATGGCTAGTGCAGAGAGTGCTGCGATGGTGTTGCTGTCTACGCCTCCAGATAAACCTAAAACTATTCCTGTGGTTTCTGTGCTTTCTACATATTGCCTGATGAAACGTGTAAGCCTTTTTTCAACGTCATTTAAGTCCATGTCTAGAACAGCAGGTGTCAGTTTCATTGTAAATTTCACGTTCCCAATGTTCTAATGGTTGTAGGCAAGTATTTAAGGGCAAGGATAAATACTAAGGAACAATTAAATTTGCCGTTAAGGTTGTTGTTAAGAGATGGGGCGAAGACGAAAGAAAGTTGTTCATATTCCAAAAAAGAAGTTACCAAAATTCTTCTCATGCCCCAAGTGTGGAAAGGAAACTGTTTGCGTCGAAATTCTGCGAGAGGAGACCCGTGCCGTTGTTGGTTGTAGCAGTTGTGGTTTGCAGGATGAGTTCCAAATAAAATCTGCGCAAAGTGAAATTGATGTCTATTGCCTTTTCACGGACAAAATTTATGGGGCTTCTCGCCGCTCACCTCCCGCTAAAGACGCTTAGATAGGAATGATGTGTCCATGCTTGGTCCTGTCGAAAGGTACTTGACAGATAAAATTAAAACTGATGGCTCTATTCACATGACTCTTATTGACCCTGAAAAAGTTACAGTTCAACAAGCTGCTTCAATTGCAGAGAACGCTAAAACCAGCGGTACTGCTGCCATTATGATTGGAGGCTCTACCTTTGTTTCGCAAGAGCACCTTGACAGGGTTGTAAAAACCATTAAAGAAACAGCAGTTGAACTCCCCACAATATTGTTTCCTAACAACATAACAGGGATAAGTCGTTACGCAGATGCCATCTGGTTTATGTCGTTGCTGAATTCTGTTGATCCATACTTTATTGTGGGCGCTCAAATTCTTGGGGCTCCCTTGATAAAAAAATTTGGGTTAGAACCCATACCTATGGGCTACGTTATAGTGGGTGAAGGAGGAACGGCGGGCATAGTTGGCAAAGCAATCCCTGTTCCCTACAATAAACCTGAACTTGCTGCAGCTCATGCTCTTGCGGGGCAATACTTGGGTATGCGTTTTATTTATCTTGAAGGGGGCTCTGGAGCCAAGAACCCTGTGCCTGCAGAAATGATTCGTGTGGTCAAGCATTTCTCTGATGCGTATTTAATTGTCGGTGGCGGGATAAGAACCAAAGAACAAGCAGTCACAGCATCTTCTGCTGGCGCGGACATAATTGTTACGGGGAATCTTGTGGAAACCGCAAATTCCACGCAGACAATTGCTGAAATAGCCACCAGCATCAAACGAACGCAGCAATAAATGTTTAGTTGAATCTGCCTGAATTATCCCTTTCTTCTTTTTAGTTTTTATTTTTTTGTGTAAGGAAAGCCAAAATAAGTCTTGCTGTAACATTGCTTGTCGGGTAAGAGTACATGTCTTTTAAAATGAGCCCAAAATATCAAAGTTACGTTGAGTCGTTGGAGCATGAGCTTAATGTTATCTATAGACTCAGCGATATGGCGCGCGAAAAGGGCTTAGATCCTGATTTGAAAACTGAGTGCATAATTGCCCAAGACATCGCTGACCTTGTAGAAGGTCTTGTTGGGCCAAAAGGTGTCGCTGCCAGCATACGTGAGCTCAACAAAATGTTTGGTCGTGAAGAGATTGCTTTCAAGATTGCGGAACAGATTGTAGCTGGTAAATTCGGCAAGTTCGCTCCTGAAGCTGCGGCAGAACAAGCTATCCGTACAGCTTTAGCTATTTTTACTGAGGGTTTAACTGCTGCTCCTATACAGGGAGTGGCTCAAGTAAAAATCAAAAGTAACCCTGATAATTCTCGTTATTTGGCCATCTATTTTGCAGGGCCTATACGCTCTGCAGGTGGCACAGATCAAGCCCTTACGCTGGTTGTTGGAGATTTTGTGCGACGACAACTTGGCTTGGATCGCTACAAGCCTACAGAGGAAGAACTGGCGCGTTTTGTTGAGGAGCTTCGAGTCTACGAACGTTCCGTAGGGCGTTTTCAATATCATATTCCGGATGAAGAATTAAAAAAAGCCCTAACTTTGCTTCCTGTGGAGGTTACAGGCACAGAATCTGACCCTGTAGAAGTTTCTTCCTACCGTAACCTTCCCCGCGTGGAAACTAACCGAGTTCGAGGGGGTGCTTTGAGAGTGGTGAACGACGGCATCGTGGGACGTGCCCTCAAAGTGTTGGTGATTATAGAGAAGTTGGGGTTTCAAGGTTGGGAGTGGCTGCGGGACTTCAAAAAGAAATCTGAAGAAAAAAAGTCTGGAGGCTTCATGGATGACGTTATTGCTGGGCGACCGATTTTCGCTTTTCCCTCACGGCGCGGGGGCTTCAGGCTAAGATACGGCAGATCTAGAAACACAGGTTTATCTGCAGTTGGTATTCATCCAGCCACAATGCTGGTGGTGGAAAATTTCCTTGCGGCAGGTACCCAACTTCGATTGGAGCTTCCAGGCAAAGGTGGTGTTACGGTGCCTGTGGACTCTCTTGAACCGCCTGTAGTTTGTCTAAAAGACGGTTCTGTGGTGAGGGTTTCGCTTGAAAATTTTAAGGATGTAAAAGATAAGGTTGCCAAGATTTTGTTTCTTGGCGACATTCTGATAAGTTTTGGTGATTTCCTCTACACTAACAAGGCTTTGCCGCCTTCAGGCTATGTGGAAGAGTGGTGGGTTAAAGACGTCAACGCTGCTCTCAAAAACAGTTTTGGTGGTGATGTTGCCAAGGCAGCTGAGGCGGCACGAATTTCGGTTATGAAGTTACATACTCTGTTGCAGGATCCTTTTCACGTAGCTTTCACTGTGGAAGAGGCTTTTAGGTTGTCTGAGACGTTGCGTGTGCCTTTGCATCCGCGTTTCACGTTTTTTTGGGCCAATCTTTCCTCGGTGCAGGAAGTTGTTTTGTTGAAAGAGTGGTTAACGCGCGCTGAGGTTATGTGGGAAGGTTCTTCTGTTTGTAGAATTATTGGTCCCGTAGACCAAAATGTGGCTGCGGTTTTGCGGAAAATTTTTGCGCCTCACACGTTTTTTGATGGACGCCTTGTAGTAGTAGGCGCCGACGCTCATATATTGGCTTTAACTCTTGGTTACGGCTCTTCAAGAGTTTTAGACGCTTCTGTTGATGGTTCAGTGTTTAAGGCGCTCAGTTTGTTGGCTGGTGTTGAAGTGAAAGATAAGGCCCCTACGTTTGTGGGGGCTCGAATGGGTAGGCCTGAGAAAGCCAAACGCCGAGAAATGAAGCCTTTAGTTCATGTGCTTTTCCCTGTCGGCCTAGCAGGCGGCTCTCATAGAGACTTACTGGAGGCTGGCAAAAAAGGTCCTGTTTTTGTTGAGGTAGTTAAACGTAAATGTCCTGTCTGCAAAACATACACTTTTCGTGTAAAATGTGCCTCCTGCAGATGTGAAACAGTTGCAGAGCGATGTTGCCCTCGCTGTGGGCGGCCTTTAAAAGAGACTGAGTGTTCGCAGTGTAAAGCTGAAGGTGTTCCATATCAACGTCAACCCCTAAATTTCAAGGAAATCCTTGAGGAAGCTTCAAGAAATCTTGGGGTTCCATTACCTAAACAGTTGAGGGGTGTTAAGGGCTTAACAAATGAGGATAAAACTCCTGAAATTCTTGAAAAAGGAATACTTCGTGCAAAATACGAGTTGTCTGTCTATAAGGACGGCACCATTAGATTTGACGCCACCAATGCGCCGTTGACGCATATTAAGCCTAGCGAAATTGGAGTTTCAGTTGACAAGCTTCGGCAACTTGGTTACACCCATGATGTTTACGGTGCGCCTTTAACTGACCCTGAGCAGGTTTTGGAGCTTAAAATTCAAGATGTAGTGATTCCAAAGAATGCTGCTGAATACTTTGTTCGAGTAGCTAACTTCTTAGACGCTTTGCTGGTTAAAGTTTACAATTTGCCCAGCTACTACAACGTAAAAACTCCTGAAGAACTTGTTGGGCATTTAATTATGGGTCTGGCTCCTCACACATGTGCCTGTATTCTGGGAAGAGTTATCGGGTTCACAGATTTGAAGGTCATATATGCTCATCCTATTTGGCATTCTGCTAAGCGCCGTGACTGTGATGGTGACGAGGACGCTATAATGCTGGCTTTAGATACTCTAATTAACTTTTCACGCCGTTATTTACCTGCCCAGATAGGTGGAATTATGGATGCACCCTTGCTTCTTATACCGTTTGTTAACACAAAAGAGGTTCAGAGGCAAGCTCATGACTTTGATGTTGATGCTTCTTACCCGCTTGAATTTTACCAGCGTACCCTCGACAAAGCTGAAGCTAAACAAGTTAGCCCAATTATGGACGTCATTAGTCACAGATTAGGGACAGAAGCTCAGTTTGAAGGCTTCTACTACACGACACCTGTGTCAAATATTAACATGGGCAACAGGGAAAGTAGTTATAAACAGTTCAAGTCTATGATTGAAAAATTGAATTTACAGCTTGAACTGGGAGAGAAAATTGAAGCCGTCGACGTTCGACAAGTAGCACTTAAAGTTTTGACTACTCACTTCATCCGGGATATCTCGGGAAACCTTCGTGCCTTCTCCACACAGGCTTTCAGATGTAAATCGTGCAACAAACGCTTTCGTAGGTTACCTTTACTGGGCAAGTGTCCCTATTGTGGTGGTCAATTCACTTTAACGGTTTACCGTGGGGGCATCGAGAAATACTTGGATGCCGCTCAGCAGCTTGTTGACAAATATGGGCTTCCAAAATATTACACTCAAAGAATCATGTTGATAAAAGATGAAATTCACTCCATGTTTGATAACAAAAAACCCAAGCAAGCCAGTCTGTTTGACTTTGCGTAAGCTTAAAGCTCACCGACCCACAAATTTATAGTTGTGGTGAATCCCATTAAGGAGACTTACCATCCAAACGCTTTTCTTCACAGTGTGAAGAGTGTAAAAAGTGGTTTAGTTGCCCGAACAAAAATTCTAGCAATTCTAGAGGTTGTGCCCTATAGCGCAGCAGGGGCCCTTGCCCAGAAGGCTGGTCTTTCTTATGTTGTGGTGTTGCATCATTTACGGTTGCTGGAAGGGGAAGGTATTGTTCGCCGTAAATCAAAGCGACCTTACTTGTGGGAGTTAACAGGGGCAGGGCAAAAACGTTTGGTTGATTAAAATGTGCACTGACAGGGTGAACTGTTGCATTTTGGGCATTTGTGTGGGTATTTATCTAATGCAGCTTTTTCTAGATCTACCTTTAGGATGTTTGCTAGTGATGCAAGCCATGCTATGACGTCAGCGAATTCTTTTTCTATTGCTTCTTTATCTGAACCCTCTAAGGCTTCGCCTAGTTCGTGGACTTCGTCAACTAGCCAATTATAAGTGCCTTTTAAGCCTCTTTCTGAGTCTCGGTGGAAATAGAGTTGCTTCATCATTTGTTGAAATTCGTGTACGTGCATTTTTAATACCTCTGTTAGAGTTGCCTTTTCTGGCTATATTATGATTTAGTTTTGTCTTTCTTTTCGTTCGTGGAGTAAAATTAAACGTTTGCCCAGAGGAGGGAGAGTTGGAGAGTGCGCAAACTTAATAATCAAGTAAACAATAGCATACTGTCACTCTTTCAAGAGAGATGACTGAACATGAGTAGGAAGCGCAAAGAGCAAGGTCCAATGCCTGCTGGCAGCGCAGGGCTGTTAAGATTCTTTGAAGAAGAAACAGAAGGAGTTAAAATTAGACCTGAGCTGCTGATGGTTGCCGCAATTTCTTTAATAGTTGTTTCTGTTCTGGCAAAACTTTTCTAAAAACCTTCTTTTCCCCGTCTTTGGGGGGACGAATGCATAACTTCTATTCTTTGAACCGAATGTAGGTTCAGAAATATTTCGCTTCTTTCTTCGCGGCTTGCAACTTGGGGTATAGGTTGAGCTATAGTTGATCTTAGAACAATGGCTTCTGCGTCTGAAAGCCAAATTCCTGAGGGTTGATTTGTTACCGCCATCAAGGTGCCTTCAAAACCGTAAGCGGGGTCTAGAATAACTCTGATTTTTTTGCCCACATTGCGTTCCAGCATCTGAAATATCGATGGGGGCAATTCCTGTTCAGGCATATGGTTCGCAAACAGTATACATACTCATCTTACGATAAAACACTTCTCCCTCTAAAGTTGGGTTATTTTTATGTTAAATTAGTTTTTACTTCTGCTTTTTTTGGCTTTTTCTTTAATTTATTTATGTTAAATTTTGGGTCCTCTTTTTCTCTGGTTATCTGAAATGTGTGTTTCGTGTTCCAAATCTTGACTTTGCTTTAGCTAGCCTTTAATAGGAATCCTTTATCTCATACTGAATTCGTCTGAGCTGGTGGCTGTGGCAATTAACAACTCTCTCAATGAGTTAATGGACAACGCAAAAAGGCATTATGCTTCCTTGTTCTTTTTGCCGTCTTTTAGAAAAGCAATGGTGGCCATAGCTTTAATTTGCGCTATAGTTGGCGCTTCAAGTATCCCGCTTTTTCCGTCGGTAACAGCAGTTTTATATGGAGTGTTGCTTGCTGTTGCCCTCTTTTTATCAAGTTTATTTTTTGACTGGATCGTCAGCAGGGTTGTTTTAAACGACCCTATATTTGTTCTTAGAAGAACAGTGGCTCTTTCTTATTTTGGCTGGTTTCTTTGGTTTTTCTTCATAGGTTTAGGCGTAGTTTTCGGTTTGATTTTCAATATTTTGTGGTGGGTAAAGTTTTGCCTTTTGGGGTTTGCTGCCCTTTTAACGCTGCGAGCAGTAGTGTTTTTTGCGGTGTCCTCTGCAACTATAGTGCGTCGATTAACCGCGGTGCTTCTTCAACCCACCTTTTGTATGCTTTCCTTTGTTGTGGTTTGGCTAAACTTTAATGTCGCGCTCCTTGTTTACGTTCCCTTTCTTGTAATGGCGCCAGTCGCCGCGTGTGCCGCTTCAGCCCTTTTTGTGTACTTGTTAGATCGTATGGGACAAAAAATGTACAGTATATCTTCTATGACTATTTTTAAGGCCTTTATGCTGAACTGGGTTTCTGCACTCAACGAGCCTTTAGAAGCTTTTTTTGAGAAACTTGGCAAAGATGAAGAGGTTGAAGTTTCTTTTCTCAAATTTGACGCCTCAAAACCCAAAGCAGCTGTAATTGTTCCGCTAGTTCATCCTGGTCCCTTCAAGAATATTGGCAGTAGTTTGCTTCCTTCTATGCTGAAACATGCGTATGAAGGGAAATATGGTGGTGACGCATGTGTGCCGCTGGGGCTTCTTGGGCATGAACTTGACGCGGCGTCTCAAGAACAGAACCACAAAATAATCAATCACGTGTTAGATGCTGCTGCTTTCTCTTCCACAATCGACAAAGCCACGCAGTGTGTAACTGTTTCAGAGGGTTTCGTAACTGCCTCCTGTCAACTTTTCGGCAGGACAGCGTTGCTTTCTTTTACGCTTGCACCAAAAACAACCGAAGATCTGCCGCAAGAACTAGGCAGTATTGTGCGGCAAGAAGCGGAAAGGCTGGGGCTTGAGGGCGCCCTTGTTGTGAACGCTCACAATAGTTTAACCAGTAATGTTAACATTGAGGCTTCGTTAGAAACACTCAGAGCCGTGGCTTCTAAATGTTTGCGAAAAGCGGTTTCTATGCCTTTATATCCTTTTGAGGTAGGTGCTGCCACGGTTTACCCAAAAGATTTTACTCTCAAAGATGGAATGGGGGCAGGTGGTATAACCGCTTTAGTGGTGAAGGTTGCAGGTCAGAAAACTGCTTACATAGTTATCGATGGGAACAATATGGTTTCTGGTTTACGTGAAAAGATTCTCTCTGCTCTTCACGCGGTTGGCTTTCAAGAAAGTGAGGTTTTCACGACTGATACTCACGCCGTCAGTGCGGTTGTTTTGGGTCAAAGAGGATACCACCCCGTCGGTGAAGTTATGGATCAAGAAATTTTGATTAACCACATAAAGGCAGTTGCCCAAAAAGCCGCCAGTGTTCTTGAACCCTCTAAAGCAGGAAGCTTTCGCGTTGTTGTTCCCAAAGTGAGGGTGATAGGTGAAGACTGCTTGGCCTCTTTGACTGTGCTTGTTGACAGGAGCATCCAAAAGGCAAAACGACTCGTTGTTCCTATATTTGCAGTTGAAGGGTTATTTTTGATTTTACTTCTCGCCTTCCTTTAAGGCCTTGTGGCGCTACTTGAGGGTTCTCTCGGTTTTTTGTGGTTTCCTTTTAAGCTCGCTGCCGCAAACGCTGCATGTTTTTGATTTAACATTTGCAGGATACATTCGGTGGCAAGCAGGGCAATAACATATCCACTGAATAAGCCGGCGGATACCGAATGCTGCAAGAGAACCAAATTCTAACCCCATCTTTGTGGCAACGTTTTGTATTGAGTAGTCATCTGTGACTATAAGCGGGTTTTTTCCAGCAGCTTGAAGCTGTAGTGCTAGCGCCAGTAACTGGATATCTGTTTCTGACAGCACAAAGGCGTCGCCCAGAGAAGTGGCATAACCTTTGGCTTTAGCCAAAAACTCAGCGGCAGGTGACATAATTTTTAGTTTGCCACTTTCGACAGCGGTTTTTACCCTTAAAGCCGTCATAGAGTCCCAAACTTCTTCCTCAACCTGAGGTGTAGTTACGTGTTCTTCTCCGGAGGAAAATGGGTTAAATCCTGCGATGAAAGCTGAGGTATCCACCACTATGAGTTTTTTTCTGTGAGGTGGCGTTTGAATTTTTTATCCCGTGCCCTTAAACTGTAGACGACTGTGGAGTCGGTTATAGAAATCGTTTCTAAACCTGATGAAGGCTGTCATGTTGTTTGAGCGGAAAATCTGAATTGACGGTTTTTTCGCAGGCACTACTTGGCGGTAGTTTCCGTCAACTATCAGCAACACGTCTTTAGGTCGTAGCAGTTCTATTGTGATTTTTGAGTCAGCAGGAAAGACCAAGGAGCGAAAAGTTGTTAAGGAGCAAATAGGCGTTACGACGATGGCGTCCAAGTCAGGATCCAAGACGGGACCGCCTGCAGAAAGAGAGTATCCTGTTGACCCTTTCTGGGTTGAAACTATTACTCCGTCTGCTTCGCATTTGGCGACTGGTTTGCCGTTTTTGCATATTTGCATATAAAGAATTTTTGAAGGTTCCCCGCCGGAAACTACAATATCGTTTAAGGCGTCAGGAAGTTCTTCGTCGTCTACGGAAGCGATCAGTTTTGGGCATTTTTCAATTGTAAATTTGCCTGTGAGAATTTTGTCTACGGCGGCGATAGCCTCTTCAGGTTCAACTTCGGTTAGGAATCCTCGTACTCCCATGTTCACGGCGAGAATTGGCGGTTCAGGTTTGGGGAGGTTCACGCAGGTGCGTAGTATTGTTCCGTCGCCGCCTATGGTTATGATGAAGTCAACTTTCATGTCTTTGAGCGGAACTGCGTTAGAGTCTGGGCTTACTTTCACTTTTCCTTCTAGTGTATTTTCTATGTAGATTTGCAGTTTTTTGGCTTTCATGTGCCTTGCTAATTCTTCCGCCAACGTTAACGCTTGCTCTTTGTCGTAGCGGGCAACCAATCCGACGCTTTTGAACAACTTTTCACCGCTCAGTTAATAGCGGCACCTTAATCTATATAATCGTTTGCGGCAGCTAATCGCATATTCTTGCAGTATCCCTCTGTTTTCTTTTCCACTTTCATGTCTGTAACTCTTAAATTTTGAAGGGTTCACTTTACATTTATCTTGTTTGCGAGGTTTGGGGTATGCCTGAGTTTCTTGGTGAGTTTGGGCGTTGCGTCGAAGGCAAAAAAGAGGCTTTGAAAGCTAAAGTTTTTCAGGGGACACCTAATCCTTTAGCTGAGCGTTTCAGTTCTGTGTTTCCATCTTTGTGGAATACGATAGATAGGCCTGCCAACCTTTCAGGTAAAATAGGTGAGTTGAATGTTATGGCGGTTGATTCTAGTGTTTATTCGAATTTGCTTTCGACCGGCGGGGTCTTTTATGTTGTGAGGTCTTTGGGTGTTTGCCGTGATTTTCAGCAGAAGTGGCTTGAGAGTGATGTTTTCTTTTCTCGCGGAGGCTCTGTGGCTGAACGTGAGTATCTTACTGTTAAGATGGAGTTGGCTGAGTTTCAGGTGGCTTTAGAAGCTTTAAAGAGTGGACTTGGTTGTTCAACGATATTGATTGATGGTTCGCTGTATGGGCGTTTGGTGCATTTGCCTTTGGAGTCGAAGGTTGAGGAGGATCGTTTGATTCTTCTTGATTATTTTAGGGTTTATAGGCAGTTGTTTGATGCCTGCAGGCAGAGCGGCGTGACTTTGGTGGGTGTTGCTAAGGAGAGTCGTTCAACCGCTTTTAGAGATTACTTGTTAAGTTTGGTTTTTGGAAGGGCTCTTGAGGAGGCAGAGCTTGAAGATGATGATGTTCGAATGATTAGGCCTCTTTTTATGGAAGTTGCTGATGACGCAAGTTTGGGTCTTCAGAGGTTTCAGAGGTTCAAACAGAAGTACGGTGGCAAAGTTGAGGTGGTAGGTTTGGTTTTGGAGGAGTTAGCTCGTGCTAGGCCTGATTATCAGGTTATTATGCGGTATGCAAGGACTTTGGGTTATACTCAGCCTTTGCTTTTGGGGGCTTCGCCACGTTTAGAGAGGCGTTTGAGGCAGTTCCAGTCGCATCCTGAAGACTATGTGAAGAAAAATTTTCCGAATGCTATTCGTGAGATGGGAAAAAGAGTAATTGATGAGGTAGCTGGAGTTATTGCTGGAATCGCTGATTTTCCTGCGATTTTGTCTTTTTATGTTTTATTTGATCTTCATGACTCGCCGATCAGGATCGACATACCCTGCTATGATAAGCGTTTTGTTGATGTCGGTTGGCATAAACCGTTCTCGGCTGATTTAAGCGGGGTTTTGAAGGTTTTAGCAACTGGCTACTGTGGATTAGACTGTCATAATTTGTGGTTGAAGAACGTTGACGAGAGAGTCAGACTTAAGAAGAAAACAGTTGATAATATCTATGTTCCCTACCTTGAAAGGTTGTTTGGAGAAAAAATAATTCGTGGGAGGAGCTATAGACGTGTTAAATACCCTTAGAGAAGTAGGCGTAATAGTTGGGGAAGCGAGTTCTAACGAGTTCTTGTTTTCGTCTAAACCAAGTGATATGCCTTCTCGCTGGGAGTATTTGTTGGTTTATTCAGAGGAAGAACAGGACGGGGTTGTTAAACAGGTTGAGGTTGTAGCCCAAGTGGAGAAGGTTATTTCGGTTAGTCAAGCTTTGAGTAAAGAGTTGGATTTTGAAATAATCAAGAAGTTAATTGAGTCAGGGTTGGCTGATAGTAAAGTTTGGGGGCAAGCCCGCGTTTTAGGCTATCTTACTGAGAGGGGGGAGCTGCAGTTGCCTAAGAAGGCCGTGATGCCGGGAAAGCCTGTTTATGTCGCTCCTACGGAGTTGCTTGAGAGGTTCTATAATTACTCTCAAGATGAAGCCATAAGCATCGGGAGCTTGATTACTCGCAGTGAGGTTCCTGTGGCTTTGTCAGTTAAGGGTTTTAGGCGGCATTTGGCGGTGTTGGCTCAGACTGGGTCGGGGAAAACGTATTTGGCTGGTATTCTTGCCGATGAGTTGCTTGCGAAGGGCGGCACTGTGATTATGTTGGATCCTCATGCTGATTACGTGTTTTTGGGGCGAGCAGCTGATGGTAGGCGCCACGAGTTGTCGGATCGTGTAACTGTGTTTAGGAATCCTGCAAGTACCGGTCGGTATTCTGAGGGGGAAGTTGGTAGGGTTGAGCCTTATGAGGTTTGTTTTTCGGACTTGGATATTGATGAAATCTGTTTGATTGCCAATATTGGGAAGTCTATGCAGCGTATTAGGGAGGGTCTTGAGCAAGCGTTTGAGCTTGTTAAAGAGAAAAAAGACGTGTTTCAGCCTGAGGATCTTCTTGAAGAGTTGGAGGCTGCTGATGAGTGGAAGAAACGTGGAGGCGACTTTAAACTGAAGGTTCTTGGTGCAAAGGCGGCTAAGAAGTACATTAAGCAGCTTGTTAAGATGGGGGTTTTTACTTCGGCTTCAACCAGTATAGACGCGATGCTTAAGCCTCAGCACTTGTCTGTTGTTGACTTGTCAGGTTTGAATGATGAAGTGGCAGATTATATTGCGTATAGTATTTTGACGGATATTTACGAGAAAGCTGCAAGCAACGAGTTAGAGTTTCCAGTTTTTATTTTTGTGGAGGAGGCTCACCGGTTTATTCCATATGAGGGGCGGACGGATTCTAGCAGTATAATCAAGAAGATTGCGGCTGAGGGTCGGAAGTTTGGTGTTTTCTTGGTGGTTATTACTCAGAGGCCTTCAAAGATTCATCCTGATACTTTGAGTCAATGTAACAGCCAAATTATTTTGCGTATTACTAACCCTGACGATCAAATGGCTATTGCTAAGAGTTCGGAGAGGTTGGGGCAGACTTTGCTTGAGGATTTGCCTGGTTTAAATACGGGTGAGGCTGTGATTGTTGGCGAGATGACTAGGGCTCCTGTGATGGTTAAGATAAAGGCGCGTCGAACCAAGGAGGGCGGAAGCGACATAGATATTGTGGCTAAGTTGAAGGCTGCTGTTGAGCGGGCTCGTCAAGAGTCACCTGAGAATGAGAGTAGTCGCCTGAGAAGTGAACTGCAAGGTTTTATGACCGATTCAGAGTAGGAGGCGACGTAAACGGTTAGAGTTGCTCATTTAAGTGATACGCATCTTGGCTACAAGCAGTACGGGTTGGAGGAGCGAGAGTCAGATATTTACGCAAGTCTTGAAGAGATTGGAGATAAAATTTTAGAGGAGCACGCCGACATTGTTGTCCACAGCGGTGACCTTTTTGATTCACCTCGGCCTGCTCCTCAGGCTTATCGTGCGTTCAAAAAGTTTCTGAAAAGGATTGGCGGAAAGGCTAAGGTTTTCGCTGTTTTAGGCGATCATGATAGACCTAAAAGTAAAGGGTTAGCGCCTCACTTCTTGTTTGATGACCAAATTCAACTTTTAGGGGTAAACTGGGCTGCGCAGCATCAGGTTCTTTCTGTAGGTGGACAGGATGTTTTGGTTGCAGGGCTGTCCAACGTAAGCCGGACGTACCATGCAATCATGCAGGATGAGTTGCGGAAGCTTGCTGTTCTCGATGTAAGCGGGAAGGTTGCTGTTTTGCTTTTGCATGAGGGTATAGACCGGTTTCTTCCTTACGAGGGGGCTTTTGAGCTTAGGTTGGATGAGGTTCCTCAAAATTTTGATTACGTTGCCATGGGGCATTTGCATTCTCGCATTCGGGCTTCAGTGGGTAGGGGTGAGTTGGCGTATCCTGGTTCCAGTGAAATTATAAGTCGAAGCGAAGTTGATGAGTGGAAGAAAAACGGTAAAGGTTTTTTCATCGTTGATTTGGAAAAGGGTAGGGTTGATGTTCAGGCTGTGAATCTTGACTGTATAAGGCCTCAGCTTGAGGTCAAATTGAATTATTCGTGTTTAGACGAAGAGCTTGAGCGTTTCGTGAAGGGGCTTGGTGGTTTTGAGAAGAAGCCTCTTGTTCATGTCAAGATTGAAGGAAAGAGCATCGATAGGCAAAGTGTCTATTCAGTTTTGAACGAGAGTTTGGCAGGTTTAGTTTTACAGTTTAGGCAGGAGTTTCTTGATGAAGCTGTGGAGCGGCTTCTAGAAGTTAAGTCTGGTGCTTTCCAAGTTAGTCAGGTGATTCAGGAGTACTTCAAGGAGCCCACAGTTGCAGGTTTAGCGTTGGAGCTTTGGCGGTACCTTCGGGCAGGCGATGTTGATGAAGCCAAAGTCGTTGCAGAGGACTATTATCAACGGGAGACTCCAGCATGATTTTAACCCAGATTACCCTTGAAGACTTCATTTCTCATAAGAAGTCGCGGATTGATTTTGGCTACGGCATAAACATAATCGTTGGACCGAATGGAGCAGGGAAAACCTCGATTTTGGATGGCATAAGCTTTGCCCTCTTCAACGACTCTGAAAATCGGGGGAAAAAGGAGAACCTGATAAATTCTAAGGCTAAAAAATGTAGGGTTACTCTCGGTTTTACTGAGGCTGGCGTTGTCTACTCTGTGGAGCGTTCGTTGGAGCGTAACAGGGTGCCAGTTTGTAGTTTCTATCAAATTGTGGATGGAAGGAAACTAATCAAATCGACTACGGCTCGAGCTTGTGACGAAGAGATCAGGCGGGTTCTGGGTCTTGATAAGAACATGTTTTTGCAGTCGATTTACGTGAGGCAGGGTGAGATTGAGGCGCTTGTCAATGCAAAGCCGGCGGAAAGAAAAGAGTTGATCTCTAAACTGCTTGGCGTTGAGGATTTAGAGCGCGCTTGGAACGGAATGAAAGATGTCATTCAGGTTTATCGTGACAAGAAAAGCTCTCTTGAAGGCGCCCTAAAACGTAGGCCAGATGTGGAAAAAGAAAAAGCTGAGGCTGAATCCAACATTAAGCGCCTTGAAACGCTGTTTGGATCAAAAGAAGTTGAGAAGAACGGTCTTGTATCTGAGGTTGCAACTCTTCAAAAAAAGCTTGCTTTGCTTGAAGGGAAGAAATCGGATTTTGAAAAGTTTGACAAACAAAAAGGCATTCTAGAGCAGAAAGTTGCGGGCTTTGAAGCTGAATTAGAAGCTTGCAATATTGAGTTGAATAAGGCCCTTCTTGCCGAGAAAACAGTTCAGAATCTTGAGCCTCAAGTGGCAAAGCTTTCACCATTGGAAGCTTATGTATCTCAACTTTCTGAAAAAACTACAGTAGAGAGAAGTATTTCAGAGTTAGATAAGCAATTATCTGAGATTAGGGAGTTGAAGAGCGCCCTTGAACATAACAAGCAGGGCTATGCGCTTTACCGCGAGGCAGAGGCGAAGCTGCTTGAGAAGAGCAGGCTTAGAAAAGAATTTGAAGGCTCCGACACCGCTTTAGGTGCAGCTAAGCGTCTGCTTGAAAAATACCTGCGGGAAGAAAAACGACGCGCTGATCTTCTTTCTAGTGCGATCGAAAAGGCTTCCACGACTTTAGGTGAACAAATCTCCGTCGAAAATATTGATGATGTACTGTTGAAAGTCAAGGCCTCTCATGAGGAAAAAGTTAGAGAGCTTGAAGCTGAAAAACAGGCGCTGAATGAAAAGGCCATTTCTCTAAAGCAACGGGTCACTGATCTTGCTTTTAACATTTCCAAGTTATCGTCAGACGCTGAATCTAAAAGCTGTCCAACATGCGAGACCGAGCTTACCAAAGACCGCATCGCTCAGCTATTAGCCAAGTATTCTGAAGAGAAGAAAACAGCTGAAGCTCAAATGGTTGAATTTGGTGAAGCGCTTTCTAAACTGGAGATGGCGCTCAAAAGCGAGAAGGACTATGGCAAACAGCTTCACGCAATAGATCCTGACCAGATTCATAGTTTGGCTGCTGAGGTTGAAGAAGCAAAAGGTAATGTTGCTACACAGCAAGCTGACGTTGAACGCCTCGGTCAACTGAGTGGTTCTTTGGCTGAAATTGATAGGGAAATATCTAAGCTTGAAGAAGGGAAGGCTCGCTGGGAGAGTGCCTTCCAAGAGTACAGTTTTGCTGAGAAGCGGCTTAGCAGACTTCCCAGCGAAGAGGCAGTTGAAGCTGAACTGCATCCTCTGGTTAAGGCTTTGGAAGAAATCGAAACTCGTTTGGCCTGCTTAGTGAAACAGTTAGGCTACGAGCCTAAAGATGCCAAAAAGGAACTGGAACAGTTGCGGCTAACCCGCCAGGTATATGACCAAAACCTTGCGATAGCAAAGAGGAAAGCCGAGTTTGAATCTTTGGTTAGGGAGACTTCGGTTAAGCTGGAAGACGCCAAAAAAAGTGTTTTGGCGCTTGAAGCCCAGATCAAGGGGCTTGGTTACGATGAAGCTGAGCACAGCCATGTAAAAACTGATTTTCAAAATGCGGAAGCTAAGCTGCGGGAGCTGGAGAAAGAGCTTGTTAGGTTGGAGCAGGAAAAATCTGGTTTCCAAACACAAGTTGCAAAACTCGACGTTGAACTTAAAGCATTGGAAAAAACTGCGAAAGAAAAGCAGCAAGTAGAGCGCTACATATCCGTCCTCAACAAAATCAGAGATGCCTACGGCAAAGAAGGCATCCAAAAACTTATCCGCGCCAGAGCCCGACCCGTATTGGAGAAGGCAACTCGGGACTTGTTTGAACGTTTCAATTTGGCGTATTCGGATGTGAAGATCGACGATGACTACAACATCAGTGTTCTGGGGCCAGCTGGCGAGCAGGACATCGACCAGATCAGTGGCGGCGAGCGTGTTGCTTTGGCGATTGCGTTGCGTTTAGCTATTGCGCAGGTGCTCTCGGGCAAAGTTGAAAGCATAATCATGGATGAGCCGACTACGCATCTTGATGAGGAGCGCCGAAAAGAGCTCGTCAATATCCTGAATTCTTTCTTCCGAGAGGGCGGCAGAATAATACCTCAGATGCTCATAATTACTCATCATAATGAAATTCAAGAAGTAGCAGACATCGTGTATACGGTTAAGAAGACTGGTGGTTACTCATCCATAGAGGCTTTATCACCGTTAAGATAATGTTTACAAGGGCGTGTTGCTAACTTCAATTATATTCAGTGGGGCTTCTGCTTTTCCAAGGCTTATGAGATGTTGTTGTGGTGAATATCGCCAAACAGTTTTATTATTTGGAGTTTAAGAAGTGTATGATGAAGACTGTTCACAAAGTTATTTTTGGCGATTCGCGTTGGATGAAGGAAGTTCCAGATGGTTCTGTGGAGTTAGTTGTAACTTCGCCGCCGTATCCAATGATTGAGATGTGGGATTCTATTTTCTCTAAGCAAAACCCGGCCATATCGAGTGCCTTATGTGATTGTGAAGGTGATAGAGCGTTTGAGCTAATGCACTGCGAATTGGATAAGGTTTGGAGTGAAGTTTACCGTGTTTTGAAAGAGGGCGGGTTTGCATGCATCAACATAGGTGATGCGACGCGGTCTGTCGGCGGAGAATTCAAGCTTTATTCGAATCATGCTAGGATACTGCAGTGTTGTTTAAAGCTGGGCTTTAGTGTTTTGCCCGAGGTTCTTTGGAGGAAGCAGACGAATGCTCCTAACAAGTTTATGGGTTCTGGAATGTTGCCTGCGGGTGCGTACGTCACTTTGGAGCATGAGTACATTTTGGTTTTGAGGAAAGGCGGCAAGCGTCAGTTCAGAGGTGCCGCTGATAGGTTGCGTAGGTTGCGGAGTGCTTTTTTTTGGGAGGAGCGGAATTTGTGGTTCTCGGATGTTTGGGGAGATTTGAAGGGTGCTAGACAGAACGAAGTCGCCAAGAACATAAGGGAGAGAAGTGGAGCTTATCCGTTTGAGTTGGCTTATCGGTTGATTAACATGTTTTCGGTCAAGGAGGATACTGTGCTTGACCCTTTTTTAGGGACTGGCACAACAATGGTTGCTTCGATGGTGTCAGGTAGAAACAGCTTGGGAGTAGAGCTTGATGCTAACTTCAAAGAGCAAATTTTTTTGAGGTGTGAGGGTATTGTGGAGTTTGCTAACCAGTTAATAGAGAGTAGACTTTTGAAGCATCTGAGTTTTGTGCAGGATCGTGTTAGGACTAATGGTGCTTTGGGTCATTTTAACAGGGTTTATGGTTTTCCTGTTATGACAAGTCAAGAAACCGAGATAGTTTTTGATGAATTAAGCAAGCTTAGTGTTTTGGCTGATTGTGTTTTTGAAGTTGAATATAAAGAAAACCCAAGTTTGGGTTTTCAAGGACGACTTAACGGCTAATCAAGAACCTGAAAGTCTTGGCTGAAGCAGCTTTTAGCTTCCTTCGGCTCAACATCGTAAAGCCAAAAACCACGTTAATGTACTGCGTTTTTAGCTTGCTTCTCGTCTTTCAATTCCCGTTACTTGGGATTTTCTCTTGCAACTGAATTTAACCACATGATTAATTCCTTTAGTGAACTGTTCTTTCAATTCCCGTTACTTGGGATTTTCTCTTGCAACATCATTTTACGTCTACTATTGTAGACGTCATTTATTTTTTGCTTTCAATTCCCGTTACTTGGGATTTTCTCTTGCAACGTCAAGTTTTTTATTTCGCTCATTGAGTAGGCCCCTTTCTTTCAATTCCCGTTACTTGGGATTTTCTCTTGCAACAGTATCTACTCATAAA
>JAOAIX010000009.1:0-43335 GCA_026414485.1 Candidatus Bathyarchaeota archaeon
CTTCTGGGGCTTCACTTTTTACGCGCCCAGCCCATTTCTCAAGGTTTTCCGCGTCAAGCCGAAGCTGCACTTGCACAGCCATTTAGGCATACCCCACAATAGGCTTCTTTAAGCGGTCAAGCAGCCGCGCCAACTCGCCACGCAAAACCTCTAGGCTCGGCACGTTCTTAGCGTCGAAAACCTGAACAGCTTTGCCGCCTAAGTTGAAGTTTAAGCCAGAAAAGCTGCCGCCACTCAAATAGCAAATAACGTAGATAGCCGCCAGCACAGTTAAAACCTCTTTTTCTGCATCACTGCAGCTGTTATAGTCTATTTCCCTGCCAAGCTCAAGCTCCAGCGTAACCTCAGCACGCTTAACCATCTTTAGCACTTTAGCGTCTGGAATATCCGCAGAGCTGACGTTAATTACGTCACGAATATCGTCAACGGTTACGCTTGCCAAGCCTTATAACCCCTTTTCTGCCTATTAATCGAGAAGGAAGCCAAAATTAAGCAATTTTCACGATGAAAAAGCGAATTTTAAATTTAATTTTTGCAGTAGGCTATTCTTAATAATAGATTTGAAAAAGAAAACACCTAATTATTCGAGAGGATTTTGGGGAAATCATGATTATGTTATTGTTAGCGGATTTTCTGTAAAGGGCAAGTGCTTAACATTATATATAGATGATCCCAAAAACATAAGAATCATGAAAATGAAGGAACTAATAGAATTTCTTAATGGAGTTGACCCGCAAAAACTAAAAGACAGCTTGGACGAGTTGGATAGAAAAGCACAAGAAATACTTTCAAAAAAAGATTCTGACTTGGACAGCATTTTTGTTGAAGAAATCAAAGGCGGGAATGCCGAGTTTTTTGTGTGGTTTTGCTTCTTGCGATCAAACTTCTTAAGAGGAAGAAACACTGTTTCAAACAAAGCTTTCAAACGATTTGTAGATTTTTGCAGAAACACGAAAAACAATTATTATTTTGGCTGTTTCCCTCATACTAATAATCTTTTGCCAGATAATCTAAACTTTCGGTACAGAAAAGGCGTTGAAGAAGTGCTACAACAGTTAAGGAATGAATATGATAGTGGGAGCAAATTTGTAGTAGAAATAAAAGAACTTGTTCAAGATTCCAAAATTGATGAGATACATAACTTATACACGGAGTTAATAGCGAAATTCATGAAGTATAATTATGTAGCTGGTAAAATCGCAAATGCTGTTTTAGGCGAAATACCGTATCAACTGACATTATTAAAGACGTCTGGAGAAAGCGAGACATTTAATCGCCTATTGAAAAAGGACTGGATAAGAAAGTTGGCGTTAGCTTCTTGTTTTAATGTGATGATAGACACACACGTAAACAACTTCTTCAAAGAAAAATTGAATATCAAAAATGTGGAGCACTCTATTCTAATTCTCCTTGCTAAAAGCATTACGCCTGAAATAGTGAAAACGTTATTTGAACGCAAGTTCAGCGGGATCGAGAAAAAAGACCGCGATGTTATTCTCAAAAATTACCATGAATACGTTGGAGCAAACATGGTGGAGAAAATTATATGGCTTGCAAATTTTGTTAAGCAAAATTCCAATAAACAGGGCATTGATAATTTGCAGTTTTACAAATTAACAAAGGGAATATTTTCATAGTGGTTAATTCACAAATCGTCCAGCCGACTTCCAGTTTGAGACTAAAATTAGGTCTTTGGTTTACCTATTTTGCTGTTTTATCCTCCCATAGTTCCCAGCCGAATTTTGTGGCGTTTTTGCGGAACTCTTCTGGGCGAATTAAGCCTTGCTCGGCGGCTTTTATGAGATCCGCCATGACTACTTCTGGTGTTTCTGGGCTGCCCCAGCTTAAGCGGATCCTGGCTTCTACAGGATCAAAACCAGCCTGAACAAGCACAGAGTCGAAAACATCTTTTTCCACCTGGCGTTTAATATAGCGCTGAATTGGGTTTATGAGCATCTCCTGCAGCTCCAGCGCCGCATTTGCAGAGGCTTCTGTAAAGCCTGGCGTGCTGAACAAGCGTGGCAGTGGCGTTTCGCAGCCGAGGTAGAACTGGTTGATGATGTGGTCAATGTAGTACTCAAAGCGTGCGCGCGGATCCAGCATGACGGATTTTATGTCGCCTTTTCCGCTGTAGAAGAGCCAGGCGCCTTCTTCTGGTCGGTTTCTGATGACGGCTTCGAACTGCTTGATGGTTTCATCATCCGCTTTCTCCAGTATCGCCAAGCATGAACTGAACACTTTGAACCCCGCTCACTTACATGGTTAGATTTCCACTCATACCTCAACCTGTTCATATACCGATAATACTTTGCATAAGGCAAATCCAACAGTTTACAAAGACTCTTAGCCGTCAACAAAGGATTCTTCGCTAAAAGATCAAACACACTCTGCCTGATGCTAAGAATGTAACCATTCTGACTGTCACATTTTCTACCCAGCACCAGATTCAACCTCACCCTTCAACTTGCCAAAATATGACCTGCCAAAAGGCGGAATCCCCAACTCCCTCCGCAACTCACAAGAACAAGCACAACCAACCCTGAAAGAAACACAATGCCTAAAACAAAACTCCCAAAACTCCTCATAACGACCAAACCTCAAAACAACCCTACCCAAAAACCCATCTCCAACAAAACTCAAAAACTAACCAAACAAAAAAAGAGGGAAAAAACAAGATAAATTCGTGCCCTGTATGGCGGGTCCGCTGGGATTTGAACCCAGGACATTCAGCTATCTCCGCACCCCTGTGGGTGAATAGAAGGCTGACGCGCTATCCGTGCTGCGCCACGGACCCCCGTGAGACCCACATAATAAAATTCTAAGAATATATTTTTACCTGTAATTACAGAAAACCCGACCAATCAAATTTTTGTCTGTTCCTCTAATGGCGGATTGACCACTCAAAGCTGTTGGGGCCGCTATAGGCGACGTGTAGTTTCGGTAATTAACCCTGAGAATTCGTGAGTTATATTTTTTAGTTAGCGCTAAACCTCGGGCAAAGTAACCTTTCTAAAAAATTAATCAGGCAAACTTCAGATAAGCAGTTAAACTCCTCATTTGGCGCTGCAAAAACGCAGAAGTAACCCATAAACTTAAGTTACATACCGCAAAATTGAAAAACCATACTTGACATAAAAAAGCAGAAAACACAAACGCGGAGAATAAAACATGAAACTCAACAAAGTCGACGAACAAGTCATAGCCACATTGAAAAATACCCAAACAGGCTTAACTCTACAAGAAATCGCCGACCAAACAGGACAACCAGCCAAAAAAATCTTCAGGTCACTACGTAAGCTCTTTGAAAATGAAATGGTTGACTGTAACGCCCGCAAATACACACTTTTAACAGACAAACCCCCAAAAAAGGCAGAAGACGAAGAGGCTCTTGCCGAGGAAGAATAAATTACACGCAATCAAAAAACAGTGGAGCCTCGAGCGGGCTTTGCTCCCGCGGCCTGCTGCTTACGAGGCAGCCGCTCTGCTGGGCTGAGCTATCGAGGCGCAGCGTTGGGTTATGGTGTTGTAGTTGGCATTTTTAAATGTTAAGCGTCCCCTTTTGCAGTTTTTTGCGTCAGTTTTAAATGCGCTTTTGTGATTAAAGTAGACGTTGATAGCTGAGTGTTTTTCTCTGTAGGTGTTGTGTGTTGAATAAACGACAGGGTGGCTTACATGACGTCAGGTTTCTGGGTGAACATAAAGTAATTGAAATTATGCGGCGATTTTTTGAACCCATGCCTACTTGGGTGGTTCCTTTTGGAGATGACGTGTCTGCATTGCCCATCACAGGAGACGGTGAAGTTGCTGTTTTAAAGACGGACATGCTAGTCGATAAAACTGATGTTCCTCGAGGTATGAGTTTGTGGCAAGCTGCTCGTAAAGCAGTGGTTATGAATGTGAGCGATTTCGCAGCGAAAGGGGTAGCTCCTAAGGCTGCGTTAGTTTCGTTAGGGCTACCAAAGCGCCTGCTGCAAACAGATGTAGAAGAAATCGCAAAGGGCCTGAATTCTGGCGCCCGACAATATGGCGCATACATTGTTGGAGGTGACACAGGCGAAGCCTCTGATCTTATAATTAGTGTTCACCTTTTTGGAACCGCAAAAACCAACACTCTAATGCTTAGGAGCGGCGCAAAAGTTGGCGATATCGTAGCGGTGACAGGTTTTTTCGGTAAATCTGCCGCTGGACTGCAAATTCTTCTGAATGGATTTGCAGCTTCAGAGGATTTGCGTGAGGTGCTTGTAAGTTCAGTTTTCATGCCTCAGGCAAGACTGAGTGAAGGTTTGGCTTTGCAGGCTTCAAACGCTGTCACCGCCTCAATTGACAGCAGCGATGGCTTAGCTTGGAGTTTGCACGAGTTAGCACGGTTAAGCAAAGTTGGACTTGTGATTTCAGCGTTACCCATTGCAAGTGAAGTTAAGTGTTTTGCTAACTTCAACGGACTTGATGCGTGCGAATTAGCTCTTTATGGCGGAGAAGAATACGAGTTAGTAGTTACCGTCGACCCAAAGAAGTGGACATCTGCAGAAGAATCAGTAGAAGCAGTTGGTGGCAGATTATTGCCTATCGGAAAAGTAACTCGAGATCCGCAGATTCTGCTAGACGTTGACGGCGAAAAACGAGCAATTGAACCCCGCGGCTGGGAACACTTCAAAAGTCCCCACTGCGCTCTCCGCTAGCTTTTGTTTGGTTGTCTAGTAGATAATTCAGTACAGTTATGCATGAAGCTGCAAGGTAGGGAGTTTTGCCAAGACTGATTTTCTCCCCAAACCTTAACGCAAAAACTTCAACTTTTTTAGGCAAACCCACATGGTCACCCAAAACAAAAACCGGATTCAGTTCTAATTCAATTTCAGATACGTTTTTGCCCCCCTCTTCTAACACATAAATAGGAGCTGTCTCAGCTTTCGTCTTAAGCAAAGTTTCAAAACTTGTCTTGTTTACAGTTACACCAGGGTGAGGTCTGCCACTAAGTGCTTTTTTGAGAATTACCTCCCACGTGCCTATGTCGGTGCGGACATCATAGAGTTGTGCACCACTAACTTGTAGGTGCAACGGTGGGGCAGGTGGACCGTTAAGTACAGCGTTGAAGGTGACGTCTCTGCGGATTCCATGAGAAAGAAACAGGCTTGTTACTATACATTCGTAGACTATGTCAAGCCTTCCCGCCTCATGCATATTCAACCAGTGAGAATCAGTTTTGCCAAGCCGTGAATACAAAAGGAACTCACGCAAAGTAAACCCCATGCAACTTTAGGCGTAAAGATTAATAATGTTTGTCTGTTAGTCCCACAGCTAATTAGAAGACTTACTTTAGACCCTATTAATCAATAATACAGATTTTGACTTCATACTTCTTATATGTCAAAAATTTTAACCACACTTCAATAATGCAAGTAACCCTCACCAAAAAAGGGACTGCAACAAAAACCTGACCACATTTACGAAATTGGAAGGAAATAAATGAGCACTTTCGCATGGCTTTCTTTTTCTGCAAGTGTCACCTCCTCATTGTTAGGCATTTTCATCTATTTATCAAGCCGAAAAGAACTTCCAAATAGACTCTTAGCTCAAGTGCTTCTAATCAACGGCTACCTCGCTTTTGTCGGCTTCATGTTAACGCAAGCAGAAAACAGCGAAACAGCTTACTTTTGGAGCAAAATGTATTCGCTTTGGCCTTTTCTGATAACATCTGTTTTCCATTTTACCCTCGCCTTTACAGGAAACAATCTGCTAAAAAATAGATTTTCTTATTTGCTTCTGTATGGACCACCTCTGATCTTTTTCTTGGTTGATTTAAACACAAACTTGATTTCTGTGCCTCCTGTATCATCAGCATTTTGGGGTTATGATTACACTACAGCTTTAGGTTCTTGGGTATTAACGGCTAGTATTGCATGGTTTTTCTTGTTAAGTCTTCTGTCACTGGCTTTGTTTTGGCGTTTCTATCACAGCGTAAGCGACTCAAAAAAACCACAAGTGAAATTTATGCTCATGGGCGTTTCAGTTCCAGTGGTCTTGGCTATATGTATAAACTCTCTTTATCCCTTCTTGAACATTGATATTCCACGTGTCGGCCATATTGTTACTAGTTTTTTCAGCATCTTTATCGCGTACGCCATATGGAAGTATGAAGCTCTGCGTTTAAGCCCCGACACAATTGCAGAATCCATAATTTTAGCAATGCCTGACCCTTTAGTTATAGCCGATTTTGATAACAAAATAGTCCGTGTTAATGCTGCCTTCAAAGATTTTTTTGGCTACCGCGGCGATGAACTCGTTGGACAGCCGCTGGGTTTTTTGAGCTCTGACAAAATATTTCTAAACGCCATAGAGGAACTTAAACAGAACGGCAGTGTACACAATCTGGAACTTACGTTTAAAACAAAAACAGGAGAAGAAAAAACTGCTGCCTTTTCAGGCTCTATTGTGCGCAGTAAACGTGGCAATAATTTGGTGGTAACCTGTATCTTCCATGACTTAACTTACCGTAAGCAGATAGAAGCCCAACTTGTCAAATCAGAAAAGTTCGCCGCGATCGGCGAATTAGCTGGAATGATCGGGCATGACCTACGTAACCCGCTCACAAGCATACGGGCGGCAACATACTATATCAAGCTTAAATACGCTGGTAAACTGGACGATGAAGGAGAAGAAATTTTCGAAACCATAAACAGAAGCATTGACTACTCCAGCAAAATCGTTGATGACCTTTTAGATTATTCACGAGAAGTAAAATTAATCCTAGAATCAACCACCCCAAAAGGTTTACTCACAAACGCACTTTCCGTTTTGAAGAAACCATCAAACATTACAGTTATAGATTTAACTGAAGAAACACCTATTGTAACTGTAGACGCACACAAAATGAGCAGAGTTTTTGTAAACATAATCAAAAACGCCTTTGATGCTATGCCTGATGGCGGAACCTTAACAGTGAAAAGCCAAGTTTGCTATGCCAACTTAAAATTCAGCTTCACAGACACAGGCGTTGGTATGTCACAAGAAACGCTAAGCAAACTCTGGACGCCACTCTTTACAACTAAAGCCAAGGGAATGGGTTTTGGTTTATCAATTTGTAAACGTATAGTGCAGGCACACCACGGCGAAATTTTAGCAGAAAGCACAGTCGGCAAAGGTACAACAATTATCATTACCATCCCATTAGATATGTCTTTCATAGTTGTAAAAGGGGTAAACTCTGAAATCAACTCACCAATTTTGCATTCAGATAATAGATAAGCAAAAAGACTTATGTCTAATACTGGTGTCCTTCAGCAAAATCAAACATTGTATACGTAAATGTTTAAACAGCATTCTCAAAACCAGAAAGCGCAAACCAAGTTAAAACCCATTTCAAAAGTGTAAGATAACAAGTGTGGAGCGAACGTTAAAATCTATACCTTATTTTTTAAGTCGGACTTTTCTGTTTTGTCCAGCAATTGCGGCAATAAACAGAACGGTTCTTAGCAGGCTTAAATGGCACCACGCATTTGTTACCACAAACAGCACAAATTACTCTGTAAGTTATTTTCTTATGTTTTTTCTTTCCATTGTTAAACATGCGATAACGAGCTAAACGTGGCCAACCCGTTTTAGCATACTTAATCATTTCAGGTTTTGTTTTTAGCCAACGCATCATATGAAAAAAATTTTTCGCCCGCTTCTCCTCACGCTCAGGTAATGGTTCATAACCTAGATTACGAATTTCGTCAAGGTAGGCTATTTCCACCAAACGTTGCGGTTCACCAACAACTTTAACGCGGTGAACCCGAGAATCGCCGTGTTGTTTTCGAAGTTCTTCCACCGCCTTATCAAATATGTATCCTTGGCAGACATGTATCTCTTCGTCAGGTTTCAACTCTAACCTGTTTAACAGTTTGCAGACAACTTTTGAAGTCTCGTTGAGGTACTCTTTTTTCTTAAAAAGATCTTGCTGGAAAAACTTGACGTCTATAATTTCGTAAGTGAATTCTTGAGTTTCATTACGGTAGGCTCCGATTACTACGCCAAAAAGTAGGTCGCCGCTGCCTGCATCGTCCAAGGTTATGGTCACTGCGAGTCGCTTCCTTTCCTTTCTTTTGCTTTCCCCGTCTATAAAAACTGTCTGTTATCAAAAACAAGTTTAGCCTTTAAAGATGTGAGAATTTTTATTTTTGGCATTAAATTAAAATTTGATATAAAGCCCAAGTTAAGTCATGCTTCACAAAACACAGATATGCCAAAAAATTTTAAAAGACCATAGCTAAAGATTAGCCAGTGGCTTACGTATTAAACGGAAAGTCTCTTTAAGAAGCTTGAAAGAGGCACATGAGGCGAAAGAATGTGCACCGCCACAAATCTTTCATCAAAACTCATGCTGAAAATCGGTAAATGGCGTCTCCTTTTATTGCTCTTCATGCTGCCATATGTTTCTCTGCTGATTCTGGATTTAGCAAAAATGACCCTCTACTGGGACGAAGCAAACAACCTCATTGGGGGGCTCCTCATCCTTCGCGGCCTTTTACCACGATACTTGGAAACAAACATGTTTTATCCTCCCCTCGCAGATGTAACAATCTCGGGATACTTCGCAGTCTTCGGCGTGAGCGTTTTTTCAGGTCGATTATTAGGCGTAACTTTTGCCGTCCTCTCTATAATAGTAACGTTTGAGCTTGCAAACCGATTGTACGATGCCAAAACAGCATTCCTTGCCAGCGTTTTCCTAGCAACAACAACCGGCTTTGTTTGGCTCGCAAGATTGACCATGTTAGAAACCATGCTGATTTTCTTTTTTTCAGCCACTATTCTCCTATTCTTCATATGGCTACAGAAACACGAAAACAAATATCTAATTCTCAGCGGTTTAACCTTGGGTTTAGGTTTCCTAACTAAATACCAAGTTGTGATTGCACTCATCGCCATGATAGTTAGCATTTGCCTCTTATGCCGAGGTCAAATAAAAGCAAAACTAAAACGTTTTCCACTACTAGTTCTAACAGCCATACTCGTAGCCCTACCTTGGATAATTATCGCCTACCAATCTTACTCGGCAGGAATGCTAAACCAGTGGCTTTACGCTTTACAAATGGGCAACCCTGACAAAGCAGTATACAGCTCGCGGTTCCCAGCCCCAGTTTTTTACCTCATAGAAATGGTCTGGCCCTACAGCTCATTTCACCCTATTTCGTTTTTGCTCTACGGCTTGGGCCTAGCGGGACTGGCGCTGTTTTTCCTACGACGAAAACCACAGGATAAATATTTACTAATTTTCTTTTTCGTAGTCTACATCTTCTTCAGTCTAATCGGAAACAAGGAATGGCGCTACATTGTACCTGTTTTTCCTATAATATCCATTTCAGCTGCCAGCCTCATTACACATGCCTATGACCTAACAAAAAAAGCCGCCAAAAATGCCTCACCGAGCTTAGCTAAAAGACGCACAAATAAATTTCTTTCAGTAGCATTGCTGATCCTTGTAGCTTTTACACTTACCTACAATTGCTTAGATACCTACCAGTGGATGAGTACACGGAGCACTTTTGAAGTACCTGTTAAAGAAGCCACAGAGTATGTTGCTGCAAAATTAGGCAACAACGAATCTCTTGCGGTTCTATGTGCAGTAAACGTTTTCAGCCAAGACATTGTGAGGTTTTATCTGTATGCTGAGGAGTCAAGACCCCAAAGGGTTGCCCAGTACCCGTCAAAACCTGTAGACGCCTACACCCCAACTTTTAACACAAGTGAATTGAGTGAGCTATGCGCCACACGTAACATAAAATATCTCATGTTATTTGAATACGGCGGACGCTACCCATACTTTAATTCAACCCTCAACTCAGAACAAGTTTACAATACCCTCACAGACTCACAACTTTTCAAATATCAAAACAGTTTTGGGGAATACCCCTGCAGAATATACATTTTCACCTTCGAACCACACCAATCTGAATAAGTGAACCAAGATTGCCTAACTGATAAGACTTAATTATTCCTGTGTGAAAAAATACATTCGATTGAAGTAAACAATACCCCTCAATTAAAAATTGAACAGATAGCAGCTTAGCTCGGAGTTCAAATTAATGGTCAAACTTGCAGATTTGGGCTTTCGCAAAGGAGAAATCGCAGAAACTGTCGTCTCCACCTACAACACAGACGAAAAGCCCAACGCTGCACCCATCGGCGTAACAATCAATAACTCAAAACAAGTAGCACTCAAACTCTACACAACATCAGCAACCTACAAAAACATTGCAACCAAAAAATCAGCAGTCATCAACGTCACTGACAACATAGAAATTTTCTACCGAACTGCCTTCAAAGAATTCAACCCAAACGGCAAAGTTCCAAAAGAATGGTTCCAACCAGCCGAGAAAATTGAAGCACCAAAACTCCGCAACGCCGACGCAACAATCGAAGTTTCAGTTTTAAACATAACCCCCATCGAAGAGGAGCAAGCAATGGTTCTCTGCAAAGTCATCCACATCAACACAACTAAAAAGCCTCCCCACGTCTACTGCAGAGCATTTGGACTTACGCTTGAGGCGATAATTCACGCCACTCGAGTAAAAAAATTTCTCTCAGGCACATCTGACCAAAAAAAGCAAGCCAACAAATTGCTGCAAACAATCGAAGAATGCAGCAGCATAGTGAAACGGGTAGCCCCAAACTCCCCATACACCAAAATCATGACAAACTTAGATCACATGATTAATGGTTGGAGAAAAGAAAATGAAAATTTACATTAAAACCCCAGCTCGCCTTCACTTCGGATTAATCGATCTAAACGGTGACTTTGGGCGCTTCTACGGTGGATTAGGCGTGGGCATAAACCAACCAAACGTTATCTTGGAAGCGCAACCATCCAAAACTATGGTTGTAACCGGCGAGAAAACTGAACTGGTGAAAGTGTTAGCTAATAAATTCAAAGAGACATACAACATCAAAGCAAACGCCACAATAACTGTGAAACAAACAATTCCCGAGCATATTGGACTGGGTTCAGGTACACAGCTAGCGTTAGCAGTTGCCACTGCACTGGCAAAACTTTTCAATGTAAAAGCTACAACACAAGAACTCGCCTTAGCCATGGGCAGAATGCAAAGAACAGGCGTAGGCACAGCAATTTTCGAAAAAGGAGGCTTGGTTGTTGATGGAGGAAAAAACATCAAAAACCCCCAGTGCTTACCACCGTTAATTCTCCGTCACCCCTTCCCAGAAGAGTGGCGCTTCCTAGTTGTTGTACCTAATGTAGAGCGGGGCTTCTCAAACAACCAAGAATCGTCCGCATTCAAAAACGTCAAACCTATGCCTGCCGAAGAAGTGGGCAAACTATGCCGCCTAATCCTGATGAAGTTGTTGCCTGCGCTCGCAGAAAAAAACATAGAAGCCTTCGGAGAAGCCTTAACTCAGATACAAAACACAATAGGCGACAGCTTCGCCAACGTACAACATGGACGATACACCAACGCATCAGCCGCTGAAAGCATCACCTACCTGCAAAAACTAGGCGCATACGGCGTCGGCCAAAGCTCATGGGGACCCGCACTCTACGGGCTATTTCAAAAGAAAGACGCAAAAGAAATCAAGCAAAAGCTTCAAGAGTTTTTGAATAGCAAAATGGGCGGCCAAGTTTTTGAAGCAAAAGCCGTCAATAGAGGAGCATACATAAAAATCTTGCAGTAACAATCTGAGGAAAGACGTATCGTGAAAGTACTCTTAGTCACAGGACAACTTGCAAAAGACATGGTGAAACTCTACGCCCAAAAAAGCAAAGTCAAAACTCACGTTCTTGCCTTAAAAAGTCCTATAGCAGCATTTCTAACCCCTGAAAACATAAGCCAAGCGTTGAAAGAAGAAAAAACCAAGAATTTTGACGTAATCCTTGTTCCTGGTCTAGTGCGTGGCGATGTTAAAACAATTTCCGAAGCGGTAGGCACTCCCACTTTTAAAGGTCCAAGATACGCTGCTGACCTGCCTGTAATATTAGACATGATAAATGAAACTAGCCTGTCAACAGTAACCCCTGCTTGCGAACTCCTCAAAGAAAAACTCCAGCAAAAAGCACTAGAAGAGCTCGAAAACGTTGAGAAAAAACGCTCAATTCTGCTCAAAAAACCAGGCAACATGCTGATTAAGGATTTGGCATTTGGCGCAGACTTTCCTATGCGTGTTATGGCGGAAATCGTCGACGCGGCACTGATGCAAAATGAGGAAATTCAAAGCCTTGCAAAACACTTTGTAAGCGTAGGCGCAAGCATAATCGACGTAGGCATGATAGCAGGCGAATGTCGCCCTGCAGACGCCAAACGCGCTGTTTTAGCAGTAAAACAAGCCGTCAACGCCGTAGTAAGCATAGACTCATTAAACCCCGCAGAAATTCAAGCGGCAGTTTCCGCAGGCGCAGACCTTGTTTTAAGTTTAGATGCAGGAAACGTGGAAAAAATAGCACCCTTCGTAAAGGACGTTGCAGTCGTAGCTATTCCCACCAACCAACAAGAAGGCTACTTCCCCAAAAAGGCAGACGAAAGAGTGCATTTCCTCGAAAAAATAATTCAGAAAGCAAACAAACTTGGCATAACAAAAATCATAGCTGACCTAGTCCTAGAACCCTCAAACATCTTGGAGTCAATGATCGCCTACCGCGACTTTGCCAACCGAAATCCCAACATACCGCTTTTTGTTGGCGTCTCCAACGTGACAGAGTTAATTGATGCTGACTCAATTGGTGTCAACGCCATCCTTGCGCGACTAGCCTCAGAAGTGGGCGCAAGTATAATTTTAGCAACCGAGAAAAGTGACAAAGCTAAAGGTTCAGTTCAAGAAGAAGTTGTAGCCTCCCAGATGATGTTTCTCTCAAAAAAACGACGTACCGTTCCCAAAGACCTTGGCGTAAACCTGCTTGTTTTAAAGGACAAACTGAAGAGAGAAGAATACTACAACAAAGAAATCGAGGAAGATGCTGAAGTGGTTGAAGCAAAAGAAAAAACTGACCCTGTCAGCATAGATAGTGGCGGCGTATTCAAAATTTTAGTAGACCGCCAAGCAAAACGAGTTATTGCGCTTCATTTCAATACGGCAAAAACAGATAAACCCTCAAGGGTCATTAAAGGCGAAGACGCAGAAAGCATATACTCAACAATAATCGCTTTAGGGTTAGTTACAAGGCTAGACCACGCAGCATACTTGGGTGAGGAGTTGGCAAAAGCTGAAATTGCCCTAAAAACAGGAAAAGAATACATACAAGACAACGCGCTGTTTAAAAAATAATAAGGGTAGGCTTTTGCCTACGGTGGAACCTATTGTGGCGTGCTAGTTTTCGTTGAGAGTGTTGGTGAACTGAAAAAAGATTTCTTCAAAACTCTCACCAAGGGCACACCCACAACTACAGCTAAAATTATCAGCATCAACCTTTCCCAAGGATAAACAAAGAAAACTGCGTTCCACATTAAATCAAAAGAGGCCGGCGTCATAACACCCATAATTTGTCCACGCACAACCTCCGTCAATATGTTGCCTGTCAGATGTTGCATCATTGTACCCACAAAAGCCAAAATCCCCAGTCCCGCAGTAAGTCTGGTAGATCTGAGACTTTCAACCCATCCTCCAGCTTTATAGCCTAAAGGTGAAACCAGAACTGCAAACGCTACAATGTGAAGCCACGCAAAAGGAATGGCAACGCCGCCAACGTTAATGAACACCGTTGTCAAAGGGTTAACCATAAAAATCACAAGCAACAAAGCGTTCAACGCAACCACAGGTAGCCACTTCCGCTTCATCAAAAAGCCCAATGCTACACAGTTTACAAATGCAGGTAGAAAATCAAGAAACATAAACGACACAGGACGCCCCAAAGCAATTGCCAAAAACGACCCAAAAATAACGCTGGCACCTCCAACGTAAGGTCCAAGTATAACACCATAAATGGGTGCAATCATATCGGAGAGAGAAAACCTGCCACCTTCAATGCCTATCATAGGTATTGTCTGTAATAAACGAAGAACAGTGTAAAGGGCAGAAAAGATGGCTACAACGGCAATTAGTTTTGTTTGATTTGATTTTTTGCTAAGTTGACTCATTTACCAGATTCACCGATTAGTACTTATTTTCAACGCAATGTAAATTTTTACATTGCCTAATAAAACTTTCCATACTTTCTCCATTCTAAACACAATTTTTGCTTAATACGCTTCTGGAATCTCAAACCCAATAAAACATCAGCAAAAATAATTACGCTTTGAGTTCACCTACTTTAGAGACGTTATCATTTTTTTGCATCTTGATCTAACAGTTTTTTAAGCGCATCACGTATTGTGGATTCTTTTAGATTCAAAGCGTCTGAAATCTTCTCCACATCCGTACACCGTTCATCTATTATAAAATGCATTATTCGTCTCTCATGAGGCAATTTTTCTTGCATTGCCAACTCTTCACTTGCTTGTTTCATAACCATATTTCTAATGTGAAGAAGCACTGATTTTTCAGTTTCAAGAGATACCAGTTTTTCGTCAATATCAGCAATTAACTTTGATAACAAATCAAGTTTTCCACTTGCACTTTGCTGTATTTCCTTAAGTTTATCCAAAAATTTAGCGGCATCTTGCGATAGTTTAGCCGGAAGACTATCAAAAACCCTTAACTGCTCACTATACATATTTGGTCCAAAACTTACTGTTAAACAACCAGATTGCTTGAGGAAGTATAATCTTCGTTTAGGACCAATAGGACTTGTCTTCATATCTGAAGAGACAAAACCATCACGCTCCATCATCGACAAGTGAGTTGTAACAAGTTGTTGTCCAAGACCTAATTCCTTGGCTATTTCAAGCGCATAACTTGGCTGCTGACTTAATCTCTTAATTATCTTTCTTCGAACAGGATTTTCTAAAATTGAAAAAATCACGTCTATGTGTGACTTCTCAGTCATAAGTTACCCACACGAATGATTTAAAATAAAAAAATGAAAGAGGGGAAATTACTTCAACTCAACTTTGTGGGGTTTTTCTTCTGGTTTAGGCTCTTTCTTTGGAACTTTTAACTCCAGCACCCCGTCTTTCATTGCACCTTCGACTTTCGCAGGAACAACCTCTTCAGGGAAAGCAATAAACCGCTGCATGGTTGAGTATGCTCTTTCGCGGTGCAGATAGTTCTTTCTTTTTTCCTCTTTTTCTTCTTTTGCTTCAGCTCTTATAGACACTCCGTCTTTGTTGACGTGAACTTCCACTTGGTCTTTGTTAAACCCTGGCAGTTCAGCGGTTACAGTATAGAAGTCGCCGTTGTCAACTAGATCCACTGGAGCGTACCGTGCCGGCAACTGCATGGTCTGCTCTATCTCAGTGGTCCACGGGAAGAACGGACGCATTAGGTCGTCGAAGGACCTGCGGAACTCGTCAAAGATGTTGTCTATGCTCCTAGCTAAATCTAATGGGTCATTACGTCTCGCTAGGGTTGTTCCGGTCGGCGCCGGAGTTATGTTTGCTTTCTTTTTCATTTTTTCTTCCGCCATAGTTGACCACCTCAACTATACAAGTTACTGTTGTATAGTTTACACTTACTAGTTTAAAAACTTTTCGCAGTTTAGTCTAAAAATCTTCATGGCAAAGCAGAACTACGCGAAAAATATTTAAGGTTTACCAAGACAATTATTAGTTAACAAGAAGACTTTAAATTATCCAAGGAGGGCAGCACGCCCTATGCTGAACGAGGAATCACTAGCAGAATATGTCCTGTTAGCCGTTAGAAAACCCCCAACAATAGAATACGAAACTGACCTCGAATGGATTTGTCGAACATTCGGATTCTTAGAATCAAGAGACAAGAAAAAAACGGCGTTCCTAATTTTCAAAGCTCTCGTAGAAGCAACAGTACACAACAAAGGCTTAACAAGTGATGAATTAGCTGAAAAAGTAGGCTTAACAAGAGGCACCATGATCCATCACCTCAATAAAATGATGAAAAGTGGGCTGGTAATTTTCCATGAAGGCGAATACAAACTCAGAGAACGGAGCCTCAAAAACACCGTAGAAGAAATTCAACGTGACCTAACAAGGTTATTCGAAAACCTCACAGAAGTTGCTGAAAGCCTCGACCGAACGTTAGGTTTAACGTCAAGATAAGCAATAACCCAAAATCCTTTTACAATAACTACGCTTCCGGTTAACGACAAAGCCGAGCAACCGACCAAAAACTAATCTGCAATAATAAAAAAAGGGGCATAATAGCGTACTGTTTAGGTTTGCAGAAACTGCTTATACACTGGATGTCCCTTGAAATGTAAAATAGTCTCAGACCTCTCCAAAGTGCCACTGGGCAAACGCATGCAAATAGAGTGAACAATTGCTCCATCCGGAAGCAGAGTCACGCCGTTGAGCAATTCGCCTTTGGTTATTCCTGACGCTGCAAAAACTAACTCGTTGCCTTTGGCAAGTTCGTCTTGGGTGTACGCTTTTTCTACATCAACACCACTTGCTCGTAAACGGTTTAAGCGGTCTTTGTCGTCTTTCTTATCCTGCCAAACCTTTACAAGCATAGTTCCGCCCAAGCACTTAACCGCCGTAGCAGCAATTGTGGCTTCAGGTCCAGCGCCCGCACCTATAAGCAAATCAACACCTGAATTAGGCATACAGCTGACAACCGCACCCGCAATATCGCCGTCAGGAATAAGAATTATACGCACACCAAGCTTGCGTAGCCTCGTTAAAATGTCTAAGTGCCGTTCCCTCTCTAGCATAATCACCGTCAAGTTAGATAGAGGTAACCCCTTTGCTGCTGCTACCGTATGCACAATTTCCTCCACCGACATATCTAAAGAAATCTTTCCTACACTGTGGTAGTCCGTGGCAACTTTAAAATAGTACCCATCATCAGGCAAAACTTGAAAACATCCAGCAGGGGCACAAGCAAGAGCAGAGATAGCATCTTTCCTACCCTTACTTGCAGCCGTTGTTCCATCCACAGGATCAATTACAAACTCTACTTTTGGGCCTCGTCCAGTGCCCACTTTTTCACGATACGCAAAACTTGGCGCGTTATCCTTTGGTCCTTCACAACAAATAACCTCTCCTTCAATGTCGGTTTGATGAAGTACTGCACGAGAGAACTCAACTGCTTGATCGTCTATAAGGTCACAGTTTCCTTGACCGATGTGAAGTGCAGCACCAACTGCACCAGCAACGGTTATACGGGTTAATGAAGGAGCTAAAGCTCTTAACGTTACCATATTTATCACTTCAATTATAATGTAATGTAGTGATGTCCCAAATAATATAAATGTAATAGATCACCGCCCTTGACAGAAGATCCCTAAAATTACCTAGTTGTTTCATAAACAGCCAAAACCAGCCCAAAGGGTTAAATGGAAAATTGTATCTTCTACGGGTCAAACTGTTTTAATAAGTCATCTTCCACCTAAATACTCTGCTTTCCAGCACAGAGGCAAAACGCTCCGATGTTAATAACCGAGGTTATTTTAGAAAATTTCATGAGCTACGAATATGCTAGAGTAAATTTAAAGCCAGGCGTTAACCTTGTTGTAGGTCCCAATGGCGCAGGCAAAAGTTCTCTGCTTTTGGCAATAAGTGTGGGTCTAGGGCAATCTTACACCGAACGCAGCAAAAAACTCAGCAACTTAATCCGTTGGGGGCAGGATCAAGCACGTGTTACTCTAATTTTGAATAACAGTAAACGAGGCGGAAAACGCCCTGTGCCCAAGTATGACAAAGACCAAATCTTCCTCACCCGCATTCTTAGAAAAGACGGCGCTTACTGGTTTGAATTGGAAAACCGTGCGGCTACCAAACAGAATGTTCAGTATGTTTTGAGTCGGTTCGGTGTTGACCCAGACAACATGCTCATAATTATGCACCAGAATATGGTGGAGCAATTCTCTGTTTTAAACACAATCGATAAACTGCGTATGGTGGAAGCTGCTGTAGGTTTGGGGCCGTTCAGAGAAAATGTAGTGCTTGCTCAACAAAAATTAGCGCGTATACTCAGCCAAGAAGAATCAGTTAACAAACTTTTGGAGTCAGCAGAACAAACGCTGAACTATTGGCGCGAACAATACGAGAAGTATCAGCAAAAAAAGCAGCTGCAAACTAAAAGACGATTTTTGGCTCGTGAACTTGTATGGGCAGAAGTTGAACGCAAAGAAAAAGCGGTTGCAGAGTTGGAAACTGCTCTACAAAAAATACAGAAAAACCTCCGCGAAATTGAAGACGAAGCCAAAGCTATCCAAGAGGCCTTACAAAAAGAACTTGAAAGACACATACAACTCAAAGCTGAGTTAAAAATACTTTTTGATGAAAGGTTAAAGCTGGAACGTAAAATTTCCCAGGCTGAAACCACAATTGCCTTATGTGAAAAACTCCTCAGAGACAATTCAGTTTCAGAACCAACCGCAGAGAAGCTAAAAGAACTTGTCGTTACTTGCCAAACGCAACAAGACCACGCCGTTATAGAAGTAAAAGAGAACCAAATCAAAATACAAAACGTAGATAGCGAGATAGAAAAACTCACAGCTAAAGTTATTGATTATCAAATAAAAACCGCCTTGTTGAATTACCGAAAAGAAAGCTCTCTCGTGGAGTATGAACATACTTCCTCGTCAGTTAAACTGGCCAAATCCAGTTTAACTGAAGTGGCAGCAAAGGCGCAAGAGCAAGGTGCTCGGATCGCAATTGTAAAAAGTATAACTGATATCCTTGACGAAATCCGAATTACAGATGCACACTTAAATGCCCTTTCAGGCATCTCTGAAGACATAGAGCACCAATACACTTTCTATAGTAAACTTTTCTTGGAGCTCAAAGAAAAAGCACAAATGGTCTCTGAACACCGACAGAAAGCTTTAGACGAGGTTTCTGCGCGCATGCAGTCGTGGCGTAATGTCATGCAAAGTTTGTTGGACCGCGTAAATTTGGAGTACCAAAAAATATTGGAGCAGACTAGAGCAGTTGGCGAAGTAAGGTTGAGTAATGCGCAAGACATTGAGAACGCCGGTCTAGAAATTCTAGTAGGTTTTAAGGGCGGAAAACCTGTACCGCTTGATTCTTACACCCAAAGTGGTGGTGAGCGTACTACCGCTACCATGAGTTTCCTTTTAGCGTTACAACAGCATGTTCGTTCCCCTTTTCGAGCTGTCGATGAATATGACGTTCATATGGACCCACGCAACCGTGAAATGATCGCTAAAATCCTAATAAACCACATTAAGGATGCAAACGCCCAGTATATCGTGATTACGCCAAGTCAGGTTACCTTTGCACAAGAAAATGCCAACATAATTGCAGTTCAAAACGTAGAAGGAAAATCAGCAGCGCAGGAGGTTGTCTAACGTCGTCTTACAAACAACAAGAAAAGAAAGTAGGTAAAGACAAGCTCCAACACCTCATCGAGGTGATGAGCAAAATCGAAACCCAAAAAGCGGATCCATTTTTGCTGGACATAAAAGAAGTAATTCGCATTATACAGGAATACTTTCCAAAATGGAACCAGCCTGAAGAACTCAACTTAGATGCTGAAGCAATTCACCATATAGCTTCTGTTATAAAAATGCAAAACGAATGGGTAAAACAACGAACTACCTCAATGTATAAAGACACTTTTCTATTCGAAGAAAAAATCCGGCAACAACCTGCCAAAGAAGTGGTAGAGGCATTCCTGAAAGCATGGCACCCATTGACGGCGCTAGAGCAGGTTACTTTGCAAAGTTTAACTGAAGCACTGCAGTACTGGGCTACTTTGAAGCCTTTGAAAGAAAGATGGCCCAACTCAACTGTGCCCAACGTTGAAGCTGGAGTAGCTACACGGAGTGAACTGATTAATCAGAGTATTCTACGAGATGAGGCTTTCAGCACGGAGTTGGAAAGTTGCTGGCATCAACTCAAAGATAAAGTACAACGTGAAGGGGTGGCTGGTAAAATATTCTATATGGACTTTGTTGGCGCTGATACTTACGAAGAAACCGTGCATCGTGCATATTTAACGAGTTTTCTAGTGACCTGTGGCTATGCCACTTTAGAGCTAGTACCTCTAGAAGAAGAAATCTTCATAAAACCTCTCGACAAACCCCTAACGAAATTAGGTCAACAAGCAGTTTCTGTGCCTATATCCTTATCGTTTGATGACTGGCAACGATGGAAGCGAGGGAGAAATACATGAGTATTAGTAAACGTAAAGGTATTTACGCCATCAAGATGAAGCAAGCCGCACATTTGCTGTTTTTCCAAAGGCACAAAAAACCTGGCGTAAAAGGCTGGGAGCTCCATAAAAGTATAGGTTCAGATTACCCAAAAGTGTTGGAAATTCTGGATGAATATTTGAACACGCTGGGGTTGCAGGTGAAAATTGTTTTTGAAGGAGAACCGACAGCGAAACCAACATTGGATGAGTTTGATAAAGCGCGGTTTTATGTAGTTTTACGTGGTGAGTTACAACCTAAAGAACCCAAACTGATTGGTTGGCGCATTGATGACCTAGCAGGCTTAGCCATCACAATTGCGTTTATTATCAGCAAGAAAGGTCAAGCTTCACGAAGCGAAGTTGAAAAACTTTTAAATGAAAAACTGCCAGGCTGGAAAGTTGGATTGAACATAGACCGATACATTCGCTATGGCTACTTACAGCAGGATAACGAGCAGTTGTATTTAGATTGGCGAACCAGAGCAGAAGTTGACCAGAAAGTTCTGATCGACGCTTTGCTAAAAATGGGTGAGGACAACAAAAGTAAAACTGACGAAAAATTTACCTCCTCAAACGAAACCTCCTTTGAAGAAGGCACAAACGCCGACGAAGACGCAGCAGCCGACTAAAATAACCCACAACTACTGACGTTTCTACTTTCTGTAAAACACATAAGTCATGTCTCCGTTTGACTCCTTACGCATATCTTTAGCAGGTTGCTATCACTAAACCACACAAAATCTTGTGGGCTCATGCCACACGTATAAGTTTTCTAACAAAAGCCGTACAAGCTAAAAGTTGGCTTTTCTGTTTCGTTTTGTTTAAATATGAGTGTTGTGACTCTAACTGTGCAAGAGGATATATAAGAATGGGTTCAAAGTCTCCAAGAGGCGAATTCGCCGCCAGAAAACTCCAAAAGAAACGCGGAAACTTCCGCTGGAGCGACAGGTACTATAACCGACGCATGCTTATGCTCGACGAAAAAGTTGACCCACTGCAAGGGGCGCCTCAATCACGAGGTATTGTCCTAGAGAAAGTAGGCGTCGAATCAAAGCAACCTAACAGCGCCATCCGCAAATGTGTACGCACCCAACTTATAAAAAACGGGCGCGTTATCTCAGCATTTTTGCCAGGAGACGGCGCACTCAACGTTGTAGACGAACATGACGAAGTTGTTGTCGAAGGTATCGGCGGAACTAGAGGCGGCGCTATGGGAGACATTCCCGGTGTCCGCTGGAAAGTCGTTATGGTTAACGGTGTGAGCCTAAACGAATTAGTTTACGGCAGAAAACAAAAACCTGCACGGTGATGGGAATGAGCAACACAACCACAACAACTGAACCTCCACCATCAGGGTCACAAACCGAGATTAAACTTTTCCAGAAATGGAGTTTCAAAGAAATCAAAGTCAACGACCTTGGGTTACAGCGGTATCTGAATTTAACCCCCATGGTTGCCCCTCACAGCATGGGTAGACACGAACACCAAAGATTCAGAAAAGCCAACGTCAACATTGTTGAACGGCTCATTAATAACCTTATGCGCCCAGGTAAAAACGGCGGTAAAAAAGCTAAAGCTGCAAACATCGTCAAGCAGGCGTTTGAAATAATTAATTTGCGTACAGGCAAAAACCCGATAGAGATTCTAGTTCGTGCAGTTGAAAACAGCGCTCCATGCGAGGACACTACGCGCATCAGCTATGGTGGAGTTGTCTATCACCTATCCGTAGATGTTGCTCCCCAACGCCGAATCGACCTTGCCCTCAGACACATAACCGCAGGCGCACGAGCAGCATCAGCCAACAATCCTCGTTCAATTGCTGAATGCCTTGCTGAGGAATTAATCCTAGCAGCTAACAACGACATCAAAAGCGCAGGCGTCTCCAAACGAAATGAAATTGAGCGAGTAGCCCAATCTAGCAGATAAACTCCCTTTCTTTCTTCAAAATTTATTTTGTATGAATCTCTACGATGTCACCATCTTCTAAAACGAAACTTAACCCTGCCTTTTGAGGACTAAACGGTAGCCGTTTAGCCCACACTCTTGCAAAAGAAAAGTCTTTCACGAACTCTCCATGAATGTTCTTTGCTAAATCCTGCAACGTTGCGCCTCGCTTTAGGGTAAAAGGGTTCGAACTAGGCTCTTTGTTGCCTGGTTCTTTGGTGTAAACACGAATAATATCCATTGTTTTAAACAACTCTTCCCCTAACTGCTCCAACCCAACCCTCTTTTCGCAAGAAACCGCAACTATTGGCATTTTACCCTTCACATACGCCTGCAACCTCTTCAGGTTTGATCCTGCCCCCTCTAAGTCCATTTTATTCGCTACGATGAGCGCAGGCTTGTAAGTTGTGCTCTCAAATATGGCGTCTTCTACATCATCCAACGTAACTTCGCCAGTAATTTTAACTATCGCGTCATTAATTCGGTAGCTCCGAAGTAAGTCTTCAACCTCCCGCATAGTGGTGCCAACAAGTTTGCCTAATAGAATAATCCGCAGCGCCACCCCTGCGTGCTTCCGATCAATTTCCACTCGTCCTTTCGGTTTACTTACAACTATACGGGCCTTTTCAAGCTCTCCCAAAATCAACTCAATTTGGGAGATAGGATCGTAAGACAAGTCCACCATAAGAATCAAGCCGTCTGCGTTCCGCGCAGAGCCCAGAGTCACCATCCCCCAAGCTTTGCCGTCAGCTGAACCCTCCAGCATCGCAGGTGCCTCTACAATTTGAAACCGTATATCCTTGTAGTTCATAATACTGGGTACTGGCTCCCGTGAAGTGTACGGGTTGGGTGAAACCTCCACCTTGGCGTTTGTCACCGCTGCTAACAAGCTACTTTTGCCTACATTTGTCATGCCTAAAAGCGCAATTTGGGCTGCCCCTTCTTTTTCCACAAATAACTTTGGGCCTCCACTGCCTCGACCTGTACCTTTTTTCTTTTTTTCTTCAAGTTCTTTGCGAATGATGGCCATTTTTTTCTTGATCTGACCACGAAGTTTCAGCGTACCCTTATGCTGAGGAACTGTAGCTAAAAATTCTTGGTACTTCTGCAGTTTCATTTTTGGGTCGTGGGTCGCTTCCACTTCAGCCCATTTGTCTTTAGCTTCAGGAGGCAGATTCGTCGGCATACCTGTTTCAAGCTAAATAATCTACAACAACGTCTTTAATACGATTTCTAATCTGCTCCTCATTTTTATAACAACGCATTCTTTCACGGCGCTTTCAATCTCTCTATACGCGGTTTTTAAGGGAACACAAATGGAAAAGCTGTATGACAAACTTAAAATAATTGGAAGGACTGATGTGTAACCGAAACCACTACAATTTAAGGAAAAATAGAAAGAATAAGAGGAATGAAAAATGAGCAAGAGCGAAAAGCCACACATAAACCTCATTATCATGGGTCACGTTGACCACGGAAAATCAACCACTACAGGACACTTGCTGTACCAAGCTGGAGCAATTGACCAAAGAACAATCGATGCGTACCAAGAAGAAGCCGAAAAGATGGGCAAAGGCACATTCAAATTTGCATGGGTTCTCGACAATCTCAAAGAAGAACGTGAACGAGGCGTAACCATTGACCTTCGATTCCTGAAATTTGAAACTAAAAAATACTACTACACCGTCATCGACGCCCCAGGACACCGAGACTTCGTCAAAAACATGATTACCGGCGCAAGCCAAGCTGACGCTTGTGTACTCTTCTGCTCTGCCAAGAAAGGCGAGTTTGAAGCCGGCATCGGCCCAGGCGGACAAACACGCGAACACGCATTTTTAGCTTTCACATTAGGTATCCGCCAAGCGGTCGTTGCTGTTAACAAAATGGATGACACAACCGTCAACTACAGCAAAGAAAGATATGAAGAAATCAAGAACGAAGTCACCAGAATGCTAAAGATGGTCGGCTTCAAGACTGAGAAAATTAACTTTGTCCCTGTTTCAGGCTGGACAGGCGAAAACCTAACCAAGAAAAGCGACAAAATGCCCTGGTACAATGGTCCTACATTAATTGATGCGCTAGATCTCCTTGAAGTTCCACCAAAACCAACAAACAAACCCTTACGCATTCCAATTCAAGACGTCTACAGCATCACCGGCATCGGCACCGTTCCAGTAGGCAGAGTTGAAACTGGCACACTCAAACCAGGACAAAACATCGTCTTCATGCCCAGCAACAAAACAGGTGAAGTCAAATCAATCGAAATGCACCACACAATGATTCCAGTGGCTGAACCAGGCGACAACATCGGCATGAACGTCAGAGGTGTAGCTAAAACTGACATCCACCGAGGAGACGTCGCAGGTACAGTTGACAATCCCCCAACAGTTGCAAAAGAATTCATTGGGCAAATTATCGTCATCTATCACCCAACTGCCATCGCTGCAGGATACACTCCAGTTCTCCACTATCACACAGGTCAAATTGCATGCCGCTTCACTCAACTGCTGAAGAAAATTGACCCACGTACAGGTCAAGTCACCGAGGAAAACCCAAGCTTCATCAAGACAGGTGACGCTGCATGGGTCAGAATGGAGCCTTTACATCCAATCGCTATTGAGACATATCTGGAATTCCCAGAACTTGGCCGCTTCGCAATTCGAGACATGGGCACTACAGTCGCTGCAGGCGTTGTCAAAGAAATAACCAAAAAAGGTCCATAACCCCTTTTCTCTATTTTTTATTCATTTTCAACATTGTTTTTAGGAATTTACACTGATTTCTATACATATTATTTGGAGCTTATTTTGGCCAAAACCAAAAGTCATTTTTGACGAAAGCCGTCCTAACAAAATTGGCGAGTACTTTTTACGCACAGAGTGATAGGCAACCTTTTAAGTCGTGAACAGCCTAATTCTGTTTGGTTACATCAACAAGGCAGGAGAACGATGCGTAGTGGAGATTAGTCGAAAAAAACTGCGCGAAGAGGTCCTTGACCGCATAAAATACGTCAAGACATGCGTCATGGCAAGAGAACTGTGCCTTATAGTGCGCACAAACCGAGCAGTTTTAGAGCCAAAAGATGTACAGGACATCTGCAAATACATCGCAGGACTCTGCAAGGAAGAGGGTTGCACAGAACCCAGCGGGCTCTGTTTGAAAGCTGCAACCGCAGTAGGCTCAAAAGACGAAAAAAAGTATCTAGAGCTTTGTGCTCAAAGCTGCATAAAATGTGGTGAAGCAAAACGACCTACCCCAAAAAGAGAAGCTTATGTAGCATAGTATTTTCAAAATAAACATAACCTCGCCGACAAATGGAGGCTAAGACTTGTTTATCGCGCCCTTTGTTCCAAGTCCTCTCCCAGTTATTAAACATATGCTCGAAATAGCTGAATTAAAACCAAACGAGGTTCTTTTTGACCTTGGCGCAGGAGATGGCCGCGCCGTTATTATGGCAGCAAAAACATTTGGCGCCCGTGCAGTAGGTGTAGAAATGCGCGAAGACCTAGCAAAACGCGCCATGAACATTATCCAAGAAAGCGGTCTAAGTGACCGCGTCACAATAGTAAATGGCGATATTTTTAAAGTAGATTTAACCTCCGCAGACGTCGTTTTCCTTTACTTAACCACAAGCGCTAACGAAAAAGTGAAACCAAAAATGGAAAATGAACTCAAACTAGGCGCCCGTGTTGTTTCACACGATTATGAAGTTGTAGGCTGGAAACCTGAAAAAGTGGAAAATTTCATCGACAACTCTGGTGCTTACCCTTCTCACACGATCTATCTCTACCGTAAACAGTAACCTATTTTTTGAAAAAGAGTTTTTAGCTTGATTTTAGTGAATTCTACGTCTGGCCATGTTAAATTTTGTTCCTTGGCGCCATATAGCTAAATGGCAATGCATAGGTTGCGGCAACTGTTGCAAACTCTACAGTGTTGTTCTAAACTTCCCAGAATGGTTAAAAATCTCACAGATTTTCGGCGCAGAGAAAACAGTAGTTGGTTTGAACAAATTATTCATAAAAAGAGTAGATGACGGCTCATGTGTCTTCCTATGTAATCTGGCGGGCAACTATTTTTGCGGGTTGCAAAACATGAAACCGGTTGCTTGCAAACTCTGGCCATTCAAAATTTTGTCGGAACCAAAATATGGGAATCCAAACCAAGCATTATTCAACTACAGAGGCAAAAAACTGTTCATCTACGCAGACACAATGTGCCAAGGTCTTCGCTACGGCCCTCCCTCTTGGGAGTTCACTTCACTAGTTTTACAAGAATTTGCAGACTTGGCGTTAGGCAATTGTAGAGTCCAACGCAACACAACACGAACCCTCTCAAATGGAGTTAGACGATTTAACTTTTAACAACCACATTCCATTTAGCTATGGGAGGAGCGCGCTTTCTGTCTCTTCAAAGCTTAGTTCTTTAACTCGAGTTTCAATGAACTCTGCAACACGCTCTTCGTCAAATTGCCTCTCAGCTTTCTGCTTTTTCAATTGTTCTGATATGGTAGCAAGCATCTTCTCAACATCAAAGGGTTTCATGATGTAAGCATCTGCATTTTTGTTTAAGGCAGTCACAGCATTTTGCAACGTAGGATAACCTGTAACTATAATTTTTCGGATTTTTGGTGTAGTATCGCGAATTCTGCTGAGAAGTTCTGTGCCTTCCATGTCAGGTAATCGAATGTCAATAAGCATCAAATCATAATGGTTAGTCTCACTTTTTATTATCGCTTCACTACCTGAACTTGCGACATCAACGCTGTAGCCTTTATCTTTGAGTATCGCAGCTACGACCTGTGTTATGTTTTCGTCATCATCGATTACGAGAATTCGAGCTTGTTCACTCATTTATTTCTCACGATCCTAAAGCCTACTTTAACAATGACACATTTAACTTGTGTGAATTTATACTATTTATTATGTGACTATAATTGATTGACCTAGAAAGGCTAACATGGTTAACTGGGAACACGATCTGGGGGTCTAAATATTTTGAATGAGATAGTGGAGTTTGTTTGTAAGCGTTGCGGTTGGTGTTGTAGAAATTTACTGGAAACAAAAGACGGCATCGAGAGAGGTCTCCCTCTTACCGACAAAGAGGCAACCCGTTTCCCACAAGAACTTGTTTCGCCAAAAGTCGCTATTGGAATAACAGATCCAAAAATAGTTGTTTTGTATCAATTGAATGTTAACGTGTGTCCCTACATAAATAGCCAAAATGTTTGCGAGAAGTATGAAGACCGCCCTCTGATGTGTCGGTCTTTTCCTATTGTGGCGGGTGACTTATCGAACAGGTGTACCGTTTTTAGTTACCGAATAAAAGGAGTATCCTATAGTGACTCTTACTCTATGGAAAAGCAATTGGATGCAAGTGTTAAATTCACACTTTACCTTAAAAATCGCATCAAAAAGTATTACCAGAAAGGTCTAAAAGTTTGGGAATACAATCTTGCTACAAAAAACTGGGTCTGCCGAGGCTTTTATGACTCCCTCTGAAAAACAGGATGCTGAAATAATTCAAAAGTGCCTTCACGCTATAGCCTAGCACTTTTTTATAGCCTCAGGCAGCTCGCTTAAACGTTTTATAGTGTGGTCTGGTTGATTCTCCTCTATTTCTCTCTGCGGCCGCCTGTCTATATAGATGGTTTTCATGCCCACCTCTTTTGGACCTTTTACATCCGCGTCCACTGTGTCTCCTACAAAAACAGCCTCAGCAGCTTTGACTCCAAGCTTGCTGAGGGCTTCAGTAAATATGGCGGGGTTGGGTTTACGTTTGTTGACTGCTCCTGAAACAATCACAACGTCAAAGAATTTGTAAAGATCATGCTGTTGAAGTAGTCTTATTACGCATTCGGGTATAGCAAAATTTGAAACAATTCCCAGCCTATATTTTCCATGTAACTTGCGCAACATTTTTGGTGCATCATCGTCTAGACGAACATACTTCATAAACTCCGAACAAAAAGCGTTTGTTGCCCCACTCGCCAACTCTATGTTACATTCGTCAGAATAGCCGAGAATTTGAAGGGCGTTTAAAACTCGAAGGTTAAAATGTGGCTCTTCCATATTCACGTCAGCTTTCTCGTAGAGTTCATCTCTAGCTTTAATGTAGGCATCTCGGAACGCTGGAAAAGAAACTTTAACTCCATTCTGGACAATATAGTTATACATCTGTTTGAGGGCAGGACCGTAAAACGCGTGTTCTTTCTCAATAAGCATGAGAGTGTCAAACATGTCGAAGAGTACAGCTTTAATTGGCATACTATTTTTCTCATAGTGAAAATGCGTTAAAAACTTAAAACTGTTTTGTGACATCCCACAGTTTCCCTTCAACATTTTTGATGTAACTGTCTCTGGGAATATTACGAGCTTGGTAAATAGCCTTTTATATTATCTCTCTTGTCATAAGATAACCTTGAGGAAAAGGGGATGCAAAATGGAAAACAACCTTGAGAACGACGAAATACGCTGGCAAGTTATGAAAGCTATGTTAGACGAGTTTCCTTCACTCAGAACCAAAGTTGAGCTTTACATTCAGAAACCACAATGCTAATTTTAACCGCTACTCATGTTTACATCTCTTTTAACAAAACAGAACAGTAGAAAATCTTTTTTGTCAGTTGCTGTCAACAAATAACGGAGACCAAAAAGAAGATGCTGATTGGTTTAATTTCAGACACGCATGACAATCTTGCGATGGTGGAAAAAGCTATCGAGCGTTTCAACTCCGAAAAAGTAGAATTGGTTTTACATGCGGGAGATTACGTATCACCCTTTGTAATTCCTAAATTTAAGACGTTGAAATGTAGGCTTATCGGAGTTTTTGGCAACAATGATGGTGATCACGAATTTTTACGGAGACGATTTGTAGAAGCAGGGAACTGCGAACTACGGGGGCGTTTTGCGGAGATAACTGTCGACGGCTTCAAAATTGCCCTTCTACACGGAGACGAAACTGACTTGCTAAATGCTTTGTTTGCCTGTGATTGTTTTGACGCCGTTGTCTATGGGCATGTGCATACTCTGACTATCAGACGTAACTCTAAAAAATTGATTATTAACCCCGGTGAAGCTTGCGGCTACTTAACTGGTAAACCTACAGTAGGGCTGCTTGACACGAAACATAGGGAAGCTAAAATTATAGACCTTTAAAGTGATTCTTCCGAAAATTGTTCCTTTGTTCTGTTTGCTTAGATTCATGTTGATTTCAAGGATCTCATCTTAAAAGTAATTAACCACATGATCACACAGTAGTGGTTACTTTTTGGTATTCCAGCTTTCTGGTATGGTTGCCTTATGTCCAGAACTTGGGTGTGGCTCTCGCTCAAAGAGCCTTTAATAGGCAGTTGTGAAATTTTGTAGAAAATGAGAAAGAGGCGTTTTCTCGTTTTATCTCGTTAAATGCGGTGCTGTTTCTCTCAACTGGGTGGATATCTCTCCTATTCACTGCATCAAAAAATCAATTTAGGACTGTTTTTTTATCAAAAAAGGTTGCTACGCCCTTATAGTGTTTCATTACTGTTCCGTGATTTAATTCTTAATGTATATTTTTATTATTTTTAGGAATTTTAAGATTTTTGTAATTTATAGGAAAAATATAAATGCGCCTTCAATATGTAAAGTTAACGGAGACAAAAATTATGGAAGTAAAAAAGGAATGCTGCAAAATTGACGCCGTAGTCACTTTAGATTCAAAAGGACAAATTGTTCTCCCAAAAGATTTACGTGAAAGAGCAAACATTAAAGCCGACGACAAACTCGCGCTCATAGGCGTAACACGTGACAACACGGTGTGTTGTGTAATCATGATGAAAGTTGATCTTTTGGATGAAACGGTAAAATGTACGCTTGGACCAATATTGGCAGATGCCTTTGAAAACAAAAGGTGAAATTTAATGAACGAAGATAAAGTGCGAAAGATTGTGCGTAAAGGTTATGGCAAGATCGCTAAAACTGCAAACTCGGGTTGCGGATGTGGCTGTGGCTTGTTGTCTGATGTTAGCGAAAGAGTAGGTTACAGCAAAGAGGATCTTGATTCTGTACCTGCAGAGGCAAATATGAATTTGGGATGTGGAAACCCTGTGGCTTTAGCATCTTTGAAGGAAGGTGAAGTAGTTATAGATCTAGGTTCAGGTGGCGGTTTAGACTGCTTCTTGGCATCCAAAAAAGTCGGCAAAACAGGCAAAGTGATAGGTATAGATATGACGCCTGAGATGATAGACCGCGCTAGAGCTAACTGTAGACGTGGCAAATACACTAACGTCGAGTTCAGATTAGGTGAAATCGAGAACTTACCTGTGGCAGACAACACGGCAGACGTTATAATTAGTAATTGCGTTATTAATTTGTCTCCAAATAAGCAACGTGTTTTTGAAGAAGCTTTCCGTGTTCTGAAACCAAATGGTCGAATGCTGATTTCAGATATGGTTTTGCTCAGGGAAATACCCCCTGAAATTGTGGAAAATGTTGCTGCTTACATAGGTTGCATTGCAGGAGCTGAAAAGAAGGATAAATATCTTGAGCTCATAAGACGCGCAGGTTTTGAAAATGTGCAAATCATTGAAGAAACACCGATGCCTTACGAAGCTCTGGTTACAGACGAAACAGCAAAGCAGATAATGAGAGATCTCAAAATCACACAAAATCAGGCAGCCGAACTTTTGGGTAACGTAGTCAGCCTCAAAGTGTCAGCAACAAAACCTATGCGAAGCTAACCTGTTATTTCAACCATCCCAACCTACAAATAATTATTAAGATTTTTAAACTAAACCTTTTTCTTAATGAGTAAAGGTAGAGCATTTGTGCAAAGAAATACCCGCTTATTTACAGTTGCACTATTTGGCTCTATTATGTTCGTGACTAGGCTATTTGTTCCCGCGCCAATTGATCGAATGCTCATAGCTGTGGATGCGGTTTTGCTTGCTTTAAGTGCACTTTTTGTCAAAAACTTTGGAGCCATTTATGTTGCAACAGTGGGTGGAACCCTTACCAGCCTTTGGAGACCCTCCCTTATTCCTTTTTCAATAATTTATGCCCTTTTGTATGGTGCATTCGTCGACATTTTTATACGTTTATTCAAAGTCAAAGCCACAGCTGAGGGAGTAGACCGAAACAAACTTATGATGGCAATGGCCTGCAGCACAGTAGCAATAGGATACCTAAGCTACTATGCTACAACCATGTTTCCCCAACTTATTCAGGCCTCCATAGCCATAGACTTTATAGTAGCATTTATGGGTCCAGTCACAGGTGCAGTTGCAGGCTACGCCGCAGCATATCTGTGGAATAAATACCTCAAAAGTATCGTCATCTGAACAGTTCACAAGGGAGTGTTGCTTTCCCTTTGTTATCATAGAGATATTTGGGTAGAATAATTTTTAACTAAAATGGTCTATAAAAATGATCAAGAAAAGAGATGGGAATATTTTTGAAAACTAAAATGTAAAATTAACCTCTGTCACTCGTTTGACGTTTTCAGCTTTAGAAAAATATTTTAATGTTAAGGCATCATTTAACCTTGAGGAGTTGTTTATGCCTACAGCATTCGTATTAATAAATACGGAAATTGGGTCAGAGACAGACGTTCTCAAAGAATTAAAGAAAGTTGAAGGCGTAGAAGAACCATATGCGGTTTACGGTGTCTACGACATTGTTGCCCGTGTCACTGCAGACACCATGGATCGACTCAAAGAGATTGTAACTTGGCGAATTCGTAGACTTGACAAAGTACGCTCCACTCTTACAATGATCGTGGTAGAAGAGAAGAAGTAACTAGCCACACTTTTTTTACTTTCCACGTTTAGTTTGTTACCTTTGGTTCTGTTGTAGCTTTTGCTTTATCAACAACCTAACACTGTATTTATTAAACATAGACGATCAGCTAAGCGGGAGGGCTTTTTAGAAAGGAACACAACAATAAAAATGAAGTACAAAATAATGTGGACAGAGAGCAAGTGAAACTTTTGACTGAATCAACTGCTACTAAGCCCAAACTGGTTATTTTTGATGTTGAAGGTGTTATTATACCAAAAAACCGTCTCTATTTTGAGATTGGCCGAACTCTGGGTTTTGTGGCATTGTTGAAAATTCTGTTTTTTGGTTTTCTTTATCAGGTAGGGATCTTGCCTTTAAAGCGTGCGCTTGTGAAAATTTTTCACACTATGGCCGGCGTAAAAATTACTGTGTTTGATAAGATTTTAACTCAGTTGCCTCTGATGCCTGGCACCAAAGAAGTTTTTGCATTTTTGAAAGCTCAGGGCTCTAAGACTGCTCTGATAAGCTCTGGTTTACCAACATTTTTAGTTCAAAAACTTGCTCTGTCTTTTGGGGCAGAATACGCATTTGGTATAGAAGTGGGCATAAACGGAGACGCTTTGACAGGTGAAATTTGGGGTGATCCTATTGAACGGAAGGGAAAGCTTTTGATCTTAAAGAAAATAGTTGAGTTGGAAGGATTAAAATTAAATGAATGCGCTGTTATTGGTGATGACCGCAATAACGTTTCTCTTTTCTTTGACGGCATACAAAAAATAGGATACCACCCTGATTTTGTTATCCGAGCCAAAGCGGACTTTGTAATAAATGGTTCACTCTCAAATGTGTTGATTGCACTAAATCCCAAAGCAAAAGTACCTTCCCTCTCTGCAAGAAACCTGTTACGAGAATTCATCCACGCTTCAGCATTTTTGATAGCAGTATTTGCACTGTTTTTGGGGCAATTTCTTGTTGCCTTAATTATCTGCTCTTTGATTGCGATTTACATAGTTTCTGAATTCGAAAGATTACGTGGAAAAAACTTTCCAGTGATCTCGCAGATAACACGCAATGCAGCTTCACAATCAGAACTCTGTGATTTCACGTTAGCTCCACTCTATTTCGCGTTTGGAATTCTGTTTACACTACTTATTTTTCCTTATCCCGCAAACAGTGCAGCAATAGCAATTTTTGCATTAGGCGACAGCTCCGCTTCCATAATAGGTGGTTTCTTGCCAAAAAAACCGTTGCCACTAAACCGGGGCAAAACCCTCACAGGAACCTTGGGTGGCTTTTTCTTTGGGTTTTTGGCAGGTTCTGTTTTTGTCTCCCCGTGGCTTGCACTGATTGGAGCAGCAACGGCTACGATCATTGAATATTTACCTCTACCTGTTAATGATAATCTGTTGATGCCCATTTGTACAGGCTTTGTTCTGACATTTCTAATTTAAAGTGTTACGTGGGCGTTCTCAAAATCTTGTACAATAACCCTCTTGCCCTTATGAACTACAACGTGTCCTTCATCTTCCAGAAGCCTCTTTTGAGCCAACAAGCCACCAGGATACTTTTCGTTGACTAACCCACCGCTTTTTAGGGTTCGCCAGTACGGTGTAATGTCTGTTACTCCCTTCTGACGTTGTTCTTCTGCCGCATGAGCTGCCACCCAAGAAAAAATACCTGTTGTAATGGGACACGCAATAGTTGCGTGATATTTCCTAGCAAGTGCGGCGCGTACATCGTTTATAGTGGTTAGTTTACCTTTGGGCACTTTTCGCATCAAAGCGTTAACATCTTGTGGTGCGGGTATGACTACGGTGCCTGTGCCCCACTTTTTGCTCATATTGCCAGAAATAGCCTCAATTTTGGGCAAACCTTTGCTGTCGTTGAGTTTTTCTGTCCAACTCAGTTTAGGTTTTGGCAATTTGTCACCTCATTGTTAGTATTAGTTATCTATTGTTATCAGGTTTGCTGCTGCTTTCTGTGTATTAACAATTGCACTCAAAAAGTCTGGATATCAACTAACTGAAGGCGTATCGTTACTGCACGTAAGAAGAACTTTAGTTGTTGTAAAAGAAACATCCATATGTTTTAGCTTAATAATAACTTAAGCATAAAAAACGCTACTGCAAAAGGTATACACCTTGATTTGTCAATTGTTTATATTTCGTCATTCAGAAACAACTGATAATCGTAACGGTGTATTTTCAGGTTGGCGTGATCCCCACCTTACATCGGAAGGTTTTGCGCAAGCACATAAAATTACAAAACAATTAGAATGCTGCAAAATAAACTATGCGTTTACATCACACCTTAAGCGTGCAACGCAAACTCTAAGTGTTGTGCTTAAACCGCATCCGGAAATTCCCATTTTTGTTGACGACCGGCTTATTGAACGTTGCTATGGTCTGTTTCAAGGTAAAAGTAAAAAAGAAATCGAGCAGCAAAACCCACACTTGTATGCCCAATTCCACAGAGGTTACTATGTTGCACCACCTGAAGGAGAAAGTATGGCTATGGTTGAAAGCCGCGTAATACCCTTTTTTGAACAACTTACAGAATGGCTTAATCATAATCCTGGGAATGTAGCTATTTCCTGTCATAACAATTCTATCCGCGTTTTTAGGCGCCTTTTTGAAAGCCTCAGTTTAAACCAGATGTGTGAAATTGAAAATCCACAGGACAAGGCGTTCATATACAATATCGAGGTGGATGGCACTTTAACCCGACAAAAAGTTTCTCAACCTAAATGGGATAATGTACTTCTTCCAAAGCAGATTAGGCTGGCAACAGACCCTAGAAACCCTCTTAGAGTGTACTATTAACCCAAACAACCAAAAATAGTGAATAGATCACACAAAATCCGGCGCCATTGTTAAGTAATAGAACTTATTATTTTCAGGGTGTATCGCATAGGTTTGGTGGTTTGACTTATGTCCGAAAAAGTTCTTGTAACTTCAGCATGGCCATACATTAATGTGACTCCCCATCTTGGGAACTTAGTTGGTTCAGTTTTGTCTGCAGATGTTGCTGCCAGATACTACCGACTAAAAGGCGCCGATGTTCTTATGGTCAGTGGTTCTGACACTCATGGTACACCTATAGAAGTAGAGGCAATTAAAGAAGGTGTAACTCCTAAGGAGTTAACAGACCGAAACCACGCTAGGGTAGCAACTCTTTTTCAGAAATGGGGAGCTTCATTTGATAATTACACCAGCACTGAAAGTCCTGTGCATAAAACGTTTGTACAAGAGCACTTGATGAAAATTTACAAGAACGGCTATATCTTCAAGCAAGAAACTCAAATGCTCTACTGCGAGCACGACCAACGGTTTTTGCCTGATAGGTTCGTTGAAGGTAAATGCCCCCACTGCGGCTACGAGCGGGCCCGTGGAGATCAATGTGATAAATGTGGGCGACTCTTAGACGGTACACTGGTTGACCCCCGCTGTATAATTTGTGGGAACACACCTACTTGCAAGACGACCACGCACTGGTACATCGACCTTTCACAGTTTTCGCATAAACTTGCCACTTACATCAAAGACAACAAACAGATGTCCAGTAACGCCAAAAACTTCAGTTTAAACTGGATAAAAGAGGGCTTAAAGCCACGTGCAGTTACACGCGACGTCGAATGGGGCATCCCTGCGCCTTTCCCTGGTGCTGAAGGGAAAACCGTATATGTGTGGGTAGATGCTGTGCTAGGCTATGTTTCTGCAACAATAGAGCATTGCCAACGTTTAGGTGAACCTGAAAAATGGCGAGAATTCTGGTTTAACAAAAATGCAAAAACCCTCTACTTTGTGGGAAAAGACAATATCCCATTTCACACAATAATCCTGCCTGCGTTGCTTTTAGCGTCAGGTGAGGACTATAACCTGCCTTGGGACGTTTCCGCCACCGAGTTTTTACAGTTCAAAGGAGAAAAAGCCAGCAAAAGCCGAAAAATCGGCATCTGGATTGACGAGGCACTAGAAATGTTTCCTGTGGATTACTGGCGCTTCTTTTTAACCGCAACAAGACCTGAAACCAAAGACACCGATTTCTCCTGGGAATTTTTTGTGAGTAAAATTAATGCTGATTTAAACGACACTTTCGGAAACTTTATCCACCGAACACTAACCTTCATCAATTCAAAATTCCAACGTGAAATCCCAAACCCCATAAATATGGCTGCTGAAGACGAACTGGTTCTAGACGGTATGCGGCAAAAAGTGGAAAGTATAGCCCAAGAAATTGAAGAATCTAAACTTCAATCTGCTGTGAATACCCTCATAAGTCTAAGTCGCATGGGCAATCAGTATCTAAACGACAAAGAACCATGGAAGCTCCTCAAAACCCACCCTGAAAAAGCAAGTGCCATTTTTCACATTGCAGCCCACATAGTCAAAGCTTTAGCTATATGCTCCGCTCCGTTTATGCCAACCACTGCTGAACAGATTTGGAGTACCCTCAATTTACAAGGGAGTGTTCACAAGGCACGCTGGACAGATGCACTTACACCTTTGCAACCAACACACAAAATAAATGCCGCAAAACCCTTGTTTAATAAAATTGATGTTGATGAGAAAACTCTTGACGAAAAACTTTTGCTCATAAGAAAAACTCAAAATTTAAATGCACAAAAATAGGTTTTTTATAACTTTATTTTTCTACAATTGTCAACAACTTATTCTCAAGTTTTTTCATTATAGAATAAGGCGGCACAGGGTCTGTACTAATGACGATGTTCATGCCGTCTACTTTTAAAAATATTAAACTTAATCTTTTAAATCGTGCACCTGCGCAAACCAAGTTGCCCAGCTTATCGCTAAACTTTTCAAGCGTACCGAGAATTATAGGTCCTGCAAGCATTACTAATTTTTCTTCTGCCTCACACTTGTCTAATATCAATTCTAAGCCAGCTCGAGCTTTCACCATTAAATTTTCAAGTTTATCATTAACAATGCCTACATATCGTATTCTTTTGTCGGTGGCCAAAATTTCATCTAAGAGTCTTTCATCCATCTGAGCTCATCTACTAAGACAATTGCATTTAACTTTGATATAAAATTGCCCAATTTTTGCGGTTCAAAACTACAAAAGCGTGGGTTTCTTAACAAAAGTTAAAGAGTAGAAAACACCACCTACTACCACAAAAAAATAAAATATTTAACAGCAAAAAGGGGTATTTCCATAATTGCAGATTCGCGCCGATCTTCATGTTCACACATTTTACTCAGATGACTCTATAATCACTCCCCAGGACCTGGTTTTTTATTCTAAAAAACGTGAGTTAACAGCCGTTGCTGTTACAGACCACAATAAAATAGGTAGCGCACTGGCAATTGCGCAACAAACCGATTTTTTGATTATCCCTGGTATTGAAGTTTCCAGCAAAGACGGGCACATTGTGGGATTAAATGTTAACATGCCAATTCCTAGGGGACGAAGCTCGGAGGAAACGGTGGATCTTATCCATAAAGCAGGTGGAATTGCAATCGCTTGTCATCCTTTCGCACTGTTTAAGAATAGCCTCAGTAGACATGTTACTGCCAAATTTGATGCAGTTGAAACAATTAACTCCTCCTCGTTTCCCTTTAAGCATGCGTCACGTAAAGCCCAAGAAGTTGCAGAGAAATTTAATTTGCCAAGAGTAGCAGGAACTGATGCGCACTACGGTCCTGTAATAGGTTGTGCTTACACCGTTATAGATGCTGACTTAAGCGTGGAATCTATAGTTAAGGCGATTAAAATTGGACGTTGTAAACCCTGTGGTGGTTCATTGCCTTTAAGACTAAGACTGGAGAATCAAAGTAGATTCGTTAAAAAATACTTACGAAATAAATAACATGCCCAACAGTGAAAGCAGCTTTGTTTATAAAATATTTTTTTGGCAGCGGTTATTTGTTGTGTTGATGGTGAATTGTTGTTTTTTTGCTGATCTTCTTGTGAATACTTTTTAATTCGAAACTTACGTATAAAAGTAGAAATGGTGGATGTTGATGCGTTTAGTGTTCCGAGTGGGGGGCTCAGTTGTAGCCTCTCCAGTCAATACTGATTTGATGAAAAAATACGTCGAAGTTCTGTTATCTCTTAAAATGCATGGTCATGATGTTGTTGTAGTGGTGGGTGGCGGAGCCCTCGCCCGTCAATTCATAAATATCGCTCAAAACTTGGGACTCGAGATGACTGCACAAGATGAAGTGGCTATCAGTGTTTCGCGACTTTTTGCTCAGTTATTTCTTAAAAAATTTGGCTCAGCAGCTTGTTCTAATGTGTCGGTAACTTTGGAGGATGTTGCTGAGGGTCTTAGAGCAGGAAAAATTGTGGTTATGGGTGGTTTAAAACCTGGCATAACTACAGACACAGTTGCGGCTTTAGTTGCTGAGCAGGTAAACGCCGACTTGTTGGTCAAAGGTACAGACCAGGACGGTATTTATAACAAAGATCCTCGCAAGTATAGAGACGCGGTAAAACTTGATCACATTTCGTTTGAAGATTTAGATAGTGTTTTCTCAGAAAGTCAACACACGGCGGGTATTCACCAAATCATAGACCCGGAAGCAGTTAAAGTTCTGAAACGAGCGCGTGTTAAGCTCGTAGTTGTAAATGGTTTTGACCCAGAAAACTTTTTGGCAGCTGTAAACGGTGAAAAAATAGGTACTATCGTTAATTAACCTCTGAAATGTTTCTTTGGTGGGCGGCGAGGGATTAACCTTAAATATCGCATGTGATATCGTCTTCGATATCAATAGTGATGCGAATGTTCTTTCATAGGCAAAACTGGATGCGTCATACAGCAATGGTTCCAAAAGGTTTCATAAGATATCACGTTCTCGAAGCTCTCAATGAAAAACCTATGTCTGGTTCTGAACTTATCGATCACATCGAGCAGCACACAGGTGGACATTGGAGACCAAGTCCAGGCTCCATTTATCCGTTGTTGGCTTTACTTCAGGATCATGGATGTATCAAAGAATTGCCCGCAGAAAACGGGCTGAAACGGTACGAATTAACAGCAAACGGCAAGTTGCTTCTAGAAGAGCAGCGTATGTTGAGGAAGAAAATGCGCGAAGAAGCAGGTTTTCCTCCTGCTACTTTTTTTGATAATTTTTTTACAAAAATACCTGCACATAAAGCAGCTGAAATTCGTGAAACCATGAAACGTTTAGGCATTGCCTTTTTCCATTTAGGCACAACTTTGCAAGAGAAATATTCCGAACAGATTGTTGATGAATCATTGAAAGCTGTCAATGAGGTGGCAGCCAAGCTAGAGGAAATTAACAGAAAACTTAAAGGTGATAAATTTGAGTGAAGAAATAATCAAAGCTGAAGGATTAACAAAAATCTTTAACGGCAACTTAGTTGCTGTCGACCACATAAATTTCAGCGTCAAGGCGGGCGAAGTTTTTGGCTTTCTTGGTCCTAACGGCGCAGGAAAAACCACTACAATAAACATGTTGATAACTGTCTTGAAACCTACTGAAGGTACAGCGTACATTTTGGGTAATGACATCTCTAAACAAAACACTGAGGTACGTAATGTCATTGGCGTGGTCCCGCAGGAATATACGGCTGACGAAGATCTCACTGGTTATGAAAACATTATTTTATGCGCTGACCTCTATGGAATTCCAAGAAATGTCTCAAAAAAACGTGCCCTTGAACTTTTACAACTTGTAGAATTGATCGAATTCAAAGATAAGCGGGTGCAGACCTATTCAGGGGGAATGAGGCGAAGACTGGAGCTTGCCTGTGGGCTAATCAATCGACCAAAGCTGCTGTTTTTAGACGAACCTACCCTAGGCTTAGACGTTCAGACGCGCGCCGCAACTTGGAATTACGTTCGGATGTTGAAAAAGGAGTATGGAATGACCCTCTTTTTAACTACGCATTATCTAGAAGAAGCCGATGCACTCTGTGACCGCATTGCCATAATCGACCATGGCAAAATTGTAGTTATAGGTACCCCTGAAGAGCTGAAGAACAGTTTAGGCGGCGACATAATCACTCTTAGCATCAAGCAAAATGTGGATATCACTAATCTTGTTAAAAAAATTGAACATGTAAAGGAAGTAAAAAAGGAGAATGACTCCTATATTATTAAAACTGGGAACGGTGAAGTCACTGCGCCGCTTATAATTGAAGCATTACGCAAAGAAGGATACGTTGTCACAAAACTTTCTCTTACTAAACCGACTCTCAACGAAGTTTATCTACATTATACAGGAAAATCTATGCGCGACGCCGCAGACGAATCCGCAGAGTCTGTTATGGCAAGACGAATAGCCATGGGGAGGGCAAGACATTGAGCGAAACAAATCACGTTTCCACAAGTAAGCTACACGGTCTTTGGGCATTAACTAATCGTGAACTTAAAAAATGGTACAAAGCACCAGTGGTGTTTTTCTTAACGCTTGTTCAACCCATAATCTGGTTAACTTTACTGGGTAACGCATTAAATCTGGGTAGTTTAGTTAGCGCAGAAACAATAACGTTTCCGCCAGAGTTAGCGGCTCAGTTTACTCCTACGCAACTTGGAGCTTTAAGTCAGTTCTTCCAAGGCTTATCTTCTCAAGTAATGGGTTCTACCTTTGGCACTACCAGTTACATCAGCTTTATGGCAGTTGGCATGATGGCATTTACTGCTCTTTTCACGACAATGTTCAGCGGCATGTCAGTAGTGTGGGATAGACGGCTGGGCTTTCTAAACAAAGTCCTCAGCACACCCGTATCCCGAGCCGTAATTATCTTGTCCAAAGTGTTCTCTGCTACTCTCCGCTCCATGTTTCAGGCTCTCATAATACTGATCATAGCCATACCTTTAGGTTTCCAGTTCGGCGTTAATTTCACACCCCTCAATATAATCGGCGTGTTTGCTATGCTGTTCCTTATCTGTGTCGGTTTATCTTCACTGTTCATAGCAATTAACATACGTTCTACTCGAATTGAAACTCCAATGGCAGTCATGAATCTTCTAAACTTACCTTTAACATTCGCCAGCAGTGCTTTCTTCCCCATTGAGAAGATGCCTGCTTGGTTGCAGGCAGTCGCAAACGCCAATCCTATGTCCTACACAATAGACGGCATGAGACAATTGCTAATCTTCAATACCGATTGGACCAAACTTGCCTTCGACTTTGTCTATGTTGGTATCTTCGCGTTTGTGCTTACAACTGCGGGTATAGTGCTTTCATGGCGTTTCCTCAACAAGTAACAACGCAACCTTGAGCTTTTGGTCCATTTCCATTTCTTTTCTTTATCACAGCGATTTAACTCATGTTTTAAATATGTTTCCACGAATAGTGAAACACCTCAAACTAGTGCAGCAGTAACTTGACGGTGGAACAATGGTGGACAAGCGGAAAGGTTCAGTTCAAATACGATTCGAAATACTCGAGTTCCTTTTCTTTGCAGATAAGCCTCAGCTGCGCACCCATGTCTGGCGAAAAGCCACTGATGTTTCTTATGATGATTTCCTGAAGCATCTGCTGTACCTTAAAGAAAAAGGATTTGTGAATGAAAACACTGAGGGGCAGCTTTTCCTGTCTTCTGAGGGCAGAAAAATCTATTCCAACTTACGTGATTCCTTGCCGTCACTGCTGTGAAGCCTTCACCTTTGGTGCATCATATATATAAAAATCGACAAGAAAACTAAGATGAGCAAAATGGCTTCAGAAGAATCTGAAACAAAGTATCCAATAAGAACATTACATGAGTTTCTCTCTGAAATGAGCAAGGAGTGGCGAAACTTTAAACGAGGCGCTTTAGCGATGCTAGTTCTTTTGAGTATTTCATTGCTGGCTTTTATCCCACTGTTTATCCGAGCCATAAGGTTAGAGTGGGACATTTTTGCTTATATGTTCCTGATGGGGCTGGCTGCCTTTATAATTTACCTCCTACGCATTATGGCTGTGCAATACCGATTTTTCAGAAGATGGGGTCATCGCATGGAACAACTTGCTAACCTTGAAGAAAAACTCATGAGTGAAATGTTAGAAGAAAACAAATCTTAATATTCTCAGTAGAAAGGCCTAGATTTTTAAGTATTTCACCTTTGGTGTATATGCCCCATGAGATATGCTTTATTAAAAGGCACCAACTCTTCTGCTGACTGAAACCAGAAAAAGCTGTGGGGGTAAATGACTTGACAACACCTGTTGTCGAAATATCGGACCTTAAAAAAACTTACATGCTCGGCAAAGTTCCAGTAGAGGCACTCAGAGGCGTAAACCTCAAAGTTGAAAGAGGTGAATTTATTTCTATTTTAGGTCCATCAGGTAGCGGCAAATCCACTTTGCTTAACCTTATTGGTGCACTAGATAAGCCCACATCAGGAAAACTTCTAATCGACGGTGTGGACGTTTCCACACTTAATGACAATCAACTAACAGAAATCCGGCAAAAAATTGGTTTCGTATTTCAATTCTTTAACCTTATCCCCCGCTTCTCAGCTAAACAGAACGTGGAACTTTCCATGGCTATAGTAGGCGTGCCTAAAATAGAACGCGCGAAACGTGCAGAGCAACTTCTTGAAACTGTGGGGTTGAAGGAACGCATGAACCACAAGCCTGCAGAACTCAGCGGAGGACAACAGCAACGTGTAGCGATAGCCCGTGCCTTGGCAAATAATCCGCGATTCCTGCTTATGGATGAACCAACTGGAAACATAGATTCCAAGACTGCCCGTGAAATCATCGGTTTGATCAAGAAGCTTAACGATGATGGGGTCACCATCATCATGGTAACCCATGACCAACATTTAGCTCGCGAGGCGAAACGAACAGTACAGGTTTTCGATGGAGTAATCTTAGCAGACGTGGTGAACTAGTATGAGAGCAAGTGACATATTTTCCTATTCATTTAGCGCTATCAAATTACGAAAACTGCGAGCAGCCTTAACTACACTTGGCGTTGTCATAGGTATAGCAGCTATTGTGGCCTTACTTTCAATATCCCAAGGGCTACAAACAACCATCACTAATCAGCTAGAGCGGGGGTTAGCAGCAGACACACTCATAATTACCACCAGCACCGGCGGAGCCTTCGGGAGTGCAACAGGCAGCGAAACAGGCGGCAGGTTTGGCGGAGGAGGCGCTGGTGCAAGTTCAGGGTTCAAGCTCTATCTCAACTACACCGAGGAAATTAAAGCTCTTTCACCTGAAGTTGAAGGAGCGATTGCTGTGATTCAACAATCTGGATACCTGCAAAACGGCAACCGAGTACGTGCCATAAGCGGCGGCATTGTAGGAATAGATTTTGCAGAATACGCCAAAATCTACAGCACTACTTTTGTGGCGGAAAAAGGAACAATACCTCTAAGTCCTTCAGACAATGACATCGTTGTGGGCGCCCGAGTACATGATCCTCGATTAAACGGCACAATATTTGTGAATGTAAACGATGAAGTCACTGTGATTTGGACTAACGCTACTCAGTTGCCATTCACAAACCAGACTTACACTGCGCGAGTCACGGCGGTTCTTTCCCC
>JAOAIX010000009.1:43345-86489 GCA_026414485.1 Candidatus Bathyarchaeota archaeon
ATCGGCGGCTTTGGCATTGGAGGCCCCTCCGATACCGCAGTTTACATTCCAATTTCGCAAGCTCAGAGTTTCTTTGGAACTGACGAGGCAACCGCAATTATTGTTAAACTGAAAAACAGTGATAACGCCACTGTTTCAACGGTTTACAAGCTTATAACAGACCACTTTGCTAACCAAGTTACTGTTATTTCGGCAACAGCAGTGCTCTCTTTGGTTGACACTATATTTGCAACGTTGACGCTGTTCCTTGGTGGCATAGCTGCTATTTCGTTGTTGGTAGCAGGCATAGGTATCATGAACATCATGATAGTTTCGTTGATAGAGCGCACCCGAGAAATTGGTATACTCAAAGCTATAGGAATGAAAAGCCGTACCGTGCTCTTAATTTTCCTTTACGAGTCCGTAATAATCGGCTTGTTAGGCGCGATCATCGGAATAGTTTCAGGTTGGGGTTTAGCAAACATCGTCGCAGTGCTCTTCAGCAGTGGCGGTCCCTTCGGTAGCAGTGGCGGTTTGACTATAACGCCCATTCTTACGCTTGAAATGGCTTTGCTGGCCTTGGGTTTCGGAGTGGGTGTTAGCGTAATATTTGCGTTATATCCTGCGTGGCGCGCCTCAAAACTTAAACCTGTTGACGCGTTGAGGTACGAGTAAACCTTCAACCTGTGATTCCACGATGGTGAAGAAGCTTTACCCTGAACACCCTCTTGTAGGAGTAGGCATAATAATCCTTCAAGACGGTAAGCTGCTCCTTGCCAAACGCGGCAACGAACCGGCCAAAGGCAAATGGAGCATACCGGGTGGAGTTGTGGAACTGGGTGAAAACTTAGAAGGGGCCGTTATCCGTGAAGCCAAGGAGGAAACAGGCTTGGATGTGGAAATGCCCCGTCTTATTGATGTGGTAGATCAAGTAGATTTAGATGAATCTGGCAGAGTGAAGTATCACTTTGTTATAGTAGATTATGTGTTACAGATCAAAAGCGGCGTGCCTAAAGCCGCCAGCGACGTTGAAGAATTGCGATGGGTTCCACTTTCTGAAGTGGAAACCTACAACCTGACGGATTCATTTAGGCGTTTCTTTCAAAAGAACAAAAATAAGCTGCAGGATATTGTCTGTTCAAATAACATGTAAATAGTATTGAGGAAATCCAATTACACTATAAATTCTTAACAGGTCACCACCAAGCTTCGGATAAAATGTTGATTGGTCAGACTCAAAGTACCATTTAGCGTACAATCATTAGAAGAAAATAACCATTTTACATTAACCCAATTTTTGGTTCTTCCATCAATTTATCGTAGCTTGTCTAGCTGAAGAACAGCCTTGTCTCACCCATGGTTTTTACATCTATTGAACGGACTCGTGTAACCATCGGAAAGTCTCTGACAACTTTGCCAAGCGTGAGGCAGTGCTGTGGGGGAAGATCGCGGGCGATGCTTTTTACTGTTTCTGCATCTATACGTGCCGCTCGGCTGACTACGTCGAGGTCGTGTTCGTTTGTGAAGTTGAAAAGAAAAATGTTGTCGGCTTGGCGGTAGATTGTTTCTTGTATGGTGTCTGGTTGATTTGTGATGAAAGTGGTGAATATACCATAGTGACGCATACGGGTGACAATATCGTCCCAATAAGTTTCCCTTAGGTACAAATGGGCTTCTTCAGCAAAAAGAAAGACGGCTTTAAGTTTCCAGCTTTGCAGAGAGTCCACTAGCTTGCCCAATACGTATTCGACTACGATTTGTCGGTCAACTGTAGAAGTGTTTTTGAGATTTATTACTATGGCACCACCTTGGTTTTTGCACTTTGCCAAACTCTCGTCCAGAAGGTTAGCTTCGGTTTTGTTGTCGGTAAAGAAACCCGAGTTTGAAATAGAGTGAAACCGTGATGCGAGAGCATCACGGACATGTTGATTGCAGTTGCAGTTTCGTATGGCTTCGCCCAAGTTGACAAGGGTGAGTTTATCTTTATCTTTGAGGTCTTTCCAGATGCGCCGAAATTCGCGGGCGCTGGTGCCTGGCAAGTGCAAGGCATGAACAAGGATGCCCATGACCACGTTGAGGTGCAACTGGTCCAAGGAAACTTTAAAGTTCTGAGCAGGGTTGAGAGTGTGGATTTTGTCATAGTAAATATTACGTTTACCATCTTGGGTCATGCCGATACTGGTGTATTCACCGTTAAGGTCAAAGATAACCACCGTGGCTTTGTATCCTACGAGGCTAATCATCAAAAGTTTGGAGAGGTGGCTTTTGCCGCAGCCTTTTTTGCCTGTTATAATATTAAGTGTGCCGTCTATAGCTGTTGCGTCTATGGTCAAGAGTGTACTGTCTTTGGTGCCCCCTAAAATTATGGGAAGATCACCATCGACTTTGGCCAGTTTCATTAGAGATTGCACTGAAAGTTTTATAATTATTGATTGAGAGCGTGATGGAAGCCAACTGTTATTGGGGCTAAGTTGATCGTTTTCTAAAGTGGCTCGGATTTTGCAAACTAAAAGGCTAGCATCTTGGATGTATGTTATGTGGGGCGCAATCTCCAATGGGTCAATGTCCTCGCCTTTTATGAAGTCGCTTCCTTCAGAAAGAGTGCGAAGTAATTCTTCTAGCATGCCCGATACAGCGGCGAATTGTACGTCGATTACTTGAACTATAAGCGCCTTGTGTGCTTCGTTATCTTCAACTACGAGGTAATCGCCTTTTTCAGCGTTTTCATCAGGGAAGCTGAGAATTTGTACAATGTTGCCTTCTTTCTTATAGAGTTTCATGCATAGCCCTCCTTCCCGAAAGGACCAAATAGAAGTCGGTGCATGTCTGGGCGGTTGATGATTTGGATCCCGTGCTTGCTACTGGCAAAATGTTGCATTGCTAAAACTTCGTTTGCTGTAAATGTGCAGAGGATGTGGGCAAGACGGAGGGTCTCAGGGTAGCTCTGCTGGAACACATCATTACCGAGAAGTTTCTCCACAGCCTCTATTCTTTCACTAAATTCAATTTCTTTATCGATGTCTAAACGGAAAGCCATGTTTGATCTTTGTAGCTTTGCCACATAAACGTCGCCGAGTAGTACAGTTGGCGGTTTAAAGTGCAAACCTGTTGTTTCAAGTAAATATGGTGTTGATTGCTCCGGTAGACGTTCAGTTATAAGGTAACCGTTTATGCGCAGAGTGGTGGCTTTGCTGAAAGCAAGAACAGTATTTTTGTTTCTTCTGGCGTTGCTTAGAATTTCGTGCAATCTATGCGTGGGTGTATCTATGGTTCCGCCGATCAGGCTGCCGTCAAAGAGTATTATGCCGTTGTTTGTGTTTTTAGCAAGCATAATTTGGAGCCACCTTTCCAGCAGATTGGCAAGTCGATTGGGCATTTGAAGAAGTGTTGGGATTTGTTGGCTGCTGTTTTGAGTGGTGAAATAGGTGCGTTCAAGGCTGCTGTAGATGGATTTTTTGTTTTCTTCAGTTATGTGGAATATAAATGGTCCAAGGCGGGTGTAACGGTAGTTGCGGTTCTGTTTCCATACCGTTGCACCTCGAATGGCTATGATTATGCCTGTTGGAGTTTCTCCTATTTTGATGGTTGAAGAGTCAACTGCGACTATGGTGGTTTCTTGGTGTTTTGGAGTGAGTGGTAGGGGTGTACGCTTAAGTTGGATTTGGGTTGGATTGTTTTCGGTGAAGTTGTCTTCTTGTAGATTTAGCAGAAAATTGTTTATGCGAACTTGCTTTAGGGAGTTGATGCTGATTTCGCTGAAGCGTTGGGATAGCGTTGTGTCTATGGTGGGGTGTGGAAAGTTATATTTGGGGGTTGTTGTTATTGTGTATTGTTCAATCACCAAGATTCACCAATATTCAATATCTTATTGGTGAAATATTTAAGTATTGTGCATGTACATCTTGCGCAATACAATATGCAATAAGGTGTTGATTTGACAGAAAGCCCTCAAAAACCGCCAATACGTGTAAAAATGAAAATCGGCGATATAGAATTCGAAATTGAATCTCAAGAGGATCAAATCCAAGCAGCTGTCGACCGCATCCTCACCACCGTGACCAACAGACTTAAAGAAGCGCCGCTCTCTACGCCCCAACGGACGGCACCACCACCCAGAGCAGAAACTTGCAAAGGTGTCATCCAAAAACTGTGGGAGGAAAACTGGTTCAGTAACCCAAAAAGCTTAGAAGAAGTGCATAGTGAACTGGCAAGGCGAGGTTTCCATTATGACCGGACCGCTGTAGCCCATGCTTTGGTGGACTTAGTTAAAGATAACGTTCTTACACGGATAGGTAGGCCACGTAGATACCAATATGCACAAAAAAGGCCCCCAGCTTCATTACCTAACTAAAACTCTTTACTCAAAATCTGATTTCTCTGTTATCCTCTAGAAGCAAGATAAATAATCAAATGAACCTAAAGGGTATATACTCTTCTGTAGCATGCTTGCGTCTTTCACGTGGAAATATTTTCAAGAATTAGCCTGTATCACAACTGAGTGTAAGTTCTGCTACATGCAAGTCTTTTTGTCCACAACTATTATATTGCAACATGTCTTCCCATGACCCAGCCATTAGAATCTCCAATTGCTGAACAATCCCAACGGTTGGATAAAGCACAACTCACTCTCGAAGAGCTGGTGGACGTTCTCAAAAGCGTTGGCGAAGACGTTGAACAAATAGTTCAGTTAATCGCAGAAGAAAACCGTTTAATGACTCAAGTTTTTGATTCTCTAAAACATGTTGAGCCCCTGATGTCCTCAATTACAGTTTCTCCATCAGCGCTACCGAAAAACATGAGCGCCGCTATTCAGGCACATATAGACTCTACAGGCCACCTTATATTAACGTACAAAGGTGGACAACAAAAAATTATCAATCTGTGTGAAAGCAACAACCATGACCTGATTCTGGCAGTACTTGATGATGTCGTGCCTAAATTTAAAACCTTAACTACTCAGAATTTTGTCGCTAATACTACTCAGGTACTTGAACATCCAAAACCACCAGAAATGTCTGTTATTGCCATAAACCCTGTACCAGTATCCAAACAGTCTCCTATAACTACAATTGAAACACCCGTTAACGTTGAACTTCCAGATTCACCCCCAACCAAAACATCCGACAACATCCAACAAAAAACACCTGTTTGGCCGGCAGATAAACATGAAAAGATCGCCCAACTTACCGCAGAAACATTGGAGTACTTGGAAATACTTGGCAACGAAGTGTTTCCGCGTTCCTCTGTAGGTATGTATTTTGACGACTGGGTGGTGAACCTTCGCCAAGTTATTTTATCCTTTGAATCTAGCGAACTTATAGGTTCCGATGAAACTTTCACCAATGAATGTAACCAAGTATTTAGCACTATCGAAGAAGAACTTGCCAAACGGTTAGCTGCTGACGCCGAAATTGAAGTTTCAGCGAAAAGACTCGTAGAGAACAGGTATTTGCTTAATAAAATTGATGAAGGCTACGCAGCCCAGACCAAAGAACTCATAACCAAAGGAAAAAGCACCATTGAATACTTAACCAGAAACGTACGGCAATTAGAGGCTGAACTCGCCGAAGTATCGCAAAAGAAAGTAAGTTTCCGACATCCCCTTCAGAAATTAGCTAAAGACCAAAAAATATCTGAACTCACCCAGAAACTTAATGCTGCAAAGAAACAACTGGCGTTGGCGGTGGGCACTTCTTCAGTTAAACAGGAAAAGACTGAGGATATTGACGCTGAATACGCCGCCCAAACTAGAGAATTAGCAGATAAAAGGCAGAGTGCTATAGCAATTTTATCAAAAGAAGTGCATGACCTCGAAGCAGAGCTTGTCCGTTTGGAGAAAATCAAAACCAGCAACCCCATTAAGAAAACAGCCCTAGCTCAAAAACGCTTCGACACCTCCCAAAAACTAATCTTAGCCAAAAAACGACTAGAAATAGCAGAGCAAAACTCTAATGTTGAACAGGAAAAACTCAAGGCCGAATACGAGAGAAAGAAACAAGAAATGCTTGGAAAAATGCAAACTTTAGAAAAAGACATTGCCGCTAAAACAATTGACACATCTGCAGAATTAAGAAAAGAGGCAACAAAAGCTCTAGCAAACGCGGTGAAGGCACTTGTTAAAAGAAAAACAACGCTATCAATAACCTAACATAGCCAACAACAGCAAAAAGTCCAGTTGGTTTTCCTGCAGCAAAAATTCTCTCTAAACCTATACTTTTTCACAAAAGAAGGAGTAATGTTCAAAAGCATCTTTTAAGCTAAAAAATAGTAACCCATGATAATTCCTCTTCTTAATGTCGCATTTCAAGGATTCTCTGATTTGTCACTTAGCGAACGCGACATCGAAGTTCTTGCTTTTTTAAGCGAAGAAGAATTCACCTTCTTTACGTTCGAGGGACTCAAACGCCGCCTCAGTCTACATCCAGAAACCCTTTCACGCATTATAAACAGACTAGAAGCGGAAGGCGTCATCAAAAAAAGCGATGAAGGTTACATTGTAGCCAAAGAAATCGCCCAGAAACTTAAACAATACTCAAACATGAACAATACTCCAGTACGAGTCATCCTATTACAAACATACTTACCTTCAGATATTCCCACGCAAGAGCTGGTTTCGAACCTACGTGGTAAGTGGTTCGGCTTGCTTCGTTGGTTAGGCTTAGCCAAAAACAATGAAGAAACGACGCTCAAATGGGTCACCGAAAATGGGGAAATTCAACTTGACGCAAAAATTACCAAAAATACACTTACAATCGAAGCTAAATTCCTTGATGGTTGCAACCAAAACCTTGCGTTAAAAGCATCCTATCAGCTCATGACTCACATCAGCAAAATATGTCAAAACCAACGCCCATCTCAGATGCCTTCAGCTCAGAAAGTAAGCTACTTTGGCAACTAGCCATTTTATAAAAAGTCTTCGTGCTATTTGTGACGGAATACCCTACCTTCTCAGTCAACAAATAGCCAGTTTGCCAATATTCTATAAAGGTGCAACAGAATGACTCAACTAATTAACAATTATACCTTTCTAAAGTCACTTAGTGACGCCACCACAGGACTAATCCAGAAACTATCTAGATCAGTGGTTAGTGTTCACACCCACATGTCCCGTGGTACAGGTGTAGTCATAGAAAAACAAGGCTACATCGTCACATGTAACCATGTTCTCCAAGGATGCAAAACCGTTAGAGTAGGGCAAGGTGAAAGAACGTTTCCTGCACACGTCGTTGGCACAGACCCATACAACGACATTGCGCTTCTCAAAACAGAACATCCAGACCTCGAACCTATTGAAGTCGGCAACTCAGCAACGCTCAAAACTGGCCAATTCATCATAGCCCTTGCAAACCCATTCAACAGAAAACACCCAACCGCCACCACAGGTATAATAACCAATCCCGAAAGTACTCTGCGTGGATTTAGAGATCTAACCATAGAAGACGTCATAGCAACAGATGCTAAACTCAACCCGGGATTCTCGGGAGGGCCACTTGTAGATGCAGAAGGAAAACTTATCGGCATAAACACTGCATACGTCTGGCAACGCGGTATTGCAATACCGATAAATAAAGTCAAAACCATAACCGCTCGCTTGCTTGCAGGTATAAACATAAAAAAAGCCTACTTGGGCTTAATGGCCAATACCGTTGCAATTCCACCCGAGATTCAAGATGAAGTCGGCATCGCTCAAGAAACAGGCGTCATGGTCTTTCAAGTAGAGCCCAACTCGNCAGCTAAAAAAGCTGGACTCACAATGGGCGACGTCATAATTGCTTTCAACAACAAAACAGTACTTGAATTCTTTGACCTCCCAAAGTTATTATCAGAAGATGTTGCGGGAAAACAAATAGCTCTCACTATCATTCGAGGGGAGAAGCTACTGCAGTTAACAATCAAACCTACAGTAAAGGAAGATGAAAAATGATGAATAGACATAACGCCATAGCCGATTTAGAGCCACCTAAACCTTTGAGAAGACCAGAACCACTTAATCACTTTCCTTACCCAAATCCACGCATCAATGCGACTGCTGCGATAAAACCGCTTTCCAGCATAACCTTTTTTGTTAAGGAAAACTGGAATTAGCTACGTCATCTATTTTTTTTAGTTTATTTTTTTAGATGGTTCAAGCGGACTTGATTGCTCTCACCGTTTTTTTCAATAAAAGCTGTGCTGCCTCTTGACTTGGCCAACTTCCAAGTCCACAATCTGGACCTGCAAAAGACATGCGCTCTCCAAATTTTTCTTGGGCAAACCGAAATCGTTTTCTAATGATATCTTCGCTATCAACTAACTGATCCACAGTAGGTTTATCGATTCCTCTGTCACGAAGCTCAGCTACGATGGCATCGATATCTGTCCGCGAAACTCCAACTCTCACATACTTGTCAGCATACTCAAACATTTTTTTCGATACACCTTCAATGTTTTTTGGGGATGCTGCATACTCGAATGAAAGTACATCCAAATTTTTAATATCCAACAAATCGGGCAATCGCGCTGAAGAATGCAGATGGATCTGACGAGTTACACCTTGAAAATCAAAAGCCCTGTTCAAAACCCTGTGTATAGTTTCCCTTTCAGCAGTTATGTTCAAGAACCCAAAGCTCGGTTCATCTAGTGAAACTACTGCTGTTTTCACGTATTTTGTGTCAAGGACACTGTTTTTGGCAAAACGCCTGACTGTTTCAGCAAAACTGTCTAACACGTCAGCATAGGCAACGGTGCCAACTTCTTTGAGGTACTGCTCCATAGGGCCAAACAGCGATACGCGTAATAAAATTTTTTTTCCATATTCCTCGCTTAGCTTTTTTGCTTCTTGCTCTATTAAGCGGATTTCAGGCAAAATAGCATCTTTCTCTTCAACAAGAAACGTCCCCCTCTCCATGGCTAGGTGAATAGCATCGCCCATTTGGTTGATTCCACTGTACTGTTGGGGGTAGTTAACAACATCTAACCCCGTCATAAGCTTCTGTTTGAAAGCGCTAAGAGTTACTTCGCAGAAATTTTCTCTTACAAAATCAATCTCTTGAAAGTTTTGCCCCCTCAGTATAGCTTCCCGGGCACGTCTATATGCGACGTTAAATTTTTCTCTCTCAACAAAAGGTGGCAATGGAAAACTACCTATATCATCAACTAAAGGTTTCATGACTTTAGATAAACAGGATTTAATTTAAAAACAGTGTCCTATGCAGTAGCTGGCTTCTCAACCGAGGCGGATGCTACCGTTGTTGCAGCCGTAACAGATTTATTCTGCTCAGCCGTCGGCGTCACGGCAGGTTGGGTTGAGGTGTCGCCTTTTTCTGTAGTTTGTGGTGGAGGTGCTGCGATTATGTGAATTTTCTCTGCCATGGGATGTAGAAGGTCAGGTGGAGGATAAGGTGTGTTTAATATTGAACTTAACATATAAATGGAGTTGAACACGTGCTGGTAGACGGTGAAAAGAATTTGTGGAATCTTTGTTTTTGGGTTCGCCTCAAGTTTTTTCTTGATGTCTGCAGATTTTCCGACTAATGTCACGTTACCAGTGGTGGAGTAACGGACTACATTAGGTTTCGTACTTATTAACAGGCTAAAATTGAGGTTTACTTCGTCAGTACTTTTCTTTTGCTCTTCAAGTTTGGCGTTTACATCAAAAAAGAGTTCCTCAGTTGGAAGAATTTGACCCGTTTTTTCAGCTTGAAGGCTATCTATTCGTATGGAAACGATGACGCCTGAAACTGAATACTTGGGGTTTATACTCGATTCCCTCTATTACTTCCAATTACATCATATTTACCTTTTGCGACTCTACGCTTGGTGTTGCTTTTAGGAGTTTATGTCGCTGAGGATCGCAGGTACAGATAGTTCTGTAGCAAACTTGAACACGTCGTCAGAATTGTCTTTTGCTCGCAGCACTATTTTTTTAGGTATGTCCTCTTCGATGTAAACAACATAACTAACAGTTTTGCCTAAACCCAACCGTTCCAATTGTTGAAGTGCAACCTTAAACTTTTCTAGTTCCTGAATTTTCTCATTAATTTTTTCTATAGCCTCAAACATAATTTCAACTTGACCTTGCTCAGTGGAGCACAGTAAGACGTTACCTGATTGAACCCATACTGAAGTTGCTGCGTTTCCTTTTTGATCTACTTTTTTCCCTGTTCCCTTTGCTTCTGGTCCTTTTTTTGTCGGCGCCTTTAACGTCTTCTGTAGAGCTGCTGATTTTTGGAACCATTCGTCATTTTTATGTTCTTCTTCGCAACTTCGTAACAGTGAACCTAGCCATTGACTGTAGTCTTCAAATAAACCTTTATACTGTGTTAGTTGGTCTACCAAATATTCTGTCAAATCCTTTAATGAAGCAAACGTACGAATTTCTGTACCCACTAACTCACCTCCACCTTATAGATACCAATGTTTTTGCCCTTTTTTTATACTAGCAGTTTTAGATACAATCTCTGTAGCTCCAAACTTAACGTGATATGAGTCCCTGTTTTTCGGTAATAGGCTTTGTATATCGTACCAGTTACAGACTATTTTGCACCAACTTCGGCTCAAATAAAAAGGGGTTTGATGAAGAAAGTACTTAGCTTTCTTCTAGAGGAACCTCTAGGCCATGCTTCTGACAGAACTCAATTAAAAGCCTTTTTCGTTCTTCGACCATTTTCTCTAGACCCTGCGACATTTTTTCTGCTTTTTCTGCTACGCGTGTTGCTTCTGCCATTACTGTACTTGCTGATTGCCCCACATTCTCTGCTTCTTTAATTATTACTTTAGTCGAATCCTCCACTGTAGCAGCTTCGTTTGAGACGTTAAGCGCAAGTTGTGCCATGCTTTCTGCTTCTCCAACAACGGCTTGGGTTACTTTTGCGACGTTTTCTGCTGTTTCGGAGACGTCTTTTGCTATGCTTGCCATTTCTTCTGCGGATGCTGTTTGTTCTTCGACTGCGGAGGAGGCTTCTTCTGATGCTGAGGAGCTTTCCTCTGCGATGCTGGCGACTTCTTCTATTGATCTTACGACGATGTTGAGTGCGTCTAGTCCTTTTTCTACGCCGTTTGTGAGTTTGCTGACTTTGTTTGTCATTTCTTCCATTATTTTTGCTATTGCTTCTGCTTCTTTTATTGCGCCTAAAACTACGTTTGCGCCTTCTGCTGCGCCTATTTGGGATTGCTGTGTGATGGTGGCGGTTTGGGCGCCGGCGTCTTTGATGCCTTTTACGAGGTTGATTGAGGAGCCTGCTGCTTGTTTGGATTGTCCTGCGAGTCCTTTAACTGCGTCTGCTACTACGGCGAAGCCTCTGCCTGCTTCTCCCGCTCTTGCTGCTTCGATGGCAGCGTTTAGGGCGAGCATGTTTGTTTGTCCTGCGATGTCTGAGACTGTGTTGGCCATTTGTCCGACTTGTTCTACGGCGTTTACCATTGAGGTTACGGCTTGGGCGACTTTGGCTATGTTGTTTTGTATGTTTTCAATTGCTACGAGTCCTTTTTGGCCTTTTTCGTTTGCTTCTTTTGATTTTCTGAGGGCTTCGTCGGTTACTGCGGAGGCTTGTCTTGCGATTTCGCCTGCTTCGTCCATGACTTTTTTGAGTTCTTCTGTGCTTCGTGCGGCGCTTTGTGATAGGTCTGCTAGTTTTTGTGCGCCTGTGCTGACTTGCTGTGAGGCGGTGCTTACTTGTTGCATGCCTGTGGCCATTTGGTTTGATATGTTTGCTGCGTGTTTTCCCATCTCAACCACTTTTGTAGCTGATTTTGTAGCACCATCTGCACTCATAGCGACTTTATTTGCTACCTCTTCTACCTCTTTTGCGGCGGCAGTGACTTTATTTACTGCGTTCGCAGCACCAGTGGTTAATTCCGCTACTTTAGCGGCGGATTTTTCTACATTAAGGGCTAAATCAGCTGCTATAGCTGCACTTTGCAAAATTTTGTTAATTTGTTTGCTCATGGAGCCGCAGCCGTTTATCGTGTCTTTATGCATCGCTATTATTTCGTTTTTAAGTTCCATATTTTCATTAAGTAACCTTTTGTATTCTTTTTCGAGCTTCTCCAGTTGTTTCTCAAGTTCAGGAGGCTTTTTCTCCTTTAGTTCATCTGTCATTGTTCCCTAGCTCCTATTTTGCTTCTCCAATTCTTCATTTTTATTATAAGTAAATTATGAAAGGATCCTAATCAGTCCAGGTAAATATTAGAAATGTACATTCTGAATCTTCATGGAATGTTAGGCTATTCAATTTTTCTCACTTCACTTTTCCAAGTTGCCGGAGCCTCAAAATAGTCAAAATCAAGAGAACAGCAAAAAATCTGATTATGGGGAAATTATACTTGATCACTAAAATATTTTTGAACGTAAATCTACTCAAAAATTATAAAAAATGTGGATTGAAAAAGGTGTAACTACGTTTCTTTGCTTTCAATTTCAGAGAGCAGCCGTTTGCGGTAATCGATAAGTTCTTGAAGTTCCACTTTCAACTTTTCTGTAACTCCTGCCATAGCAGTTACTTCTGAAACAACTGTACTCGTCGCATTTCCCACATTTTCTGCTTCATTCAATATTCCATTAGCTGCTTCCTCAATCTTCTTTGCGTCATCAGCAACATTCCACGCAAGTTGTGCCATGCTTTCTGCTTCTCCAACAACGGCTTGGGTTACTTTTGCGACGTTTTCTGCTGTTTCGGAGACGTCTTTTGCTATGCTTGCCATTTCTTCTGCGGATGCTGTTTGTTCTTCGACTGCGGAGGAGGCTTCTTCTGATGCTGAGGAGCTTTCCTCTGCGATGCTGGCGACTTCTTCTATTGATCTTACGACGATGTTGAGTGCGTCTAGTCCTTTTTCTACGCCGTTTGTGAGTTTGCTGACTTTGTTTGTCATTTCTTCCATTATTTTTGCTATTGCTTCTGCTTCTTTTATTGCGCCTAAAACTACGTTTGCGCCTTCTGCTGCGCCTATTTGGGATTGCTGTGTGATGGTGGCGGTTTGGGCGCCGGCGTCTTTGATGCCTTTTACGAGGTTGATTGAGGAGCCTGCTGCTTGTTTGGATTGTCCTGCGAGTCCTTTAACTGCGTCTGCTACTACGGCGAAGCCTCTGCCTGCTTCTCCCGCTCTTGCTGCTTCGATGGCTGCGTTGAGGGCGAGCATGTTTGTTTGTCCTGCGATGTCTGAGACTGTGTTGGCCATTTGTCCGACTTGTTCTACGGCGTTTACCATTGAGGTTACGGCTTGGGCGACTTTGGCTATGTTGTTTTGTTTGTTTTCAATTGCTACGAGTCCTTTTTGGCCTTTTTCGTTTGCTTCTTTTGATTTTCTGAGGGCTTCGTCGGTTACTGCGGAGGCTTGTCTTGCGATTTCGCCTGCTTCGTCCATGACTTTTTTGAGTTCTTCTGTGCTTCGTGCGGCGCTTTGTGATAGGTCTGCTAGTTTTTGTGCGCCTGTGCTGACTTGCTGTGAGGCGGTGCTTACTTGTTGCATGCCTGTGGCCATTTGGTTTGATATGTTTGCTGCGTGTTTTCCCATCTCAACCACTTTTGTAGTTGCTTTAGTTGCTTTTTCAGCGCTAGCTGCTACTTTATTGGCTGTTTCTTCCACATTTTTTGCTATAGCGCTGACTTTATTGACAATCTCTTCTGCGCCCATTGCAAGTTGTGCAACTTTTACTGCTGATTGCTCTGCGTTGTAGGCGATTTCGGCAGCTTTAGCTGCGTTTTGTAGTGTTTCATCTGCTCGCTCCATAATTTTTTCTGCGCCTTCAATTGCTTCTCTTAATACATCAGCAATTTTTTTTCTTAGCTCTTTATTTTCAGCAACTAATCTTTTGTTCTCTTTTTCGAGCTTCTCCAATTGTCTTTCAATTTCTGGATCCTTTTTGTCTTTTAGCTCATCAGTCATGCGGTGTTACCTCTATAGTGCTTTGGCTTTTGCTTACTCTGTATTTTATTTATAAGTAGATTATGACCTATACATAATTAGTATTGGTAAATATTCAGGATAACTATTCCAGCTGAATTTGTTTTTTGTTATTTTGTTCAAATATTTTCTCAAAAGCTAAATCAAAAAAAAGAATAGCCGGTTTAGAGTAATTTTCAATCTTCAGATTTTTATATGCTGATTATTATTCTTCGCAGGCAGCTACAATCTCGGTTGGTATATGTTCCAAAGGAGCAATTACATCAACGCATCCAGTTTTTATAGCTATGTTAGGCATGCCAAAAACTACACAGCTCTCTTGATTTTGCGCTATTGTTGTTCCGCCTTTTTCTTTTATGGCTTTTATGCCCTTGGCACCATCGGAACCCATGCCTGTTAAAATGACCCCGACATTTTTAGAACCATAAACCTCTGCAGCTGATAACATCAGGACATCAGCTGCGGGGCGCACATAATTCACAGGTGGATCCTGATTTAAACTAATTCTTCCGTCTTTTGTTACCGTCATGTGAAAACCTCCTGGCGCCACTAGTGCAAGTCCTTCTTGAACAAAATCACCTTCTTCTGCTTCTTTAACTTTGAACTTACAAATTTGATTTAAGCCTTCAGCAAAGAGTTTAGTTACACCTTTAGGCATATGTTGTACTAGTAAAATAGGTGGGATATTACTTGGAAGATGACTTAAAACATATGTTATTGCTGGGGGTCCTCCTGTTGAAGCTGCAAGCGTAATTATCTTTTCACTTCTGCTAATTGGTGATGTATCTTCTTGTACTTCTGCTTCATTTTGAGTTCGTACCAGGTTAGCAGAAGCAGCTGTTTTGACCTTTGTTAAAAGTTCGTCTTTGACAGAGTCCATGTTTAATGATATTTGCCCTTGAGGTTTCGGTACATAATCAACCGCGCCGAACTCTAGAGCCTTTAGTGTGAGTAGTGCTTCTCTTTGGGTTAACGCACTTATCATGACAACTGGGACAGGGTTAATTTCCATGATTTTCCTGACAGCTGTTAAGCCATTCATGCGTGGCATTTCTATGTCTAACGTAACAACGTCTGGATGCAAATTAGGTATTTTTTGTAGTGCTTCTTCGCCGTTTCTTGCCGTGCCTATGACAGACATTTGTGGGTCTGATTCAAGTAAATCTGTTATGACTTTTTGCATAAGTAACGAGTCATCGACAACAAGAACTTTGATTTTATTCATAGGCACAAGCTCAGCTTGTACATCTACTCAAAAAGATGGGCAGTTATTTTTTGGTTATTGTTCTTTTGTGAGATCTTCGTTTTCCTTTTGGGTTTGAATCTGAAAGCCTTTTGTTGTATCTTTTACGTTTTGTATGTCGCCTTTTGAAACTACCTTCATGAGGTCAAGGAGAATTATCAGATCCTTATCGTGCTTTGCAACACCCAAAACTGCCTGTGAGCTGTCGTTGATGAGATTACTGTGATTTGACTCTATGTCATTTTTTGGTAGTGTCAAAACTTCCATGACTGAGTCAACCATTACGCCTATGGGATGTTTGTCTTGCACTATAACCATGATACCGTTGTCTTCGTTTCCCTTCTTTGGTTCCATGCCAAAACGTTTCCGTAGGTCGATCACAGGTATGACTTCGCCTCGGAGGTTGGTCACTCCTTTAACGTAGGGTGGAGCATAGGGTACAGGCGTTACTCCTTCAAAGTTTTTGACTTCTCGGACTTGGTGCACGTTAACTCCGTAGGAAACATTGTCAAGTGAAAAAGTCAACATTTGTATTTCTTCTCGGGAAGTTTTCTGCTGATCGAAACTTGTCATTGGACATTACCCCATTTCTATTGTTAAATAGCGTATTCAAAAAACAGTTATAATATGCTTATGAAAAGATTGTACATACCTACAATTCTTATTTTGGATTCACCCTACCCTTGGATCTTTTGGTGTTATATTTCAACGGTCGTTAAAGTATGGTGAGCTTTGAAATACGTGAATAACTATCAGACTATGTATTGGGTTTTGCTGTTGGTAGAGTACCCAGTTTGCTGTGTGAACCAGTTGTCGTTCATAAGACACCATTTTGCTTTATCTCCATCAATTTGTAATACAAGAATTAAATCTAGTTTGTTCATTTTGGCGTATTCTACAAGCACATCATAAACGTCTTGACTAATTTCTACATTTAAGTCTTGAGATTGATTATCTGTGATTCTCCGTGCATGGAAAACTGCTTTAAGTTTATCTTTCCCTTCGGGAATTTTGACGTTAACTTTGTTTACGAAATATACGTTTTCGTTGTAACTTAAGATTACATGGCGAGCATTTTCTGATTTAACTTCAGTTTGTTCTGACATTTTACAACACTTTTAATGTTTGGTTGATAGTTTATATGGCAATTAAGTAAGCTTCCAGCTTTGGTAATATTTTGTTTTAATAAATATATAATGAATTTTTATAATTGATTTTTGCGAATAACAAGAGGGCCGTTAGGTTTAGTGGATAGTTTATGGTAGTAACGTTCTAAGAGCTAAACCCTAGGTCTTGAAAAAACGCAATGTATCAAAAATCTGCTCACTGGCAGGTAAGAAAACTGTCTGTCTGATCAGTTTTTTGATTTGCTAACTAATTGTCCTACGTCTAGAACTAGAACCACCTGGCCATCTCCTAAGATTGTTGCTCCACTTATACCTTTAAGCCCAGATAGTGTTTCACTGAGTGATTTGACAAGTATGTCTTGTTGCCTTACTACTGAGTCTACAACCAACCCTATCTTTGAATTTTCGTCATTAAGGTATGTTATTAGTAGTTCCAAGTCTTCTTCGTATGCTGCACATTCTAGTCCTAAAACTTTATGTAAATGTACAACAGGTACCACTTTGTCTCTGACTACAATCGCTTCAGTTTTACCTAACGATTTTACTTCACTTTTTTTGGCGCGTACAATTTCTGATACTTGGCTAGTTGGTATAGCAAAAGTTTGTCCTGAATCATTTACCAAAATTGCTTGGATTATTGCTAAGGTGAGCGGTAGCTTAATCGTAGTTTTGGTTCCTTTTCCAAGCTGTGTTTCAAGGTGTACTGTGCCGCCTAGCGCTGTGATCTTAGTTTTCACTACGTCCATCCCTACCCCTCTGCCGCTTGTGTCGGTGACTTCTTTTGCTGTTGAAAAACCTGGTAGGAAAATCATGTTGATTATCTGTTCCCTAGTCATTTTTTCTAGCTCGACTTCGGTCGCAAAGCCTTTTTTAATTGCGGCTTTTTTAATTTTTTCAGGGTCAATACCTGCGCCGTCGTCTTCCACTTCGATAATTACATGGTCTCCGTTTCTTTGAGCTGAAAGCCTAATTGTTCCTTTTTCAGGTTTTTTTGCTTGCCAGCGTTCACTTGGTGTTTCTATGCCGTGGTCAATACTATTTCGAAGCAGGTGAATTAGAGGCTCTCCTATCTCATCTAGCACTGTGCGGTCAACTTCAATATCCCTACCTTCCATCACTAAATCTATCTTCTTGTTTTTCTTAAGTGAAAGGTCTCGCACAAGTCTAGGGAATCTGTCGAAGATTTGGCTCACGGGCACCATACGAACCTGCATTACTAGATCTTGAAGATCTGCTGTTAATCGGTCAATGTTTTCAGTAATACGCTTTAATCCGTCGTTTTTTATGTCAGCTGTAGCTTGAAGTAAAGCGATTTTATTTATAACTAGTTCACCCACCCAGTTCATGAGCTTATCAAGCTGATCAAATTTTACGCGAACTGTTTGAGCAGAATGAACATCCGACAGCACTTTTGTAACTTTCCCGTTTTCAATACCGACACAAAAAGTTTTCTCTTCTCCAAGCATCGACGCCGTTTTTTGTCCTTTGTCCTCACCCAAACTTTCTATAGGGGTTACTTTGACATTTTCCACTTCAAGCACTTCTTGCGTGCATCTTTCAAGCTCTTTTTCGTCAATTTTTGTGGTAACAACCAGTTTAAAGCCTTGTTTCAGACTTTCTTCGTCTAACTCTTTCTTGTCAGGCACAGTTTTAACAATCTCTCCAATTTTACTGATTTTGCTGAGAATCATGTTTGCCCTTATGCCTTTGAATGAGCAGTCATCAGAAAATTTAAGGTTGATGTAATAGCCTTTTTCGCCAATATTTTTTGCTTTCTGTAAAGCGTCTTTTTCGTTATCATCAAGCTTAACCAAGGTGTTTTCTTGAATTCTATTTGATTCTGTGCCCTCATTTTTTGTTTCACCCTCTGGAGATGGCTTAGTTATGCCTGCAAGTAGCCTTTTTTTGAGTGTTTCGACTTCTATTTCTCCTTCGAGTCCTTTTTGGATTCTTTCCAACCTTGCAGATAAAGCATCAACACATTCAAGAAGAACTGTGATTAATTCAGGGGTAGGCACGTTACCTTTACGCATGCCATCAAAAACATCTTCCATTTTATGAGTCAGCTCTTGGAAGTCTTTATATCCCATCATTCCTGAAGAGCCCTTCAATGTATGAGCAGACCTAAAAAGCATGTTTATGATATCTCTGTTTTGAGGCTCTTTCTCAAGAGTTAACATGGACTTAGTTAGGCATTCTATATGCTCTTTTGCTTCTTCAATAAATAACTCCCTGTATTGATCGTTATCCAAAGACAACCGTAACAGTCCACCTTATGTTAGCTTGGTTTGATAACAATTTTTCAACTTTGAAATTATTTTGTGTGAGTGTGTCTCGATTTGAGACACCCAAAAGTGTCTCAGTTTAAATTTCTTTGAAATCCCACACAGTTATTTTTGTGTTGGGTTGAATAATGCCTATTTGATCTACTACGTTTACTTGCTTTGGTTTTTGATAGACGCGTGTTCTTATGTCTACTACCGCAAATTTTCTGCTGGGTTCACCACTTAGCATCTCTGCTTTTCCAGTAATAAGATATCCTCCTTCGCGTAGAGCATTATAGAAGTTCATGTGAATTAACTGCTGACTTTCTTTCGCAAAATAAATCATAACATTTCTGCATAAAATGAGATCCAAATTTCGGCGCAACGGCTCCTTCATTAAGTCATGTTGTTCAAAATGGATAAGGCTGCGGACAAAATCGCGTACTCTGTATGTTTCGCCTATTTTCGTAAAATATTCGTTGACTATGCCTTCTGAAAGCCCACATAACTGCTTTTTTTGATATTCGCCTTTTACAGCTTTTAATAAAGCGTCTTTATCAATATCTGAAGCAAAAATTGAAATTTGGTGGTTTTTTATTTTTTCACCAAGGATTTTGTGTGCCAAAATGGCTAATGAATATGGTTCTTCTCCGCTTGCGCAGCCCGCGCTCCAAATTCTTACAGGGTTAGACGCGAAAAGTTTAGGCAAAAGTATTTTTTCTAAATAAAGATAAACGTCGTTGTCCCTCATGAACATAGTGTAGTTTATTGTTAAATCGTTTAGAAGTTGTTGGTATTCTCCAGGGTTTTTTTTCAGATAAATTATGTATTTGCTGTAATTTTGAGAACCCGTTGCTTTCAATCTTACGTCAAATCGCCTTCTGAGATATTCGTCGCGGTAACCATCACAGTTTAGACCCACATTTTCGAAAAGCATTTTCTTTAGTTTCTGGAAAGCTACTTTTTCTAGGAAATCTTCCAGTTCTTTTGTGTTTTCCATAGTTATGCACTTTTCAGAAACAGTTAATTCAGAGTTTAAGTAACTATTTATTAGATGAATCGTTTAAAGCGCGGTTATTGTGCTGGTTTTCTTGACCATTGTATTCTAGCCATTTTCTCCCTTTTTTGACCATTATTTTTTGTAGTTTTTCGCTTGGAAACATTATGAGGTATCCTTCAGCTGAACTTGTGCTACGTTTGAACCGTGCATCAAAAATTGCTGCTGTATCAGAACATAGTGCCTGCTTTGAAAGTAGCTCGTCAATAACGGCGTCAAACGCATCGTAAATTAGTAGGGGTGGGGTGGGAAGTAACTGTGTTGATGTGAAATTTGCCATGGCGTTTAGAAAGGAACAAAGCATTATGGATCCAAGTTCTTCTAAGGCTGATTTTTCGATTTCTTGATCTGTTTTGACGTCATCCGTCATTATCCTGGCAATTTTTTTTGCTTCATCATCTTCAAAAATAAGCATTAAATCGCAACTCATGTTTTCTCTTAGTTGCATGAAAATGGCTACTACAGGCGTATCATGTTTCTCATAAATCTGTGGAACCAGGTGAGGTGGTTTTACGTGTAAGCGTGGTACTTCCACGTTTACTTGTTCATTCAACATTGTAGAGAGAGCCACCGTCGCCTGTCCTGAACCGATGCTTCCAATTTCTAGTAGTATATCTTGAGCTGTAATTTCTGGGTTTTTGTTATTTTTCTCTGGTTCTAATTTTTGTCCACTCATTTTTCTCCCGTTTTATTGTTTGTTAGTTAATCATTTGTTCTTTTGATTTTTGTACGAGTTGTTTTTGTAGTTGTGGACTTGGGAATAATATCAGTATTGATTTTGCGTCCTCGTTGGAGCGTTTAAACTGTGTGTCAAATATCAATGCGTTATCTGATGTTATTGCTTGCTTTACTACAAAATTGTCAATTATAGAATCAAAAGTGTCTATCACCCTTTGAGGAGTCGTTGGGATTAGTTGTATGCCTGTGAAATCAGAGATAGCGGTTAAAAATGATCCAATAAGTATGTTACCCAGTTCTTGTATGGCTGACTCTTCCATGGCGGGGTCGAGTTCTTCTACAGACGGCGCCATAGTCATAATGGCTGCGATTTTCTTTGCCTCTACGGCATCAAAAGCTAGCAATATATCGCAATCATTGTTGGCTATTTGCATGTAAACTGCGGTCGTTGGTTCCTCATGTTTTTCGTAATGTTTCGGCAACTCGTGTGGTGGGATTGTATGAATTCGAGGTATGTTTATTGTAACTTGTTGCTGGAGAACTTGTGACAGAGCTGTGGCAGCATGCCCTGCTCCTATACTGCCCAACTCTAAGAGTATTCCGAGATCAACTTCGTCTATAAGTGTAGAATAAACCGTAGGTTTAAATTCACTTTTTAGATACATTACGCTGTTATTTTTTTCCAGTTGCTCGCTCATAGTTCTATTGTCTCTCCATTGAAAACTTTAACTGTTACATTTCCAGTTTCAACTTCAAAACTTATTCTTCGACCATGAGAGCCTCCAACATCCTCGGCGATAAGCCTGATTTTATGTTGCGCTAAAGCCTCTTTTACCGCTTCGACGTTTTTGGCTCCTATATTAAGAGCGTTCATGTTTGGAAACATGTTTGCACCCCCTGCAATTTTGGCGCTCAACCTGCTCTCCTTTCTACATAGTTTCCTCACCTCGTTGGCTAAACTTGGCACCGCTGTGTCTGCAAATTTTCCTGGAAGAGATTCGTGTGGAGCAATGGCAGATTTGGGAAGCATAATGTGAGCCAACCCCCCACACATGTTGGCTGAGTCGTACAGGCATATAGCCACGCACGAGCCGACACTAGTTACCAGTTTTACTGGATTTTTTTCCGCTTTCATTTCCGCCATGTTCACACGAATCTCCTCAAATCTTGTTTTTGTTGTGGTTTCTATCGTCGTAGTTGTTATAGTTTGGAGTTTGGTAATGGCGCCCACTTTTACTCCAATGTGACTGCGATCAATAATCGAGCCTGTTTTTTGGTGCAGCCAAATTGGAGCAGTTAGCAATTTTAGTTACCTCAGCAGTACTTGGACAATACTTCCATGACTTTTTGAGGTTGAAAAGGTTTGACAACGAAATCTTTTGCTCCTGATTTGAGTGCCTCGGCTATGAGCGCTTGCTGTCCCATAGAGCTACACATAACGACTTTCGCTGCGGGATCTACGCTGACTATCTGTTTTAATGCTTCGATTCCGTCTTTGGCTTTGGGTGTTGGTGGCATGACTATATCCATGAGAACTAAGTCAGGTTTTACTGCTTGAAACTGGTTTATGGCTTCTTCGCCGTTTGATGCTTCAGCTACAACTTCGTGGCCGGACTGCAGTATTATTTTTTTGAGTACTGCTCTCATGAATGATGCGTCGTCTACTACCATAACTGTTCCCATAGGTGTTTTCCTCGTGTGTTAAGTTGGTTTATGGGGGGTTTCTAAATATTAAAATATTGTGTATTATGATATAATATTATGTAACTTCATCGATGATAGGCGAGTCAAAGCTATATTTTAAATACTTATCAAAATTGCATTTTGATTGGTTTCGTTAGTTAATCATTTTTGTGTTGATGAAGTCACAGCTGCAAAAGCTTCGGATATTTTTTGCAGTTCTTTTGTTAATGTTGTTAGGAATTTGATCCTGTTTTCCACTTTCTTTTTCTGAGCACTTGTTAACGTTTTGAATTTAGGTAGTATATCGGATACTACTGCCATCATGAGTTCGCGGTTTTTTTCTTCCTGTAGATTTTTGAGTTCCATCCTGCCGTCTTTATGTACAAGCGATAAGTGACCTGTGGGATCAACAAATGCTTGTGTGATGGCGCCTGTTTCCGCTGGTAGGGCAGAAACAGAAACTTGAATTGCGGTTGTTAGCGGTTGCATAAGTTTAAAGAGTGCAACAAAAAACTGTGTAGTTAAAAGTTTTTCTTCACTTGTAAGTTCGCTGATCTGGCCGATATCGTCTGCCACGTTTTTCAGGGATTCTAAAACTTCCTGTAGTGAAATCTGCTTTCGCTCTTGCTTTTCATCATGGAGAGGCATTTCCACTACGGGTTTGGTTATAGTTTCCTGTGTCAACGGTTATCGCTTGTGACTAAAGGATTACTTATAAGAAAAGAGCTTGTATGTAGTAAGGCCTACGTACACTTTTCTTCAAGGGATGATGCTTTTATGGTGCTACTCAATAGTGGTTCTATTTAAAAGCAGTGGTTAAACTGTGTATAATTTAAGTTTCTGTTTACTATTTAACTTTAATTTGCTGTTATTTTCTCTAAATTGTACTTTGAATTTGCGTTTATGCTTTACAATGATTGGTTATAATAAGTCGTAATACGTAATATTTATTTGTCTGGGTTTGGCACTTCGTTATCAGTCAGAGGCGGCATAGCATGGTTTATGGGCATCAAGGACTTAGAGAACAAACTGCCATTAGCAGAATTCAAGAAGTTACATCTGTTAAACAAGACCGATTTAGAGTTACAGTTTCTGTAGATAAAGAACGACCCATGTCTCAGTCTCCCTTATATCACAAATATGATATTCAAAAATATGATTTGCATCCAAATTATAGTTTTGCGCATTTAGATGATTTGATCCCTAAGAATACACCCGAGTATTTGGATCATGGGCAACATTATGTGGAACGGATTGTGCGTGCCCTCTATTATTTTAAACAGTGTAGTTTAATTGGTCCCTCAGGTACAGGTAAAACTCATATTGTTTATTTGGTTGCCGAATTGACCGGGTTACCTATTTGGGAGGTTAACTGTGGTTTATCAACGTCGTCTTTTGACCTGATTGGTCGTTTTATTGGTTTAGGCAAAGAAAACTGGGTTGATGGTTTGTTGACTCAGTGGCTCCGCAAGGGGGGAATTATGTATCTTGATGAAGCTAACATGATGAAGCAAGATGTGGCTACAAGACTCAACCCCGTTTTGGACACGCGGGGTCACTTGGTGCTCAACGAAAAAGACAGTGAGGTTATTGAACGACACAAGTATGCTTACATGATTATCAGTATGAACCCTGCAACTGCGGAGTTCTCAGGAACCAAACCGTTGAACGCTGCCATGAGGCGACGTATGGCTGTATGGATCAACTTCGACTTTCTTAGTGTAGGCGAGAATATTTCTCCAAATGAGGTGGAGATGCTTCAAAAACGTACAAAAATTGACAAGGACACCGCTTATAAGATCATACAGGCTGGCGCAGAATTGCGGCGTCAATACAAAGCAGGTGACTTGCCTTATGGGCCGTCTTTAGGTGATTTGATTAACTGGGCTACGCTAGTTTATGATGGGAGTACACCATTGAATGCTGCTGAAGAAACAATCATTGGTCTAACGAGTGATAACCCTGAAGTTCAAGCTGATGTTCGCCGAATTATTGAGGCTGTGTTTAATACTCAATAGTTGTCCCGTGAAGGTTATATAATGGGATTTCTGGAGTATGCCCGCAACCTTTCATTTCAAAAAGACAAAGAAAAAGTGAAAATTCTTCTGGACTCTGCCTTAACACAACCAACTTTAGAGCATGATAGTCAAGGGTTTACAATAAAGTTCCCAAAAGCTCAGTTTTTAGGTAATAGCCAAATTCTGTACTTAGGTCAGAAGTTTACTTCTGACAAGTCAGGTAAATCCAAAGTGGGGCGCCTTTTTCGGGCTGCTGTTCTGCATTTGACCACACATACTCTTGTGCCTCTTCCAGACGTCGATATTGCTCCAAGTCCTTCTGATTCAGTGGTTGATGCATTTGTGAAATCGCTTTTTCGAGATACTTATGTGAACGCCTATTTTCAAGCTTGGTATCCCGACAGGTTAATCGACATTGCCTACGCAAATGCTCTGGCTTACCAGAAAATTAAGCCTGTAAACAGAATTTTCTCTTCTGCAACAAGGGTAATGTCTGCAATACTTACAAAAATGAATGTGGGTGAATACAAAGGGACGCTTAATCCTGAAGAAATTCAGGTAGTGGACGCTGTGCAGAAGGAACTACTGAGTTTGCGGGATACTTTTTTAGGGTCCTTGGCTGGTGAACAAATCAACTTGGCAGAATTATTTAACCAAGAAATTGGAAGACTAAGGCGAATGCTTGAACCTTTCGGTCCCTTTATGGAGTGTCCATCATTTCCACACACGGAGAGTCTTGGACGCTGTAGTATTTACACGGAAGCTAATCTTCCTATGTATTCGGATGTGGAAAGCGTATTTGTTCAGTCCATAGAGACTTTAGGCGGTTCAGTTCCTGCGGTTGACAATATTGAACAGTGTTGGAGACCTGAACAGGAGGCAGAAGCTCTTCAAGCTTTCAATTCTGATCAGCAGCAGCAAGAGCGTCAACAAAAAATTCTTTCAAAAATAACGCCGTACTTAGCTTGGACTCGTTTCAAGTCTGTTTCTTTCCCTGAAGAAGACTATACTCAATATCTTAGAGCGAGGTCTCTTGTGCAAGGTGCTAGCCGAAGATTAATGGATGCGTTGCGGGAGGCAGTGGATTTGTATGACGAAAATACGCGGCAAGAAATGGGCATTTTAGATTTGTCTGAGGTTATCCAAGCCATGGCAAGTAACAAACCTGCTACTGATGTTTTTACTTTGGAGGAGTACTTAAAACAGAGTTTTGCCTGGTCTATTGTTTTTGACGTAAGTAGGAGCATGCAAGTTCGCGGTGAATACGGGCGAGCCCTAGCTATCGCAGTAGCTGAAGCTGCAAAAGAATTGATGACTGACTCAAGTTCATGGACTTTTTTTGGTTTCAGTGATCGCCTTTTCATTCTCAAAGATTCCACAGAGTCTTACTCTCAGAAAGTTCGAGCTCGAATTGGAGGACTTAGATTTGATGGATTAACTTACATTCCTGACGCCGTGCATATCGCAGGCAAAATGTTAGCAAAAAGGTTTGAGGAACAACGTGTGCTTATTGTAATTTCAGATGGTTGGCCTTACGGTTACGTGAACATGCCTATTGCGTTAAAGGAAAATGTCGATGAACTTCTTAGAAAAGGTGTAATTGTGATAGGTATTGGTGTGGAAACAGAGCGTATGGGCAACTTTTTCAGGTTGCACACATCAATTTATACTCAGAAGGATCTAACGAACAAGTTTGCCAAAGTTTACATTGATGCTTCACAAAAGGCTTTGGAAGCTTAAGCTATTCTACAGGTATAAGTTTGATTTCGTAAAGATGTGGCCAGTTCTTTCCTGTAACAAATAATCGGTTGCTTTGTGCATCGTAGGCAATACCGTTTAGCACTTCCTCTTCGCTTAAAGGTGTATTTTCGATTCCTAAGAGATTTATCCATGCTTTAACTTGCCCTGTTAGAGGGTTGATCACCGCAATCTTCTGTTCATGCCAGATATTTGCATAAACTTCTCCACTTACATATTCAAGCTCATTTAGATTAGTTACAGGTAGATTACCATCATTAACGTTAACGTAGCTAACTTGCTTGTAGGTTGCCGGGTCAAGGAAGTAGAGTTTGTCTGTGCCGTCGCTCATAATCAGGTTTTTGCCATCAAAAGTTAAACCCCAGCCTTCTGTGGAATAAGTAAAGTTATGTATTAAACTTAAATTTTCTTTATTGTAAACAAATCCAATTTGTGACTTCCATGTTAGCTGAATAATTTTTTCGTTAACTAAAGCTATGCCTTCTCCGAAAAATTCTGTAGGTAAACTCACGCTGTCTACTGTATTGCCAGTTTCCAAATCTACCTTACGAAGGGTGGAGCTGCCATAAAGTCCTGTGCTTTCATACAGAAAACCGTCTGAGTATATCAACCCTTGAGTGAAAGCGTTTTTGTCATGAGGGTAAACTTGGATGATTTCGTATGTGTATTGCTTCGGTACCATAGGTTGAGGAGAAAGGTTGAAACCATTATTTGCCCAGATTAGAGCTGTCACTGTAAGTACGAGAGTCACAAGTGTGATCAGTACACCGATTAAACGGCTTGTTTTCATTGGTGTGCCTTCTATTTTTCTTGTGTGTAGCGTATATGCTAAAGCGCTTTTTTAACTTCATGTCCCTTTCAGAGCGCGCCACTTGTACCTATAATCATGGACCGCAAACCTTAAGAAGCGCTTACAGACTAACTTGTGCATACCAAACATACAAAGGTTGAATTAGATTGGCAGTCGAAGGATTTTTCGAAAACAAAAAGCAACCAGTTGAAGTCAAAATTGGCGAGTTAACTCCACAGTCCAAAGCAGTTAACGTAACCGCCAAAGTAGTTTCCAAAAGCGAAGTTAGAGACATACCCATGGGCAGAGATGGGTCAGCCCACAAAGTCTGTGACGCTTTAGTTGGCGACGAGACAGGTGTTGTTTACTTGACATTGTGGGATGACAACATAGAGAAAGTGAATGAAAACGACACCATCAGGGTAGAAAATGGCTATGTCACTTTGTTTAAAGGTAACATGCGCCTAAACATTGGTAAATATGGGAAACTTGAGCCTGCAGCCGCTCCAATTGAAGGGGAAGTTAATAAAGAAAACAACGTCTCCAGCAAAACATACGAACAAGAGAGGCGTCCATTTAGACGCGGTGGCAGAGGTTTCGGTGGTCGAGACCGACGTGGCGGTGGCTACGGCGGTGGTAGAGACCGACGTGGCGGTGGCGGGTTTAGAGACCGTCGATTTTAATCTCTTTCCTTATTCACTTTTTTATTTTTTGAAGATGTTAAGTTTTTTAAGAAAATTTGAGCATTTGGTGGTTGGATATTTCTGCTGTCTTTCCTTCCCTTTTTAAGGGAGCGTTCTTTTGTGCGTGATTGTTTTTAGGCTGAGTTAAGAGGCGGCAAAAGGTAACTCTTTATTTTTGATGTAATTTGATCAAGTTGTTCTCTCCTTACTTCGCTTAGGTCTCTGAACCGTGGTGTATTTCGTCCTTCAAATTTTGGGATTATATGTACATGTAAATGGAAAATGTCTTGGTTTGCTGCTTTTCCATTTTGTTGGATTATGCTGAGTCCGTCTGCATGTGTGGCTTTTTGCACTGCTACCGCTATGCGTTTTACTATTTTGTTGACGTATGCATTTAGTTCTTCAGGTATGTCTAATATTCCCTCGTAGTGCTGTTTAGGTATTACCAATGTATGTCCTTCATTAACTGGTCGGATGTCCATGAACGCTAAAACTTTGTCGTCTTCATATACGTTGCTTGAGGGCAGTTTCTTTTGCACGATTTGGCAGAAAATACAGTTGTTGCTCATATGAAAACCCCTTATTCAAAAAGCAGCCATGGTAGTATATATTATATGTGCCTTTCGTGTTTCGTCAATGTCTTGTTTTATATTTTATTTCATTCTGTGGAAAGCCCATGTCCCTGCAATGATCATGAATAAATCAAATATGCATACTATGGCGATGTCGATGAGCAGTGGCTGAACTTGCAACGGTTGCCATGTTGCTCCTAGGATGACATGTCTTAAGGCATCTACACCGTAGGTTAGTGGATTAAGTTTTGAAATGTCTTGTAGCCACGTTGGAAGGCTTTGAAGTTGAAATAAAGCACCGCTTAAAAAGAACAGTGGTAGGTTTATGAAACTTTGAATTGCACCAAAGCTTTCCAGGTTGTCCATGAAACTGGCTATGATTAATCCTATACTTACTAAGCCAAAAGTGGTAAGCAGCATAACAGGCAAACATAAAAGCACAGCTATAGGAGTAATGTTTATTCCTAAAACCAATCCAAGTGCGATTACAATTAATCCCTGAATGAGTGAGTCTGTGCTGTCACCCAACATTTTGCCCATGAAGATTGTGAAGCGTGAGAGTGGGGAAACCAAAATTTCTTTCATAAACCCAAACTCTTTGTCCCATATTACAGATATTCCCATGAACATAGAAGTGAACAAGAGTGTTTGCCCCAAAATTCCAGGGAAAATCAATTCTTGGTACGTCAACTCTGGAGTAGGTAATGCTCCACGTAAGCTGGAGCCGATGCCTACACCAAAAATAACTAACCACAAGAAAGGTTGCATAAAGCTGCTTAGTATCCGTGTTCTGTTGCGTAAATAGCGTTTAACTTCGCGGAGCCACAGAGTGTACAGTCCTTTTAGTTCTGTCATTTTATTCTTCTCCTTTTCATAGCTCCTAAACCGTAGCGCTCTTTTCCGCTGTCAGCACGTATTCCTCTTCCTGTGTAGTGGAGGAAAACATCTTCAAGGTTTGGTTCGCGTAGAAGAATTGACTCAACAAAAATGTTTTGGGTTGCGGTTGCTTCTACTATTCGTGGCAAAAGGCTTTTGCCTTGTTTTACTGTGATTTCAACGGTGTCATCAACAATCCGTATTTTTTTAAAACCAAACTCTGCTGTTAATAGTTTTGCAAGCTCTTCTAAGTTGTTAGCCTTGACTAAAATGACGTCTCCCTCAAGCGTCTCTTTAAGCTTTGAAGGTTTGTCTAAAGCGATTATCTTCCCATAATCCATTATGGCTATGCGATTGCAGAGTCTTTCTGCTTCCTCCATATAATGTGTAGTTAAAACCACTGTTATGTCGTGGGCCTCTTTTAGTTCTTCTATGTACTTCCACATGTGCGCCCGAGTTTGAGGATCCAACCCCACTGTGGGTTCGTCTAGAAATAGCACCTTTGGGTAGTGAATTAAGCCGCGCCCTAGCTCTAATCTGCGGCGCATTCCACTCGAATATGTTCTCATAAGGTCGTTGGCGCGGTCTTCTAACTCGACAAGTTTGAGGATATTTTCGATTCTTTCTTTTTGTTCGCTGGCAGGTACACCGTAAAGATTGGCGTGCATATACAAATTTTCTCTGCCCGTTAATCTATCGTCGATGCTTGGGTCTTGAAAGACAAGTCCTATAGATTTTCTAACCTTGTTTGCTTCCTTGACTACGTCATAACCGTTGACTTTGGCAGTTCCAGATGTAGGTTTGAGTATGGTGCAGAGCATGTTTATGGTGGTGGTTTTTCCTGCGCCGTTTGGGCCAAGCAAACCAAAATTTTCGCCTGGTTCAACTGTGATGTCTAGTTTGTCAACTGCTATAAGACCGTTGAATTTTTTTGTTAATTGGTTTGTTTCAATAATAGGGCGCATTGATAGTCATCGTGTTTTATGTTATTGGTCAGCAGAGAGCGAATAATGAAATAAGAAAACATTTAAGTGTATTTCAAAGTTTGGGTAAAGTTTTCGCGTGTTAGTGCTTTGGAGGAAATACTATAATATCCAAAATCTTACTTTTCTGATGTAGGGAACACGATGTTTGTGCATGTAAGCATTCGTACTAGCGATATGGAGCGATCAATTGGCTTCTATACTCGTCTACTTGGTCTCCAACTTTTGAGTCGAAGAGAAATTCCGCAGAATAATGCTGAAATTGCTTTTCTGCGAGATCCACAAGCTAAAGGTTGTGTGCTTGAGCTTACCTTTTACCGCAACCAAAAACGGTTCATCCAACCTGACTACGAAAACCGCGTTTTTGACCATTTAGCCTTTGAAGTTCAAGATATGCAGGAAACAATAAGTGCTATGAGAAAAGAAAACGTAACTATAACTGATGAGCCTTTCAGGCTTGCTTCTTCTGGTTCTTTGATAGCGTTTGTGGAAGACCCTGATGGCACCTTAATTGAACTTATTGAAAGAAAATAACGTGTGTTCGTAAACCCTTTTAGCTTTTTTATGACTTGCAATTGCGAACTTGTGTTAAAGACAAATAAAATTGTTAAGTGGAAAACGGAGGAGAAGGGCTTTTATTTATAAATTGATCGTGAAGCCTTCTGTGGGAAAGTAGCCGAAGGGCATTCTCATTTTTTCCCCATACGTTTGTTTTAGAAGGCTTAAGTATTCTTTGCGGTTGTCCATTCTGAACTTGTAGTTTCCATGCGGAGTGTGAATTTCCAACTCGAACTCGTGTCTGTGAATCTTCTCTCCCGGCTTGTGGAGGTCTTTTATTTTTATTTCTACTTCTTTGATGTCCATGTTATTTACGAAAAAGTTTCCCGGCGTCTCTGATAGTGCTGCATTAGGATCCATGTGTAGATACCTGTTGGTGTAGCTGTATGCGGCTTTTAATTGATCCCCCCATTGTCCCCAGAAGCCTTTGCCTTCGGCTTTTGCTTGATCTTTAGCTATTTGTATTGCCGTGTTCAGCATCTCGCTTGTCATCTGGGCGAAAATTAGTCGATGTGTGGTGACTATGCCGGTGTAAGTGTCGTATCTGCCCATGGATTTTGGATTACGTAGCAGCATTACTCCCATCACACTTTCGCTGTAGCTTTTTTGTAGTGGTTGTTGGATAGGTATCTCGGCGGTAGGTTGGGTTGGTGGAGGGGGTGGAATATAATAACTCGGTTGGGCTTGTTGTTGTAGCAAGGGAAAACCGCAGTTTTGACAAAACTTGTATTCATGGTTGTTTGCTGCGCCACAGTTTCCACAGTAGGGCATAGCAATCACTTGTGTAGGATAAACATATTTTGTCTAATAAATTTGTGTTTGTTATTCCTTGCCTTTGAGTAGTAACCAGTTTTTGTCAGTTCCCTTTTTTAGGGGCACCAGTATGTAGCGGCCTTTGAGTTTTTTTCCTGTTAATGTGACTTCTATGATTTTTTCGTTCCACACTGTGGTTTGGTAGGTGCCCTTGTCCCAGATTGTGACTTTGCCCGCGCCATATTGTCCTTCTGGAATGTTGCCTTCAAATTCTGCGTATTCTAGGGGGTGGTCTTCTGTTTCTACCGCTAAGCGTTTGTCTGTGGTGTTTTCAGGTATGCCTTTTGGAATTGCCCAGCTTTTGAGTACGCCGTTGTGCTCCAACCTGAAATCATAGTGTAGCCTTTTGGCGTGGTGTTCTTGTACAACAAAGATCTTGTTTTCATTTTGTGTTTTCTCTTCATTGCCTTGTGGTTCTGTGGTCAAATTGAAGTCACGTTTTTCGTGGTACTCTTTGAGCGGGTTGTTTTCCACAAGTTGAGCTGCTTGGTTCTTTGTTGACAAATTATCTTTTGGCTTTGTGTTTTTCTTTTTCATGTTTATGTCGCCAAGTAGAAACACTAAAAATTTGGTGTGGAACTTTAAAGGTCTTTTTATGCTAATAAAGGAGAGATATTTTTTGTTCAATTTTTAGGTTAACCATGTAAGATTTTTCTGTTTTTTGCAAATTTGCTTTAAGAGTTTAATATTATCCAATGAGTTTCGTAAAATTCCAAACTTTGTCGCCGACGTAATGTAAGTTTTTAACTATGACACCCTGTTTGACATTTTTTACTTCGTTTGAGTTGTAAAGTACTTCGCCTATTGCTAATGGTTTATTGTGCTTTTCATCTATTACAACTGTTATATCGTTAGCGCCGAATTCGCCCTCATAGCGTACTATTCCTGGAGCCATTACGTCTGCACCATTGCATACAAAGCGTACTGCACCCATATCTACTACCACTTTAGGTAGCGCTTTAAGCAGCTCGTTGCTCGTTAAAGTTGGCAAAAATGTTTCTTTCTTTCTGAAAAGCGCGGGTTTGCCTCTTAGTAGTAGCAGCTGTCCAAAATCTGCTTCTACAACCTCAACGTTTATCTTTGAACCGAACACAGATTCTAAATCTATTTTCAGTTTTTCTGAAACCTGAGAAATTATCTGTTTTGCTTCTTTTGTTTTTAGTGAAAACCTTTGGTGTTTGTGGGTCATTTGTGTCTCTCTCAGGTTTTTGTTTTCTTCGGTATCGTGATGAGGTTGGTCAATAATTAATTTTCCCAAGTTCACGAGTTTGTGGTGGCAGAATCTTTGTCTTGGTCGGTGGTTTTTGGTCTTCGTCTAAAAATTTTTTCCGCGAATTCTCCTACATCCACCTTCAGCAATATGATTGTGACGATTATAGTTAGGGCTATGGAGAGTATAATCATTGCTTCTTGACTGAGAAATTCTGAAAAAGTAGTGTTTGTCCATGCGCCAAGGAATGCTCCTGCGAGTGTTATCGAGAGTTTTCCAAGGAAGAAGGCGGTGAAGAACTTTGCTGGGCTGTATTTCATCAATCCAAGCGGCACAACTACCGGTTCATCAGGGATTGGAGTAGCTGCAGCGGCAATAAGCAGTAGAAATGCCCAGCCTTTAATTTTTTCTGCGTCTTTGTCTAGTCTTTGGCGGCGTTTTGGGCTTAAACGTTTCCCTATAAAGAACGTGACTAAGTAGTGTACGCTCTTTGCGATTGATGCGCCTAAAGCGACGAGTAAACCTACTGCTCCCAACGTTGCGGGTTCAGTGGAACCTATGGTTAACGCGGCTGTTGATGCGATAAAAAGGTTGGATGGGCCAGCGAAGGGTATCATATTGAACCCAAAAGAGCTCAAAAAAACTAGTGTAAGCTCTATTAACGTCGCCATGTTTGTTCCCGTGTTTACCAATTTTAAAAACGAAGAGCACTTTATAAGGTTAAGTGAAGATCTAGCTGCAAGTTATTTTTGTGTCTCTCAAGATTGGCTAGAGTATTAGTATTGATGAAATTAAAAGAATGGTTCCAATTGTTGCTGTGTAGATTGCAAAATAGTGGAATTTTTTGCTTCTGATGGTTTGTGCTACTAACTTCAAGGCCAAATATCCGCCTACTACAGCTACAGCAAATCCTGCAATGATGTTTATGGGGTCTATGCCTGTGGTGGCGAATACCCCGCGTTGATTATACAATTCTACAACAAAGTCGCCGATGATGGCAGGTATAGAAAGCAGAAAAGAGAATTTGAACGCTTTTTCCCTTCGAAGTCCAAGAAGTAGCGCTGTAGATATGGTTACGCCGCTTCGTGAAAGCCCTGGGAAAACTGCAAAGCCCTGTGCAATTCCTATTAGTACTACGTTTTTGTATGAGATCTTTTCGGTTTTTTCCTGTCCAAATCTGGAGCTGTAAACTATAGTTGCGCCTACAAGAAATGTTACTGCTATGATTGGTAGGGTTTGAAAAGTTTCCCCTTTTAATAGGACGTAAATAAGTCCAATTATGGCGGTGGGTATTGTTGCTACTGCTATTGGCGGTATGAGGGCGCCGCTTTCTGATTTAAAGTCAAACTTGATGAGTGCTGAAAGCATGTTTTGTATGTCTTTTCTAAAGAAGAATACCACTGCGGTTAAAGTGCCTATGTGTAATACGAGGTTAAAGAGGGGGGTTGTTGACAAATTGAGCAGTAAGTTGTCGATTAACTTTAGGTGTGCTGTGCTGGAGATTGGTAGCCACTCGGTTATTCCTTGGAGTAAACCTAGAAAAAGCACCTGGAGTAGTTGTTCAGGCAATGTTGCGCCCCTTTGGAGGTTTATTTTGTTAAAAGTAGATTTTGTCCAGCTTAATAGACTTTTACAGTAACATGGTGTTTATGGCTTAGATAGGTTTAAATGTTAAGAGTTGAAGTATAGAAGCGAACAATACGAAGGGTCTTTAAATGAGCGAAATGACCACTGAAATCCTTGAGCAAAACTTGAGCAAAATAGTGCTGGTGCGCTTAAAAGGTGGCAAAAGCCTACGCGGCAGACTAAAGGGTTTTGATCAACATCTTAATCTGGTTCTGGAAGAAACCGAGGACACCACAGAAGTTGAAAACCAACGCAAACTGGGTTTGATCATCGTTCGTGGAGACAACGTTGTCCTCATATCGCCTCCTCCTAGGTGACAAAATTGGGTAAAGGTACTCCATCACAGGGTAAACGTCAAGGCAAAGTTGTCCACATAAAATGTAGACGCTGCGGCAGGCGTGCATATCACGTTCGTCATAAGCGTTGTGCAGCATGTGGTTACGGAGAATCCGCCACTCTTAGAAGCTACAAGTGGCAAACTAAGACTTTGGCTAGACAAAGATTAGCCTAGTTGATTTCTTATTTATTTGCCTTGATCTTAAGTATTTCTTGAAAGCCTTGGCTTGTAGCTGGCTGTAGTTTCAGTACTGTAGACTTGTTTGGTTTATCGGTGCCAAGAAGAGGCCGAAGAGTTGTTGTTTCCTCTTTTTTAGTTAACTGAGTTGTAGTAGCCCTTGTCAATTTTAACGAAAATTAATGGTCCTTTGCTTTGAGCCATATCTCTTGCTTTACGTAGGGCGTTGTTAAGTATAGTCAATGTTTGTTCTTTTTCGTTTATCATGAACTGGTTTTTCTTCTCGCCTAGCTCCATTTTTAGAATGTTTTCCGCTAGGATTTCGGTTCCACAGATTTCTCCATTTTTCACCAAGGTTGCTACTACTATTTCCATGATTTCTTGTTTGTGCGTTAATTTTCTCCATAATGGTTCTGCGTCAGTAAGTGTCTTGGAGAGTTTATTCCATTTGTTGAGGTTTTGGTTACCAATAAGTAGTTTTACTCTCTCTTTCCATTTCTTAAGCCAGATTCCAGTCCAAATGGTGAGGTACGTTTCAAATTCGGTTGGGTTTTCCTTGAAAAATTGTTCTATTTTATCTGCAAGTTCCCAGTTGTTTGACTCTTTGCCCACTAGTTTCCAGTGAGTCTTGAGGTAATTGGTGAAGTCTTGGCATGCTACTTGTAGCACTTTTCTATCTGAACCTAGGATGTCTAGGGCTGGGTCTGCTTCTTTCAATTTTTCAGTCAGGATTATTTCTACAAAGTTCATATCTAATTCCGACTCTGAAGCCTTCTCCATATCAAGTATGCAATATGGGCTTTAATTAACTTATTTCCCTGTCAAATATAACTGGTTTAGGCGGTTTTCCGCAATATTACGACCTTAGAAATATGAAATTCTTTTAATCTATAAATTTAGGTAACTCTTTTATGTTTTTTATTATCAAATCTGGGTTTGTTTTGGCGAGTTCTTCACGTGAGTAAAGTCCAGAAAGCACGGCAACAGTGTTTGTTTGAGCAGCTTTTCCGGCTTGTACGTCTATGACGGAATCGCCCACTATAGCGCATTCATCCATTTTTACATCTATTGCTTTGGCGGCTTTGATGAGTGCTTCAGGTGAAGGTTTGGGTTTGTCTGTGTCTAAAGCTGTGAACACTTGAGTAAAATGTCCTTCTAAACCGAATTGCTTTAGTTCTTTGATAACGATTTCTTTAGGGACAAAACGCATTGTTATGATTGCAAGTTTAGCCTTTTGAGATAAAGCTGCAAGAGTTTCTATAACGTGTGGAAAAGGTCGCGTTTTATTTGATGATATGTTGTAGAATCCTTTAAGATATACATCCAAGAACTGCGATGAGTCACATCCTACAAGGTCGGCTAACGGTAGTTTTTGTTCTATTCGTTTTGGAATCTCCAGCGCAATACCGTTTTTAGGTTCACAAAGCCCGAGTTTTTTAAAAGCGTTTTTTGCAGCTGCGACATACGCGTCTTTAGTGTCTAATACTGTTCCGTCCAAATCCAAAAGAATGCCCTTGACCTTGAGTTTTATGTTGTTCATTGTTGGCGCCTGTTATTTTGTTCTCTGTGAGTTTTCTTTTTGTAGGTATTTTTTTTGTTTTATTAGTAAATGTTGTTTGATGTTTATTGGGTTTGCATTATCCTTATTTAGGGTAACTGTGACATATCCAAATTTGTATGATCTTTAGCTGTGAGTGATAAATATGGAAGAAAAAGACCTTCAGGAAAGTAACAGTATCAACTTGTTGAAATGTCCTTTTTGCCCTTGCTGTTTTTGCAGTGCAAGTGATCTGCAGCGCCACCTGAAGGCCTATGGGAATTCCAAAGCTGAGCACCTTGAGAATTTCAGGAAAGATCATGGTCGTTTAGAACATGGTTTTAACGATTCAGAATGAACTTCTGACATCTGTAAAAGCTATAAAGAAGTATGTTACTTGTGTTAGCGTTGTAGAAGATTGAATAAACATGACTGAACAAGCACCAAAAAATTCCCAACCGACAACTGAAAAACTCCTTATAGATGACCTTTCAAATTTTCCTTTCCATGCTGCGTATATTGTTTATGCGGAGGTTTTTGACTCTGCAAGCAGTGATGAGGAAAGGCTTGAGTTAAACAAGAATATCGCGGATCTGAAGAATAACGTCATTACCTCTGAGACATTTTACCGTAACATTTCTCGTTACCGAAAAGACTTTGTTCCTCCTCCAAGATACGACCGTTTTACTGTGCAAACTCAGAGAAAACGCGATTGGAGAATGAAATCTCAAAGGCAAGACCGGATTCGAAGACACAAAAAGTGATTGCCTTTACCTTTATTGAGCTTTTTTGTTTCTGTGTAGCTTTGACTCCTAATTTCTAGTTTAAATTCAACTGATGTTTGTTTAAACATGTTTAAACAGTTCATAGGATACTCTTATTTATATAATCTCTATTTTGTCGGGGTTATTCACTGAAGATGGGGTAAACACAAGATGAAGGCTTTCAATGTAGCTGTAATTGCAATATGTGCATCGCTCTATGCGGTCGTTGGTTACTTGACAAGTTTTGGTCTTACTTTTGGAGGAGTAGCCTTCTGGCCTGCTGCTTTTATACCTGCGGTGTTTGCGGTTCTTTTTGGGTCTTGGGTTGGGGGTGTTGGCGCCGCTATAGGTATATTCATAAGAGATTTAGCTTTTCACGGTGACCCTTTTTTGAGTTTAACCGCTGGTGTTACCGCAAATTTTACAGTGTTTTTCATGATTGGTTACTTGTCCAAAAGAAATCTTGACCGCAAAAAAACCCTTGCAGGTTTAGCAATGGGTAGTGCTATTATTTTGGTTGGTTTGTTGCTGCCAACTTTGTTGTTGCCTGTGGAGTCTGCGGGGTTTGCGCCGTTTTCTACTTTCGTTACGTTGGTTCTCTTTACGTCTCTTGTAGGGGTTAGTCTGTTTTTATTTGCTTTAATGACAAAGTATTGGCGTGAATTCCGAAGCTTCGGTGTAGGTAGCGTTATCGGAATGGGTGTGGGTGCCGCTGTAGTTGCCGTTGCGGTTTGGGCGTACAGCCAACTTTTCTATTCGCCTACAGGTTATTTTGCGTCGCCTTTGTCGGCGTCGTTGGTTCCTTTAATATTTGTTTGGACGTTTGCAACTGAAATTCCGTTTGTTTTGTTGCTGGCGCCTCCTATCATTAAGGCTTGCCGCAAAGCCTTCCCTCAACTTTGTAGTGTAAACGATGAAAGGGCGAAATGATGTTCAAGTCTGCACAGGCTTTCGCTCCGGCGGGTCTTTCGAGTTTTTTTGAGATTTGTGACCAAACAGAAGCGGGTGTTCCCATTGCTGATCCTGAACGGGTAGGTGCCCGCGGGGGCGGTTTTGGTCTTCGGCATGGAGTTTTAACCACGGTTTCTATCTCTGAAGCCGAGAGGAATAGTATCCGTGTTTTTATGAACGGAAAAGTTGCACCTGAAGCTGAAACAACAAGAACCGCTTTGCGTATGCTGTTGGATAAAACTGAAAAGACTTATGCTGTGGTTGTTAGGCATGAAATCTCTGTTCCTGTTGGTGCAGGTTTTGGGACAAGTGCAGGTGGAGCCTTAACTGCGGCGTTGGCTTTCTCGAAGGCTTTGGGTTTACCCTTAACTTTTAATCAAATTGGTAAAATTGCGCATGTTGCCGAAGTACGGTGTAAGACGGGGTTAGGTACAGTTGGGCCTTTAATGGTTAGTGGTTGTGTCTTAACTATTGAGCCGGGGGCGCCGGGTATAAGTGTTATCGATCGGATCCCTTTGCGCTCTGAGTACGTCGTGGTTGTGGGGCTTTTTGGTCCAACTCCTACGAGGCAAGTTTTGTCTTCTGCTGAAAAGCGGCTTGAGGTTAATCGGTATGGTCGCAAAACCTTGGAGGCTATTTTGGATGAGCCGACTTTAGAAAATTTTTTGGCTTGCTGCTGGGATTTTTCTGAAAAAGCAGGTTTTGCTACTGAACGTATTAAACAACTTGCACGTCTAGCAAAGGGCGCTGGCGCTATTGGTTACGCTCAGAATATGCTTGGAGAGGCAATTCATGCTGTTACATTTAAGGAAAATGCTGTGGACGTTGCGGAAGCTTTTAAACAGGTTCTGCCAAAAACGAACATCCTTGTTAGTGAACTGGACTTCCAAGGCGCAAGATTGGTGAATACAAGTGAGACAGTTTAAAAAGGTGGCTGTTGGCGGAACATTTGATGAGTTGCATCGTGGTCATAAAACGTTGCTTTTGAAGGCTTTTGAAGTTGGCGACCACGTTGTTATTGGTTTAAGTTCTGATGCGTTGGTTAGACAAATGAATAAGCCGCATGTCACGGCTGCTTATGATGAGCGACTGGAAAATTTGGAGGTTTTTCTTAGGGATTCAGAACTGTTGGGCAGAGCTGAAGTTGTGGCTTTGGACGATGCGTATGGTACTTCAATTAGTGACCCTTACCTTGAGGCGTTGGTGGTTAGCGAAGAAACACGGCGCACTGCGTTGAAAATTAACGAGTTGCGACTGAAAGCTGAGCTTTCGCCTTTGGCTATAATTACAGTTAGTATGGTTCCTTCTCAGAACTGTACGCCCATCTCTACTACACGGATAAGGAAAGGTGAAATGGACAAGGAAGGTCGGTTGCTTAAAATCTAGGATTTTTTGCTCTGTCGTGTCGTTTAAATATAAACTTGTGAACTAGTATTTAATATTCAATTGCTGACTGTTGGTAAAAATGACTGACCCTCACGAGTGGCGTCAAATTTTTGCGATTCTCAAATTAGCCGAGATGGGTGCCCATAGGCGAACTACTAAAATTTCAACGGAATATTTAGCTGAGAAGCTGGGGGTAAGTCAGCAAACTGCTTCTCGTTATCTTATTGAGTTGGAGCGCAAAGGCTGGATTAAACGTTCCATTATTCATGAAGGTTGTCTTGTGAAAATTGAGCCAAAGGGGGTGGGGGCGCTTCAAAAAGTTTATGCTAACCTTAAACTTCTTATGGAAGCCACTTATCCGCCTAGTATCACTCTTGAGGGTACGGTTTTTACGGGTTTAGGTGAAGGTGCCTATTACATAGCAAAAGACCGGTACCGTAAGCAATTCATAGAAAAACTTGGTTTTGATCCTTATCCTGGGACGTTAAATATTAAGCTTACAACCGAATATGACATTCAAGCTCGTGCTGAACTAGATGCCTATCCCGCTATTGAAGTAGAAGGTTTCCGAAATGAAGATCGCACTTTTGGTTTAGTCAAATGTTACCCCATTATGATTGAAAACAAAGTGAAAGGTGCTTTGATTTCTGCGTTGCGTAGTCACTATGATGCTTCGGTTCTTGAGATTATTGCCCCTGTTTGTTTACGGAAGCATCTCAACCTTAAGGATGGTAATAAAGTTAAAGTGGAAATTTTGGCTACTCCCTAAAATGGAGTAGTGTATGAGTAGTTGTAGGTGTATGTTGCTTCGGGTTTTTGTCTTAAAGCCAAAACGTAGCCGATGAGTAAACCTGCCACTAAACCGCCTAGGTGAGCTAAGTTGTTTACTTCAGGTCCTGAACTGATCATCAAGAGGAAAAATGCGAAGATCAGTGCGCCGACGATGGATTGCCCTACGGTTCGTCGGATGTAGATGGTGCAGGCTCCGAACATGGCGAAAATTGCTCCTGAGGCTCCAGCTGAGGGTATCCAAGGTGGCATAAATGCCAAGGATAGTAAGTTTCCTGCTAAGCCTCCTAGGAAGTATATTGATAGGTACTCGGGTAGCGTGAATAGTTCTTCTGCTCGTAAGCCAAAAATTAGCAGAAAAAGCATGTTTCCTGCTAAGTGTACGATGGTGATGTGCACAAACATGGATGTGAAGAGTTGATGGTAGTAGCCGTAGCCGAGAACTAAGCCGTTGACTTGTCCATACTGTACTATCATGTCAAAACTTGTGTGTAGTGCGTCTCCGCCTGCTATTGATGTGTAGATGTAAACGGCTATGTTTATCGCCATCAAAACGTATGTTATGTGGTATTGCTGGCTGCTTTTCATTTTTGTTCATCTTGCAAATTTTTCCACGATTTTCTTTCGGATTTTTGAGGAGCTATCTAGTTCGTCCTGTTCAAACTTGTTGATACGTGCCACTTTGATTTTCAGTTTATGCTTTTCAACGTATTTTTTCACTTGTTCTTCCATGCCTGTTTGGTCGTATCCTAATGCAATAACGTCTGGCTTTATTTTTTCTATAACTTGACCTATGTCAAATTGTTCGAAACCTAGCACTGCTTCGTCTACTACTTTTAGGGCTTCTACTAATGCGCGCCGTTGGTTTTCAGGCATCACAGGTTTTGCGCCTTTCATTTTCTCTACGGTGTTGTCCCGTGCAATGATAACGACTAGTTCTGCGTTTTCTCCGCCAGTCTTTTTTGCTTCTTCCAGGAATTTTACGTGCCCCAAGTGGAGTAAGTCAAATACTCCTGAAGCCAATACCCTCTTTTTGTTTTTGGGCTCAGTTGACATTTGATCCGTTTACTCCTGGTGGGGAATTATTTTAGTCTTTTAACGTTGTTCGGGCATAAAAGGTTGGTTATGCCCTACTTTAAATGGTTGCTGATTTAAAAGTTGGTTTACGGTGTTGAGGGAATTTTTATTGCTCCCACAATTTTTAGTGCGTCTATGAGTCCTTCACAGTAGGCGATGGATGTGAGGCTTGTTTCGAATTTTTTTTGTTCACGGTAATATTTTGCGTCTTCTAAGTAGGCTTTGGCGTAAGACAGGATTTCATGTATGTTTTTTTTATCTAAAATAATTGTGTCTTGGGTTTGTTGCATAGTGTTGAGTGTCTTCTCTGTGGAGGAGATGTATTTGTCTATTAGTGCTTCTATGTTCATTTTGTAGTGCTCCGTATGTTTGATGGTGCACCCGCAAAGGCTATCAATGCTTCTGCCTCCATAAAATGAAGTTGGCCCAGTAAAATTAAGCTGTGTGGTGGTTCACCGAAATCAAATTTTATCAATTCATTTATGTAGTCTGCTCTAAGGCTGGGGTTGTTGCTTCCTGCCCTTGCCACTCCTAAGGCAAGTGTTGTTGGAGTGACTATGTTTAGTTTCTTTTTTTGTTCGGTCTGCGTAAGCATTTTTAAGGCTTCTTTTATGGTTAAGAATCTCTTTTCGTCGGCTTTCAAGTCCAGTAGGCAAAGCGTGTGGAGCCCCAACTGCTTATTTTGATTAATTACGTTATAGGGTGTTTCGCTGAAGTTCTCGGCGAAAGGTACTGTGACGGTTTTGCCAAATTTATAGTTGTGTAACCCTGACAAACTTGTTATGGCCGAGATTATGCTTGCGCCGTGGATTATGCGTGTTTTTATGTTTCGTTTCGCTGCTTCCAAGCGCAGCGTTACATGGGTTGTTGCAACAAACGGGTCGCCGGGGACGAGAAACACTGTTTTGCCTGATTCTGCTGCGTCGAGGATGCTTTTGCCGTTTTCTTCTTCAAGATTTCTTCTCTGCATGACCTGAATTGGTTTACCTACTAACTTTTCAAGGTGTGTTATGGAGAAATCTGGAAGTAGGTTAGTGTAGAGTTCGATAAACACGTGGTCTGCAGTTTTTGCCTCTTCTAGACCTTGTAGGCTTATGCCTCTTTCGTCGTTTAATCCTAAGCCTATAAACACGAGTTCTTTAGTCACTTGTTTGTCCTCGACGTAACATTCAGGAGATTCTGACTTAAAATTGTTCTATTTTACTGATTTGAAGTTGACTTTTTCCTAAACGGTTGTGCCTCTTCTTAATTTTTTTGTGTTCTTCAAAACAGTGGGGATCATTTTTTATTGTTCTTTAATTTCGCCTTTTGCTTTCAGTTGGTTATAGTAAATTCGGCATGTGTCTATAGAAACACCGTGGCGGGCACAGAATTTAGTCAAAACTTTCTCTACTGGTTCAGAGGGTTTTTTCTCTAGAATCATTTCTTTCAGTTCCTGTAAGTGCTGTTTATCTTCTTTTGTGGTCATCTATTTTACCTCGCTTCTTTGAATTTTTTAATGTGGTTTAGTTTCAAAAACATTTCCTGTGCTTTAGCTTTTCTAACCAAATCTTTGATGAGGTGTAGTTTTGAACAAGTAAAAAAAAGGGGCAAGTTGCCCCCCTTTTAGTTTCATGTGTGCCTATTGTTTGTTTTTTCGGTTTTTCTTGCTGGAAAAGGCATATTCCACAAAAGCGAAGGCTAAGCCGCCTGCGCCGATGCCGATCCAAAGTAGCGTTCCAACGATGTCAAACATTGTTTGCACCTTTATTTTTCGGCGCGTTGTTGATTGTTGATTGCTTTTATACTTTTAGTTTGGGCTATCCTGATCTTATTCAATATAACATGGTGATGACGTGAACGAAGGGACGTTGGAGCCGCTGTTTTTGGGCGTAAAATGAGCTACATGGTTTTTCCTTTTGCGTCAATGTCGATGAGTAAAAATACTTCAACCAAGTTGTTTTCTGTTTCCTGTCGTCTTTTGTGTTTTGTTTTCAATTCGTTGTTCACACATTAAGTTTAGATAGGTTTTTGGTTTAACGCTTTGTCTGTCACTTTATCCTACAACATCTGCTGCGTGTGTTCATTGCAACTGTAGTTTACGTAAGCGAAAGCTCTATATCTGTTGATGAAAATTCCTCTTCGAAAGCATTCAGGTGGGCCCGTAGCTCAGTCAGGCCAGAGCGGCGGACTCTTAATCCGTAGGTCGCGGGTTCAATTCCCGTCGGGCCCGCCATATAACAGCCGAAACTTTACTGTTTCAAGTTTAGCTTTATCTTTCCTAGTCCACTTGGTCGACCTAAGTTTTTACATCTTAAACTCCAACTAAGAAAAACTGGTGTAGTTGT